>JAKAVN010000035.1 GCA_021827495.1 Deltaproteobacteria bacterium | reverse complement strand
CCCTTGCGGCCCCGCCTGGTACCTGCGCCTGAACCACGACAACTAAATCTCAGTAGAAAACCTACTTACTGACCGAGTTTTTCCGTACCCTGCTAGAAGTCGGGCGAGGGCGGTCCGAAAACTAACTGGACGTGGAGGCTTTGGCGTGATTGGAATACCCGCCAGCCGCCGGCGCTAGTCGAGATCGCGCTCCTCCTGAAACTGTCGCCACTGCGTGGCATGTATCTTAGAACTCTCGACTCTTTCCGCAGCCCATTGCCGAATCCGCCGCAACGGATGGGACAAAAAATGCCTGGCGGTTTCTCCTTCTGTTAGGAATTGGTTAGCGAAGTTTCCTATCAACAACCCGGAGGAGTATGTGCCAGCGCAGAATTCGGCAAATGTCCGATCGTCGTCTTCGAACTTCTCGAGCACTAACTCCGTCAGTTTAGGAACCACAGGTTTGCCAGCCGAATCAATGTAAGGAGCCGGAAGATGGCGCGCCAGCTTTCGAGCGCCTGCAACGCCCGCGTTCAGAATCCATTTGGAGACAACTGGAAGCGGCAGCGCACTAAAGAGGCCTCGGTAATGACCCACAAAGAACTGAACTCCGGAGTCCTCGTCGAGCATCATCGCTCCAACACTTTGCATAACCTCTTCTGGATGATGGCGGGCGAGATCGACGAGTATTTTTTGCGACTCCTCCTTTTGAAAGTATTCTCCACATAGTCCCAGACTGGCTGCTCTTGCGACGCGCAAAGGCTCGACAGACGCCAAGCGGCTCAGCGAACGACCCCACCAATAAGAATCACCGCCTCCATTCTTTGCCGTCAGTTCGAGCATTTCAAACACGCGATGGAGTAGTTCTCCGCTCAAGGACTTCAGCTCATCCCGCTCCAAATGACCGACGCGATACCCGATCAAATCGACGGCCACGCGTGCCGCGGATTCGTCACCATCGTTCACCGCTTGAAGAAGAACTCGCAAAACCTCGCCAAGCTCGTCTTCAGTCAATGGATCGTCGGGTCCATAGCCCGTAATGAAACCCTGCAAATGACTGGGCTGGAGTCGCCCGGCTCGAATCTGGTCTAGCGTTCTGCCGAGAGATCTCACTGGTCGCCCACACACAAGTGTCAGTTCGTAACCGACCTCAGGGTTCTTCCAGATTCGGTCGAGAGCAGAATTCACCGCATCCAGATGTTCGGGATAGGCAGCGACTAGGTTTGCAAGGTACATTTTCGCGAGGCCCAAATTTCTTCGCAACTTGCCCGTTGCAGCTACGATCACATCCAAGTGGGCAGCTCTCGCATCCAAGCGGCCAAGCTCGACGCCCAGCACCGCAGCACTCCTTGCTTCGTCTGACAGGAGCCAGTCTAGTTCCGCGACGAATTTTCCTGGTTCCCTGTCCAGCTCAGCCGCCAACCGGGTCACTGCTTGTCTCCACGCGTCTTCTCGATCACCCAATGGATGGTGCCATGGGTCCACGCCGATGGTGCTGAGAAGCCGTCCGTGCAAATCGGAGGGAATGAGACTTGCCCTCCACTTCCGAACTCCCAGAACGTAGTCGGGTTCCAACCACTGCGGTCGCCTCTGGTCCGAGAGGTCGAATACGATCGAATTATCGAGCATCTCGAGAAGTCGCGGCAGCAACCGTGCCGGGAGCGTTTCCCTCGAAAGAATCCTTTTCAAGAAGGGCAGGTCACCGTCGGCTATAAATCTTCGACCGTTCTTTATGCAGATCTCCAGTCCAGCATTCCGAAGGTCTTCAATTTCACTTCCCGAAATGTTCTCGATTAGGGTCTGCACCATTTCAAGGCACTGGGGTTCTTCATCGGGCCGCGGACGCCATTCATCGGGCATCAATCTTCCGCCTAGAGTTTTGGATCCCGCACTACGGGTCGCGCCGGAAAACGACCGCAGCGAAGCGTTCAATGCTTGCAGTGCTAGTTCTCTGACGCGTGGTTCGTTGTCGAACAGCCGCTTCCGCAAAAGGTCCATTCGTTGGTGGAACGGAGTAGCAGTTCCAGACAAGACAATTTGAAATAGCTCCCGCCAAACCCCCGTTGCATTGTTTGCAATCGAGGGCTCCGACTCCGCAAGGGCCAACCTAAACAGAATCTCTTCGGCATCTGAAAAGTATTCGGGAAACGCTGCCAGCTTTTCGAGTAGCCAGACGAGTACGCGACGCGGCCCCCATCTACCGGAAATATGGTCGCCCGAGATATCAAGGAGCTCCTGCTGAGTGGCACCTTTAACGACTTGAGCCAGCTCAGGAAGATATCTTGTAGGAGCCGTTTCGACTAACGAGGCTAACCGTTCGACCATCTCCAAGTCGGCTAGATCGCTGGCCTTTAGCGCCGCGACCCACTTGCGAAAAAATAGGGCGACGACCTCCCGGGCGTCCTGATGTGCGCTGTGGGAAACCCTTTTCTGGAATCGGTCGAGCAGCTCCGGCGGAACTCGTCCCAGGAAAGAGACTGAATCTAGTCTGATCCACCGTTCCCAAGCTGCCTGAAAGCCAACGACCGCTACTATTTCCGGGGTTACGTAGAGATATCTACCACCTTCCGCAACAAAACCAGTCGAATCTTTTACACGCCTTGCGGACTCGAGTAAGCGGTCGCGAGAGAGACCGACTAAGGTGGCGAGGGTGGCCAGTTCAGCGGCCACATCGCCGGCACAGCCGACCCTCGTAACCAATGAGATAGCGAGCAATGCGCTTCGCTCTTCTTCGTTAGCAATTCGTCGCCACAAGTAACGCGAGATCGCAGGCAAGGCAGGGCCCAAATCTCCGGTTTCTTCGATCAGGTGATCGTTCCTGCATAGATCGGCTGCCAGTCGAACGAAGCCCCGCGACACACGTGCGTACTCACGCCGCCGGTCGGCAGTTACGCCGGGGAAATTGACAGCAAGAACCTGGTCGATTTTCTCGTCGGGCATTTTATCGAGGCGAAGCTGTGGCGAGAGACCGAGAACAGAATCGGAAGCGTTGTCGATCGCGACCACGCGTACCCGATGCTTGTGACCCGCAAGCATCGCGTCAATCTTCTCGCGACTTTCCAGCGGGCACTCGTCTGCCACCAGGAGAGCACGAGCGGCCCCGTCGTTCGCGAGTTCGACGGCGAGGCGGACTGCAACCTCGTCGTCTCGCGTGTACACGACCAGTCCACGCGCCGATGCGAGCGATGCGAGGGTTTCATACACCATCCGAGTCTTGCCTACGCCGGATTCGCCCTGCAGCCAAAGCACCGCGTCTTGCCTGTCCTTGCCGAAATCCACGTGGCCCAAGATCGAGGAGCGAACTGGCGCCCAGTCGGGGACTTCAACGAAGTTGCGCGTAAGCGCTCGCTCGCTCTGGCCCCACGAATCCATGTGCAAAAGCTCCGCAAGATCAGGCCTAAAGAATCTGAGAATGATGCCGGGCGTTCTGCTCGTCCAAGCGGCAAGATCATCCGCAGTCAACACGCGGCACGCTGGGGCGACAGCGTTTAGCTTTTTGGCCTCGGCATCAAGGATCGTCTCCCATTCAGCTCTCTTTTCTGCTGTCAGACTGTCGGCGATGCAGAAGCGGTAGGCAAATCCCTCCTTGATCAACTTGGCCGCGAATGGCTTTACGATTTCGTCCTTGAGGTCCTGTTCCCCGATGCCAGCGAACGGAGATGCCTTGTACTGCCAGCAGGTGGCGTTAGGAAACCATCCGGTGGGCGATCGCAGGACTGGCTCACTAACTGACGAGTCCACTCCGCCGTCGCGGAGGGTCACCCGACAATTTGTCGCTATCGCCGAATCCGATATACCGCAGACGTAGGCTTCCGCGCGTATCAGGCCGTCGACGAGATCTGTAAAAACGTCGCCGTGACCTTGGAACCGCAGTACCTCGGTGCCGGTTATGGTCCACATCGCAGTTTCTATTGCAGGCCTATCACGTGCATTAGCACAAGAGGCACCGTACCGGAATTTCTGTTTGCAGGTGACCCCGTTGCGATGCCGGGACTCGCAAAAAACCCAGCACGAGCTGGCGGGCGCAACTCAAAAAACAGCCAAAGTTCAGCCAAAGTCAGCCGCGAAATCTGCGCGGAGGACTTGACAGCCAAAGTCTTCCGCGCTAGAAATCGCAGCAATCGTCGGGAGAAAGTTGGTGCCGAGGGCGGGACTTGAACCCGCATGAGCTTGCGCTCGGAGGATTTTGAGTCCTCTGCGTCTGCCGTTTCGCCACCTCGGCGCCGGGGTGGTCGCGATGTCCGCCGCGGTCGCGGCGGACATCGCAATTTCGCAATCTGATTGCGCAATATTGCCAGAGGCGCGAGCGCCCCCACAAGCGCGCTTTCGCCGGCGGCGTTAGCACGATGATCTGCCTTCGTCGCACTGCGGTTCAGCGCGGCAGAAATTCGTTAACCACACCGCCGATCAAGTCCTGCGACCCGATGCGATCGAGCGTATCGAGGTCCCATCCGCCCTCGCGATAGAGCGAACGTACCGGCTCAGGCTCCGCGTACAATCCCACCAGGTTGCCGCCCACCACGAAGGTGCGGCCGTTGACATTCGCCGTTGCGTCGGTGCATAGCCAGACCACCAGCGCCGCGACGTGTTCGGGCTTGTCCTGCAAGTCGCTCTGATGGATCGCGGGTGCCGCCGCCGGGCCCACCGTCGCTCGCGCCCGGTCCATCGCGTCCGCGACCCCCTCGTCGAACAGCCGGGTCGCCGCGCGCGGCCGTATCGCGTTGCAACGCACGCCGTAGCGCCCGAGATCGCGCGCCACGGTGCGCGTCAGCCCGACGATTCCCTCCTTGGCCGCCGAATAGCTCGCCTGTCCGAAATGGCCGAGGCCCGACTCGGAAGCGGTGTTGACGATTACGCCGCTCTTCTGCTCGCGGAAGATCGGGCTGGCGAACCGGATGGTTGTGAAATGGCCCTTCAGATGCACCGAGATCATCGAGTCCCAGTCGTCCTCGGTCATGTGAAAGATTACTTTCGGGCGCACGGCGCCGGCATTGTTGATGAGGATGTCCAGCCGGCCAAACGCATCGACCGCAGTCTGGATGATGCGCTGCCCGCCCTCCATCGAAGCGACGCTGTCCGTATTGGCGACCGCTGCACCGCCCGCGGCGCGGATTTCCGCCGCCACCTTTTCCGCGATGCTCTGGTCGGCACCCTTGCCGAGCACGTCCGTGCCGAGATCGTTGACCACGACTTTGGCGCCCTCGGCCGCAAGCAGCATCGCCTCGGCGCGGCCGATTCCGCGCCCGGCGCCGGTTACGATTGCGACCTTGTCCTGGAGTCTCGGCTTTCCCTGTTGCATCGGCATCGTTGTCTGTCTCCATTCTCCATTTGCCTGAGTGATTGTCTGAGTCTGCCTCGATGGCGGCTCGATTCGCGAGTATGAATAGCGCCGAATCGCGCGCTATGCGAGAGCGGCGGAACGCTTAGTGGTCGCTTTCCGTTCAGGCGCGGCGGCCGGGCGGGGCGGGGCGCGTGCCGAGCAGGTAGATTCCGCCGGCCAGCGGAGTGGAAAAGATCAAAGCGAAGACCAATCCGCCAATAACCGCGACCGCGAGCGGCTGTTGGACCTTCGCGCCGGCGCCGATTCCCAGCGCCAGCGGTAGCAGGCCGGCCGCCGTCGCGAGGGTCGTCATCAGGATCGGGCGCGCGCGAATTTTAGCCGCGTCCAACAATGCCTCGCGGACCGAGGTTCGCGCGCCGGCATGGTTTTCGGCGTGATCGAGCAGCAGGATGCCGTTTTTGGCAGCGATGCCGGCCACCATGATGATCCCCATGAACGATGAAATATTCAGCGTGATACCGGTGATCCAGAGTCCGACAAAGCTGCCGCACAAGCAGGCCAGTGCGCCAATCATGACGGCGACGGCCGGCGTCGGGCGGCGGAACTCCCACAACACGACCAGGAACATCAGAACTACGCCAGCCACCAGCACCAGCTCGAGCTGACCGAACGCCTGCTGTTGGTCGGCATAGAGACCGCCGTACTCGAGCGAGACGCCCGCCGGCACCACCATCGCGGCGAACCGCTGCTTGACGCGCGCCATCGCCGCGCCAAGATTGACTCCGTTGAGGCGTGCGGTGACGTGAACGACTGGCCGCAGCCGTTCGCGAGCGAGCTCCGGCTGTTCGCCGAGCCATTGCAGGGTCGAAATCGAGGAGAGCGGCACCGTTCCCGCGGCGGACGTCGAGAGCAACACCTGCGCCAGCTTGCCGACATCCTCGTGATACGAAGCGGGATAGCGGACGCGCACCCCGTAGAGCCGGTTACCGATCCGAAGCTCGGTTGCCACCGTGCCACGGACCACCGCGTGCAGCGCGTCCTGCACGGTCTGCGCCGTCAGGCCATAGCGCTCGGCGGCGGTCTGATTCACCAGGATTTCCTGCTCGGGGCTGCTGAGCACGATTCCGTCGAAGACGTCGACCAGTCCCGGCGTTGCGCGCAGAATGTCGGCGACGCGGATGGCCGTCGACTGGATCGTATCCTGGTCGGCGCCGAATACCTTGATTTCGATCGGCTCGGGCACACCCGAAAGGTCGCCGATCAGGTCCTGCAGCACCTGCGAGAATTCGACATGCACTCCGGGGACGGCGGCCAAGACGCGCTGGCGCACGGAATTAATTATCGCCTCGATTCCGCGGTTGCGCCTGGCCCTGAGCCTTACGGTGATATCGCCGACGTTCGATTCGCTCAACTGGAAGCCGCGTTGGGCGCCGGTGCGGCGTGCGAAGGCCGCGACTTCAGGAGTGGTTTTTAAAATCGCCTCGATCTTGCGCAGCAATACGCCGGTATCGTCGAGCGTGCTTTGCGGCGGAGTGATGTAATCGAGCACGAACGCACCTTCATCCATCGCCGGAAGATAGTCGGTGCCGATGGTGCTGAAGAAGGCGGCTGCCGCCGCGAAGCAGATCGCGGCGAGGATCAGGGCGGCGGCGGGTAGCCGCAGAAATGGTCTGAGGCTCAGCAGGTAACCATTGGTGATCAAACCGAAAACCCGCCCCGCAGGCCGGCTTCGGCCGCGGATCTTCTCGCACGCGGCTTCCAGGGCGGGGGTGAAAAACAGCGCCAGCAGCAACGAGATGAACAGGCCGGCCCCGAGGGTGAGTGCAAGCGCGCGGAAGAATACGCCGCTGACACCGGTCAAAAAAGCCAACGGCAGGAAAGCGACGATAACGGTAAAGGTGGAAGCGATTAGCGGGCGGCGCAGTTCGACCAGCGCGCGGCTAAGCGAGTCCGCGGCGCTGAGCTTGAGCGCGCGCGAGCGATGGATCGCTTCGATCATCACGATCGCGTCGTCGATAAAGAGGCCGATGCCGGCCGCCAGCCCGCCGAGCGTCATCATGTTGAAGGTCATGGCGGCGGCCTTCATTACGATGAACGTGATCGCAATCGTGCACGGAACGACGATCGCCGCAATGAACGCACTAACCGGGCTCACCGTGAAGATCCACACTACGGCAACCGACAGAATCAGGCCCAACACGATCGCGTCGCGCACGCTGTCGAAGGATTCCCTGACCAGCGCGGCCTGGTCATAGTTGAAAGAAAAATTGACGTCCGGGTATTCGCGGCGGAGCTGCTCGACCTGCCGATGGACCGCATCGGCAATCGCGACCGTGTTCGCGCCGCTCTGTTCGGTTACGCCGATAAAGACCGCGGGGCCGTTTTGGGATTCGCATCTCACATAGTCCTCGCGGATGCCGAGGTTTACGGTGCCGATATCCCGCACATGGACCGGTTGGCCCGCGACAGTGGCAATCGCGACCTCTGCGAGCTGATCGGCGGTATGGAGGTCGGTCGTGATCACCGTCAACAGCATGCGATGCTTATCGAGCACGCGGCCGGCAGACCCGATTACGTTCGCCCGCTTAAGCCCGTCGATCACATCCTGCGGCGAGAGCTTGTACGCCAAGGTCTCGGCCGGATTCAAGTGCACGACATATTCGCGATATTTGTCGCCCGACATCTCAACCCGATAAACGCCAGGAATCCGATGGAAGTCGGGAACCATTCGGTAAAACGCGATGTCAGTGAGTCCGGCGAGATCCCGATCGTGCGAGTTCATGCTCACGTCGAGAATTTCGTAAGTGGCGTTGGTCAGCAGACGGGTATTGATAGTCGTACCAGGCGGCAGGCCGGCCCTTGCGTCGCTGAGGGCGGCGTTGAGCAATTGATAACTCGCGGTTACATCCGCCTTTTCGGAAAAAGTGACATCAATCTCCGCACTGCCGCGCGTGGTTGTCGAGCGGACCAGTGAGGTCCCGAGCACTCCATACGCCGCCTGTTCGAGAGGGTGGGTGACCGCGACCAGCATTTGGCTCGCGGGCAAGTCGTCGCTGTTGACCAGAATCACAGCCCGGTTGAACTGCATTTCGGGGAAAACCGAATTGGGGATCGAGAACGCAAGCAAAATCCCCAGCGCCGTAGCGGCGAGAACCGTGAAGAGCGCAAACGCAGAATTACCGCGATTCATGCGTTTAGCGCTCGACGGCCGCGCTCGGCCCGGGTTCTCTAGTATTGCTCATTGATGATCTTCCGCGGGTGTCTCGACTTTGATCGCGAGTCCGTCGGAGAGCGCGTAGCCGCCGGAGGTGATTACGAGGTCGCCGGGCTGGAGCCCGCGCGTGACCTGCACTTCGGCCGGGGTGTGGATTGCGGTGGCCACGATGGTGCGATGGGCACGGCCGTCGGCGCCCACGGTGAAGACGTAGGAGGTGCCGCGCGCCGCGTCCTGGAACAGCGCGGCTGCCGGTATCACGATCGCATCGGGCACGGATTTGATCGTGACCTGGACCTCGACCGCGGCGCCGACCTCGGCGATTCGGCTCGGGCCTGTGAATTGCACCCACACCGGCGCATTGGTGCCGCCGGCCGAGAAGCTCGGCGAGAGCGACCAGATGCGCGCGGGATAGCTGACGCCCGGGTTCAGCGCCGAGGTTACGCTGGCGTCCATCCCGGGCTTCAACGCGCCGAGTTCGTTGATCGGCGCCTGCGCGTCGACATAGACGCTGTTGGGATCGACCAGCGTGACCAGCGGATCGAATTCATTGACGATCTGGCCGGGATTGACGATGCGCTGGGCGACCAGGGCGCTTTCGGGCGCGCGCACCGGGATTCCCGGTCCGCTGGAGTAGCGCTTGAGCGCGCGCGCCATCGCGCCGGCTTCATTGGGATCGATCTTGCGCGCGACTTCCACGCCGGCCTTCGCGGCGTCCTGTTCCCGGTTGACGATGTGCGCGAGCACCTGTCCGCGCTGAACGCGGTCGCCGGTAGTCACTTCGAGTCCGACCACGCGCCCGCACGTCGGCGCGCGCAGCGTCACAGTGCGCAGCGCGGCGGTGGTGCCGATGAGCGACAACTGCTGGCGCATCGGCCGCACGGCGGCCTGCGCGGCGCTCACCGCAAGCACCACCCGAGGCGCGCTCCCGGCAGCGGTCCCGCCGGCCGGCGCCGGCCCGCGGCATCCGAGCGCAGCCAGCCCGGCGAGCAGCGCAAATAATGCTAGTGTCGTGTAACGTAAATAATTATAGGCCCCGGTGTCGCGATACTGCCTAAATCTTTGCGAAATCGCGCCTATTTCCGGCATAACTGGCGCGCGGATGCTAAACATATTTGCGTTACACGACACTAGCGCGGTGGCGCGCGGCCTGATCATTGGTTGACCCCGAGCAGCAGGGCGCCCTCGGCGGCGGCCTGGCGCGTGGCGAAATCCTGATCGGGGCGCGCGAGTCTCAGTAACTCAGCCTGCCGGTAGGCGTCGAGCACCTCGAGCAGCGTGGCCGTGCCGCCGCCCAGAAAGCGCGCCCAGGCCAGCGCGAAGGCGGCGTCGGCGGTGGGCTGCGCCTTGGCCAGCAAGGCCAGCTGATCACGCGCCTGGCGATAACGCAGCGCCGCGTCGGCCATCCGGCGGCGCAGGTCAAGCTCGACTTGCCGCACCTGCGCATCCGCCGCGAGCACCTTGGCGCGGGCCTGATCGACATGCGAGGAGATTAATCCGCCGTCGAAGATCGGCATCGAGACCAGGCCGTCGTACGAGGCGCCGCCGTTGTGTGTGAAGGTATGCGGTGGGTTGATGCCCTCCCATCCGGCGCTGGCCGCAAGTCTCAGCGTCGGGTAGCGCTCGCGGATCGCCGCTTGCACCGTCGCCCTGGTTGAAGCGGCCGTTCGCTCGGCGGCCAGCAGCATCGGGTTGCGCGAGAAATCGCCGCCGGGCTCGGCGGGCAGGCCGTTGGCTTCCGCCACGTTCAGGTCGGACCGGTCGAAGTCGCCAATCATCGAACCGAGCATCGCCGAGGCGCGCGCGGCCGTGCTGTGCGCATTGGCCAGAGTGAGCTGGGCGTTGTCGCTGGCGGTCTGGACCTTGAGCACGTCGTTGGAAATCGCGCGGCCGCTGGCGCGCAACCGTTCGACCACCGCGACGTAACGCTTAAGGCGCGCGGCGTTGGCAGCAAGTTCGCGCTCGATCGCGCGCGCGCGCTGCAAATCATAGTACGCGGCCGTAGTATCGAAGACTATTTGGGCGCGTGCCGCGGGTATGCCGTACCGGGCGGCCTGGCTCTGGTACAGCGCCGCGCGGGCCAGGGCAGCCTGGTGGCCGAAGTCGTAGGCGGTGTAATTGAGCATCAGCAGGGCGCTGGAAAGTCCGCCGTTGGAGACCGCGATGCTGTAGCCGGGCGCCTGCATGTATTCGGAGCCGGCCGAGAGCGAAGGATAGAGCGGGGCGCGCGCCTCACGCACCAGCGCACCGCTCAGATCGCTCTGTGCACTGGCCGAGGCGACCGTCGGCGCGAAGGCGAGCGCGCGCGCGATGGCCTGGTTGAGCGTGAGCGTCTCGGCCTGCGCGCGCGTAGCCAGCATCACGATCGCCGCCGCCGCCGCTGTCAGGGCATAGTGCCGGGCATAATGATTGAATCGTGGAAACAGCATGATTCAGCGAACTCCGCTCATCGTGAAGTTGTGCGCTTGCAGATTGTCTAGGCCGAATCTAACAAGCGGTGGCGCGCGCGGCCAATTAACAAACGTTTATGTCGCGGTCCGCGCCAGGGCGCGTGGAAGCTCACCCTTGTGGGCTGTTTGGACCCGGGATCTGGGTAACGGAGCGGGCGGGAGTTAGGTCGGCCGGCTTTGCAGAGGCTTCCTGGAAGCCGCCGCCGAGGCCGGCGTCCTTGAGGTCGGAGGCCGGGCGATAGTCGTTGGTGGGCGCGAGCGCCGGGTTATTCGACGGATCGAGCGGCGGGAGGCGGCCGGCGCGCTTCATGGCGGCCTCGATGAGCGCCGTGTCGGGCCGCCAGGACTCGGCCTCGCTGTTGCGCACGGCGGTGCCGCGAAAGTCGTAGCGCATCCAGTACACGGCGCGCATCGCGGCGCCCGCCGGATCGTGGCGCAGGTGCGTGTAGATCCACCGCTCGTTGAAGCGCACGCCGCCTTCCTCGCGCGTGCGCGGATCGTCAAGGCTGCCCTCGGTCCGGTCCGGCGTGCCGAGGATGGCGACGATCGCGTTGCGGCTCGGCCGGGCGCTCATGCCTCGAAGCTCTCCGGGAAGGGGCATCGATGCTTCGCGATGTGGGCCTCGAAGTCGGCGCGGAACTGCTTGAGAAACGCGCGCGCGCCCCACGCCGCGCCGTCGGCGAGCGCGCAGATGCATTTGCCGTCCATGAAATCGAAAGTGTCGGCCAGGGTCTGGAGGTCCTGCGGCGCGCCCTCGCCATTTTCGATCCGGCGCAGCGTCTTGTAGGTCCATCCGGTGCCTTCGCGGCATTGCGTACACTGGCCGCACGATTCGTGCTCGAAGAAGCGCGCCACCACCAGCGCCGTGCGCACCATGCAGGTGCGATCGTCCATCACGATCACCCCGCCAGTGCCGATCAGCGTGCCGGCCGTGCGCAGCGATTCATGATCCATCGCGACGTCGATCTGGTCGCCGCGCAGCACCGGCATCGAGACGCCACCCGGAATCACCGCCTTTACCGGGCGGCCGCCGGGAACCCCGCCGGCATACTTGTAGATGAGGTCGCGCAGCTTCACGCCCAGCCTGAGCTCGAAAATCCCGGGCCGGTTGACGTGCCCGCTTACGCCGAACAGCGTGTGGCCGGAAGCATTCTTGACCCCCTCGTCCAAAAACCATTGCGCTCCGCGCATCACGATCGCCGGCACGTGCGCGAGCGTCTCGAGGTTGTCGACCGTGGTCGGCTGGCCCCACAATCCCACCTGCGCGGGGAATGGCGGGCGCTTGCGCGGCTGTCCCTTGCGCCCCTCCATCGACTCGAGCATCCCGCTCTCTTCGCCGCAGATGTAGGCGCCGGCCCCCTGCTGGATCGTAATGTCGAAGCGGCGATTGAAGCCGAGCGCGCGGTCGCCGAGAATTCCGGCCGCGTAGAGCCGGCGGATCGCCGCGCTCATCGCATCGAACTCCTCGACGTATTCGCCGCGGATATAGATGAAGGCCGCCGTGGACTCCATCGCCATCGCGGCGATCATGATTCCCGCCAGGGGCAGAAACGGATTGCGCGACATGATCTGGCGGTCCTTGAAAGTGCCGGGCTCGCTTTCGTCGGCATTGACCGCGAGATAGCGCGGGCGGGCGTCGCGCGCCGGCATGAACGACCATTTAAGCCCGGTGACGAATCCGGCGCCGCCGCGCCCACGCAGGTTGGACTCCTTGACCAGCGCGGCGAGGTCCTTGGGCGCCATCGCGCCCGCCTTGCGCACCGCCTCGAAGCCGCCGTGCGCCTGGTAAGCCTCCAGCGTCAGCCATTTCTCCTCGCCGGGCGGAAGCAGGTAGCCGTCGACGCCCTCGGGGATCTGCGAGATGACGGGCGCGGGCCAGCGCGCGGCGCGCGCCGCGCCGGGTGATTCGAGCAGGCGCGCGGCGGACTGCGGGGTTACATTTTCGAGATAGGGATTGCGGTTGACCTGGAGGACCGGCGCGGTCGCGCAGGCGCCGAGGCATTCGACCTCGACGATCGCAAAGCGGCCGTCGGGCGTCGCGGTGCCCGCCTTGATGCCGAGGCGGCGCTCGAGCTCGCGCACCACGCCGCGCGCGCCGCGCAGCGCGCAGGACAGATTGGTGCAGACCTGGAGCACGGCCTCGGCGCGGGGCAGGTTGAAGAGCGAGTAGAACGAGGCGACCTCGGCGACCTCATTGGCGCGCATCGCGAACAGCGGCGCGATCTCGGCAAAGGCCGCGGGGCCGAGCGCGCCCAGGTCGTCGCGCGCGAGATACAGCGCCGCTAGGAGCGCGCCGCGGACGTGCGGAAAGCGCGCCTGCTCGGCGCGGATCTTTTCCCGGGTTTCAGCCGACAGTCCCATCGCCTCTCACGCGCGCGCCGCCGCGGCAGCCGCGTGCTAGCGGTCGCACTCGCCGCCGATCATGTTGATTAGGTCGAAGGTCGGCACCACGTCGGCCAGCATCCCGCCCGTGATCATTTTCTCCAGCGCCGACATGTTGGAAAAGCTCGGCGCGCGGCAGCGGCACTTGTAGGGCTTGCCGGTGCCGTCGCTCACGAGGTAGAAGCCCAGCTCGCCGTTGGCGCCCTCGACCGCGTGATAGATCTCGCCCGGCTCGACCAGGCCGCCTTGGGTGACCAGCTTGAACTGGTCGATCAGTTCTTCCATCCGGCCGAAGACCTTGCCCTTGCGCGGCCAGCGCACGCGCGGGTCGTCGCAGTTGACCGGCCCGGAGGGAAGCTTCTCGAAGCACTGCGCGATCATGCGGCGGCTCTGGCGCAGTTCCTCGAGGCGCACCAGGTAGCGGTCGAAGTTGTCGCTGCGCTCGCCGACCGGAACGTCGAAGTCCAACTGGTCGTAAACGAGATACGGCTGCACGCGGCGCACGTCGTAGGGCACGCCGCCCGCGCGCAAGAGCGGGCCGGTCACGCCGTGCGCGATGAGCGTCTCGGGCGCCAGATGGCCGGTGCCTTCCAGACGTTCGCGGAAGACCGGATTTTGGGTGAGCAATTTGTCCGCGTCTTCGAGCAGGCGCAGCGAGCGCTCCAGGCGCTCGGTGGCGAAGCGCTCGAAGCCCTCGGGCAGGTCGGCGGAGACCCCGCCGATACGGATGTAGTTGGTGGTGACGCGCGCGCCACACAGCGCGTCGAGCAGGTCGTACATCAATTCGCGCGCTTCGAGCAGGTATAGAAACGGCGTCATCGCCGCCAGCTCCAGCGCCATCGCGCCCAGGCACAGGTAATGATCGCTCATGCGCGAGATTTCGCCCGCGATCACCCGGATGAAGTCGCAGCGCGGCGGCGTGCGCAGATCCATCAGCTTCTCGACCGCCATACAGTAGCCGACGTTGTTGAGCATCGGCGAACTGTAGTTCAGCCGGTCGGTGTAAGGGATGTTCTGGTAGTAATAGCCGGTCTCGCACTCCTTCTCGAAGCCGCGATGGAGATAGCCGACCTGGATGTCGGCCTTGACCACGCGCTCGCCGTCGAGGTCGAGCATCATCCTGACGGTCCCGTGGGTCGCCGGATGCGACGGGCCCATCTGCAACCGCATCAGCGGCGTTTGCGGATCGCGCGTCGAATCGGCGGAGCGGGCGTCAGTGGGGGCGGCGGGGTTCTTGTGCTCCTGGTCCGGCATAAGGCTCAAGCGGCTGCTCGTCGTGCTTGGCGTAGTCCTTGCGCAGCGGATGGCCGACGAACTCTTCGTAGAGGTAGATGCGGCGCAGATCGGGATGGCCTTCGAAGCGGATGCCGTAGAGGTCGAAAGTCTCGCGCTCGAGCCAATTGGCCCCGGGCCACAACCCGCTCAGGCTCGCGATCGCCGGGTCATCCTCGGGCACCCGGCACTTCACGCGCAGGCGATGAAGCAGGCGCGTGGAGACCAGGTGATAGACGACGGCAAAGCGCGGAGCGTCGCCGCGCGCGGGCAGGTTGACGCGATGGCGCCACTCGGCACGCTTGCTGACCAGGTTGTGCTTGCGATCCCAGGTCTCGGGAGGGCTCTGGAAGCCGTCAGGCTGGCCGAAGTAGTCGACGCAGGTCAGGTCGAGCAGCAGGTCGAAGCCCAGCTCGGGCGAGTCGCGCAGCGCGCGCGCCGCCGCGAGGATATTCTCGCGCGCCACATGGATACGGTCGTCGCCGCGAAAGCTGTGATGCTCCGCGGCCAGCGGGCCGAGCCGCGCGATCACCTTTTGCAGCAGCGCGGAAGGCTCGGGCGGCGCGGCAGCGGGCGCTTTTTGTTCCTCGGCGGCGCTCATCACTCGATCATTTGCCTCGATCGTTTGCCGGAACTTGCGGGCCGGCCGGCGGGAACTCGTACTCACCGCGCAGAAAATCGATCCGGGTCTTGAGCCGATCCTCGGGCACCAGCAAATCCACCTTGTGCCAGAGCGAGCCGCGGCGCGAGTAGCTCGAAATCTCGACCTGCCGGCTCATCACGATCGCCTCCTCGGGGCAGGCCTCCTCGCATAACCCGCAGAACATGCAACGCGACATATCGATGTCGAAGACTTCGGGATAGCGCTCGACCTCATCGGCGGTCTCGGCGGGATAGATCGTGATGCAGGTGGTGGGGCAGGCCCATTCGCACAGCCCGCACGCGACGCAGCGCTCCTTGCCGTTTTCCATCCGCACCAGCACCGGCATCCCGCGCATCGCCGGCGGCTGCATGAAGCGCTGCTCCGGAAAGTGAACGGTGAAATCCTGGCGTCCGCGCGCGAAGCCGGCCAGGTTGCGCACCAGGTGGACGGTAGTGACCCACAGCCCCACCAGCACCGCCCACGACGAGTGCGGCCCCACCACACGCAGCGCCGGCCGCACGACTTTTACCACCCTGACCGCCATCTGGCCTGCTTCACCTGTACGCGCAAGCAGTTTACGCCGGCGTAGGCCGCGCCGTGGGCGCCGCCTGCTCGCCCGAGCCTTGCCCGGCCTTGGCCGGAACCCAGCCGCCGCGCACCGCGAGCATCGCGGGGATAAATAGGATCATGCCAGCAACGGCGACCCACATCCAGGCGGCCCATCCATAATGGCCCGTGACATAGGCAAGGATCTGGCTCGAGATGGCGATCCAGCCGCGGTAAATCAATTGGAAGAAGGACCATCCGCTCGCTTGCAGCGCCGGTGAGATGTCCTCGAGCAGCTCCGAATACTGCGCGCACCAGGGAATGTAGGTGAAGGCTACCAGCCCTCCGAGGATGAACATCACCGCGCCCAGCTGGAAAGGCCGCAACGGGTGGGAGAACGTTCCAATCCACCAGATCAACACCGCAAGGGCCGCCACCGTGCCGATCAGGACGAGCGGCTTGCGCACGCGCAGCCTGTCCGACAACCATCCGGCCGGTACCAGCATGAAAAGGTTGAGCAGCCAGAAGTACGACGCCATCTTGGCCGCCTCGGCCGGGCTGTAACCGAACGCCCGCGTGAACATCAGCGGGAAAAACGTCTGGCTTGTGATCGGAAGCGTCAGAAAGGCCACGCAGCCGAGCACCAATAGCCATACCTCCCGGCGGCTGAGCAACTCCCTGAAGGCCGCGCCGCCGCTCGCCGGAACCTCCATGGCCTCTGCGCGAAGGTGTTCGGCGGCGGCCGGCGCCACCGCCGATTCGCTCTCGACGATGGTCAGGCGCAGGTTGGGATGGAGGTCCTTGAGCCACAGCAGCACCGGGATGTACATCGCGACCGCGAGCGCCCCCATCAGCACGATCTCGGCGCGCCAACTGTTGTGGAAGAGCGGCAGCGTCACGCCGCTGACGAAGTTCCATAGAAAGAGGCAGCCGACCGCGCCGACGACGAGCAAGCCAAAAGCCGTACCGCGGCTCACCCGCGGCGACATGTCGCGGGTCAGGCCGCCCAGCGCGCCCCACATCAGTCCCGCCACCAGATTCATCGCGCCGCGGATGATCACGAAGCTCCAGAAATTCACCATCAACAGGTTGAGAAAGGTGAGCGCGATCATCACCGCCAGACAGGTATCGATGACGATGATGCGGCCGTGGCGATCGGCGAGCGGGCCGCCGATCATCGCTGAGCCGCCCGACAGCAGAACCGCGAAAAGCAGAAACCGGCTGAAGTCCTCGAGGCTGAAGTGCAGCGTGAGAATCCACAGCGGCAGCAGCGGGGCGAACTGGAATTCGTAAAACGAGATGATGGTGGCGAGCACGGTGAGCAACAACATACCCCACCGATGCGCGCCGACCGGATATGTTTCGAGCGTGCGATGGGTCGCGAGGTAGCCCTTGAGGCCACGCGGTTCCGGAGCTGCTGCCGTCGCCATAATTTTCTGTCCCCCTGCGGCTATGGCAGGCCTCCTCGATGCAGGGACGACGCGCCTGCTCTCCAGTCGTCCGTGCCGACGGGCCAGGCAAAACGCGCGGCGCGCTGCGAATCCTGGCGCGCCGAGTAGCGGCTGCGCTCAGCGCAGCCGGGCGCGCGCCGAAGTCCCCAAACTCCGCCGCCGGCCGCGCGCACGCCGCGCCACCCGCTGCTCCGTCGCTCGGCCACGCAGCCGCCTTTCGCACGCCACGCAATGCCCGTTCGCAACCACAGATTGCGTCAATTGGTCGTCCGGCGGCAAGCGATTTAACGGTCGCCCGCGCCTTGCGCGCCGGCGCCGTCGAGCAGCGCGCCACCGGCGCCGAGCATTTCCAGCGAAATCCCGGCGAAACGCGGATGCGCGCGCCCTATCGGCTCCCACATCGCCTCCGGGTCGAAGCGCCGGCGCCCGCCATCGATCGCGTTGAGCAGGCGCGTGAAGACCTCGCCGTCGCTGAGCCATCCGGGCGGCGTCTCGAGCGCCTTGAAGATGCGTTGCACGCGGCCGGCGTGATTGATGAACGAGCCGTCCTTCTCGGCAAACGCCGTGGTGGGAATTACCACGGCCGCGCGTCCCAGGCGCGGATCGAGCCTCAGCCCGTGCACGATCAGCAGTTCGAGCCGCCCCAGGATCGCGCCGAGGCGCTCTGGTGTGAGCGCGTCGAGCAGCTCGCCGCCGCACAGATAGAGCCCCTTGAGCTCGCCCGCCTCGGCGGCGCGCAGCAGCTCGCCAAGCCCGTCGTCGCTGCCGCTCACCAGTGCCATCTCGCGCACGCCGCGCGCGTTGGGCGCCTTCTCGGCCTTGATCAGGAAATCGTCGGCCATCCCGCGCCGCACCGCCATCGCGATCTTGCCCGCGCCGGCCGCGCGCAACAGCTCACCGAAGCGGAAGTTCTCTTCGTTGGTGAGCTGCGGCGAGACCATCGCGCCCAGCGCGCCGGCGCCGTGGCGCGCCGTGAGCGCGGCAATCGCCGCGGCCGCGCGCGCCAGCGCCTCCTCCCATGATGCGGGGGCGAGCGCGCCGCCGTTGTCCGCCACCATCGGCGTGCGCAGGCGCTGCGGGTCGCCGACGAACTTGTAGTCCAGGCGGCCGTGGTCGCACATCCAGGTGTCGTTGACCGCGTCGTTGCGGCGCGGGATCAGGCGCCAGACGCGGTTGCGGTGCTCGCAGACCATGATGTTGCAGCCGTTGGAGCATCCGGGGCACACGCTGGCGGTCCGCTGGAGAAACCAGACGCGGATGCGATGGTGGAAGTCCTTGCTCTCCAGCGCGCCGACCGGACAGATGTCGGCGGTGCAGATGGAGTAGTCGTTGTCGAGGCGGCGGTCGTGGATGTCGAGCACCGAGCGGTCGCCCAGGTTGAAGATCGCGAGTTCGCCGGTCTTGCTGATCTCGCGGCAGAAGCGCACGCAGCGCCGGCATAGGATGCATCGTTCCTGGTCGAGCAGCATGCGCGCGCCGATGTCGAGGCGCTTTTGATGCTTGCGGCGCGGCTCGAGCGTGCGTGCGAAGCGGCTGCCGAAACGCATCGAGTAGTCCTGCAGCCAGCACTCTCCGGCCTTGTCGCAGATCGGGCAGTCCAGGGGATGGTTGAGCAGCAGCAGCTCGAGCACGCCGCGGCGCGCCAGCGCGACCTCGGGGTCCGCCGTATGCACGATCATCCCGTCGCGCACCTGCGTGTTGCACGAGATCTGCAGCTTCGGCATCCCCTCGATCTTCACCTGGCACAGCCGGCAGCTGCCGTCGATGCTGAGCTTGGGATGGTAGCAGTAGTGCGGGACGTCGAGCCCCGCGTCGAGCATCGCCTGCAACAGCGGCGTGCCCTCGGGCGCCTGGATGGGGCGGCCGTCGACCGTGACCTGCGCGATCTTTAGTGCGTTAGTCGAGCTTGCGTCCGCTGCCATGGAGCTTGGCCCAGAGTTGTGGCTGGCGTTCATGCTGGACGCGGTATTGCAGCTTGATTAGCCCGTCGAGCACGGCCTCGGGACGCGGCGGGCATCCGGGAATGTAGATGTCGACCGGGATTACCCGGTCGATGCCCTGGAGCACGGCGTAGTTGTCGTAGGGGCCGCCCGAACTGGTGCAAGCGCCGAACGACATCACCCACTTCGGCTCCGCCATCTGCTCCCACACCCGGCGCAGAATGGGCGCCTGGCGCTGGGTGATGGTGCCGACCACGAACAGCAGGTCGGCCTGGCGCGGAGTGAAGCGCGGCAGCGCGGCGCCGAAGCGGTCGATGTCGTAGCGCGGGCCGGCCACCGAGAAGTATTCCATCCCGCAGCACGCGGTCACGAAGGGATAACTGAAAAAGGAATACTTGCGCGCCCATTGCACGGCGTCATGCAGGCGCGTGAGCGCAAAGCTCTCCGGGAACGCCGCGCTCTCGTCGTTGAGCGAGTGGCGTGCGAGCCCGCCGCGCACCATGAAGGCTGAAAATCTGCGTCGCCGCTGAGCCATAGCGAAATCCCGCAAACCGGCCGCGAAGTTTTCGCGGAATTCCCGCGCAACTCTCGCAGCGGCCGCGCTTGAACGCACCCGGCGCGCCGCCCGGGACGTTCGATTCATCCTTTCGCGAAATAGCCTTCGAGGGCAAGGCCAATGGATTTGCAATCGCGGCTCTATTCAGTGGTTGGAAGGGAACCGGGCAGCCGGCGGGCGCGCAATCCGGCGCGCAAGGAGCAACCGGCCTGTGACGAAACCCATCGCTTCGGACGCGCAGATCGTCGAGCCGCGCGCGCGGTGCCTGCCTGAGGCTGGATCGCCGCCGGGCCCGGCGGCTGGCGCTAACGGCCGCGGCCGCGCTGCTCGCGCTCGGCCAACTCGAGGTCGCCCGCGACCATCATCTCGACCAGTTGCTCGAACTTGACCCGCGGCTGCCATTGCAGGATGCGCCGCGCCTTGGAGCTGTCGCCCTGCAACAGGTCGACCTCGGCCGGCCGCAGATAGCGCGGGTCGGTCTCGATATGCTTGCGCCAGTCGAGCTTGAGCAGGTCGAATACGCGCTCGAGAAATTCCTGCACGGAATGGGTCTCGCCGGTGGCGATGACGTAGTCGTCGGGACGCTCCTGCTGCAGCATCATCCACATCGCCTCGACGTAGTCACCGGCAAAGCCCCAGTCGCGGCGGGCGTCGAGGTTGCCCAGCGCAAGCTTGTCCTGCATGCCGAGCTTGATGCGGGTGGCACTGCGGGTGATCTTGCGGGTGACGAAGTTCTCGCCGCGGCGCGGCGATTCGTGGTTGAACAGGATGCCGTTGGCGGCGAACAGCCCGTAGGCCTCACGGTAATTGATGGTCTGCCAGTGGGCGTAGACCTTGGCGCAGGCGTAGGGACTGCGCGGATGGAAGGGCGTGGTCTCGCGCTGCGGCACCTCGGCCACCCGGCCGAACATCTCGGACGACCCCGCCTGGTAGTAGCGCGCCGCGCGGCCGTGGCGCTTGTTGTGGTCGCGCAGCGCCTCCAGCAGGCGCAGCGCGCCCAGCCCGACCACGTCGGCGGTGTACTCGGGCTGGTCGAACGAGATGCGCACGTGCGACTGCGCGGCCAGGTTGTAGACCTCGTCGGGCCGCACCTGCTCGACGATCGTGCGCAGCCCGGTGCCGTCGCCCAGGTCGCCGTAGTGCAGTTGCAGCGGCGAGGAACCCGGGCCGAAGCCCTTGCGCATATGGTCGATCCGCCCGGTTGCGAAACTCGAGGTCCGGCGCACCACGCCGTGCACTTCGTACCCCTGCTTGATCAAAAATTCCGCCAGGTACGAGCCGTCCTGTCCGGTAACTCCGGTTATCAGCGCAACCTTAGCCATCGATTATCCCGCGTGTTCCGCCCGCGCCGCTTAGTCGCCGGGGACGATGCGATGCGAGTCGCTGTCGAAGTGCTGGGTGGAGAACTCGTACAACTCGGCATCCTCCAGCGCCTCCATCTGATGCACCAGCCCCACGGGAATGTCCATGCATTCGCCAGCGGTGAGTTCGAACTCGTCAATCACCTCGGAGTCCGGCGCTTCCTTGACCCGGACCTTAAGCAAGCCGGCCCGCAGGTAGAACGACTCGGTCTTGAGCTTGTGAAAGTGCAGTGAGCAGCGTTTGCCCTTACGAATCTCGAGTATTTTGCCGCAGTACAGATCGCCGTTGACGATCCATACCTCGCGCCCCCACCCCTTCGGAACAATCCTCACCGGCTTGCGTGCGCGGTTCATAGCCATTCGCATTCCCTTTCAGACGCACGGCTTGACGCCCCGCCGAACGTCAAGCCGCCATGCCCGCCACCCCGACTACAATGCCAGAAGCGGGCAAGGCAAACCAGCGCCTCCGCCCGGCGCGCCTTCCAATGCCCGCGGACGCGCGCTTCGCCCCGGCTCCTCAAGCGACCAAGGGCCGCGCGGCCACCGGTGTCGCCGGGGACGCCGCCATCTTGCCGTTGGCGGCGCCTGGAACGAACTCGCCGACTTCGATCGACAGGCGCTTGACGGGCAAACGGCGGGCGTCGGCAAAGGCCGCGACCAGCGCCAGGCGGTCTTCGCTGATGGAGTCGGCGGCGATCAGAATCTGATGAAACCCCGTCGCTTCATAGATTCGCGGCAGTTCGTCGAGCGGGCCCAGCACCTGATGGCCGTGCACGAGCTTGCCTTCCTTGAAAATGTCGTCGTCGACGAAACCGACCAGCCGCACCAGCCGGTCGTTGCCCGAGAAGATGTAGCGCACGGCCGCCTCACCCATCCGCCCCGCGCCTACGACCAGAACCCGCTCGGTCGGCAAGGCGAACAGTGCGACCGCCCGCCGCAGCATCTGGAACGACATCCGCGTGAAGACCAGCAGATCGAACAGCAGGATGACGTACAGGACGGTTACCGAGCCCGAGACCTCCAGGCGCATGAACAATGAGGCGATGGCGACCAGGATGCCGGCCAACAGCGAGCCATTGGCAAAGCGGATGAGGTCGGCGATCCCGGCGTAACGCCACATGCCGCGATAGACGCCGGTCAGTCCGAAGGCGGTGTAGGTCAAGACGAAGAAGACCGGCGTGCTGCCCATCATCGATTGGACCTGGCCGTCGTTGATCACCAAGTTGCGGCGCAGCAGGCAAGCGCCGAAGTAGGCCGCCGGGATGAGCGCGAAGTCGAGCACCGCTTCGGCCAGGCGCCGCTTGTAGGCGAGGCTCAGAATGTAGCGCGCGACGCCTTGCACGGAGCCGTAGGCGACGCCCGGCGCGCGTGCCTCGAAGGTCAGATCGACCATGAAGAGCGCGATCACGCCGATTCCCAAGATTACGAACGGCACGGCGCTGAGCAAATAGGCATGCGGCAGCAGGCTCTCGCCCACTGCCATCAGCGCGCCCGCCGCCGCCAGGCCCCAGCTCACCACCACCGCGCGGCGCACGGTCAACCCCAGCAGCAGCAGCCGATGATGCGAATGGTCCAGGCCGCGGCGCGAAATCGGATTTCCGGTGGCCAGGCGCGACACGGTCACGATGGTGGTGTCGAGCAGCGGCACCAGCATCACCAGCACCGGGAAGACGGCACGCGAAAGATGCGAATTGAATTCCAGCGCGGCCCCTTGCAGCGACAACGCACCGAGCAGAAACCCCATCGGCAACGCGCCGCTGTCGCCCATGAAGATCGAGGCCGGATAAAAATTGAATAACAGGAAACCGCCCAACGCCGCCCCGGCCGCCAATGCCGCACACGCCACGGCCGGGTCGTGCGACCACCAGGCGACCACACCGACCGCGCCCACCGCGGCTATCCCGAGGCCGGCGGCGAGTCCGTCGAGCCCGTCGATCAGATTGAAGGCGTTGATCACGGCGACCATCCAGAAGGCCGCCAGCCCCAGGTTGACCAGGGGCCAGCGCGTGACCTCGGGCGGGGGCGGCGCAGCCCACAGGAAAAACGCGACCACCGCCAACTGCGCCAGCAGCTTGCGCGACGGCGTCAACGCCACCGCGTCGTCGACGACGCCCACCGCCAACAGCGCCAGCATCCCGGCCAGCATCCACAGCGGCAACTCACCCGCAACGCCGAGCGCCACGATTACGGCTACGACGATCGCCACGCCGCCGAGCACCGGTATCGGCTCGGGATGGCCCGACTCCTCGCAGGGCGGCGCGATAATGTTGCAGCGCAATGCAAGCGCCTTGACCACCGGCGTCAACACAGCAACCAGGCCGAAGGCCGTTAGGGCGGAGGTGATCAGGTTTTCGACAGTAGTCATCATCAGGCCAGTTCAATGGCCCCAGTTGCCCGCACCAAATGGTCGCGAATTTATTTCACCGCGCTGTCTCATTATCGGTCAGCCGCCCAAAACACTGGCACACCATGTCTTTCTGGCAAACACCCAGGCACGTGTCTGGCTGCTGCAACCATGAGCATTTGTTACCCGCAGCACATAATAATCAGCACAGATGTGGCTTCTATGGCAAGAATCCGAGCGACTACAGAATTACGAATGCAGGTCTTGGCGCTTCGTAAGAGGTTTAAAGATTAAATTAAATCATTATGTGGCGCAATGGGGCAGATTGCTGGTCGTTGGCCATGAAAACATTTCGCACCGTTCATGCCGCGCAGTACGCAGTACATGGACGGATTTGACTGGGTGGCCTCGCTGCCGCGAAACGAAAAAAATCCTTGTATGACTCCACTTGATGACCTTTACTGGAGGATGGTTAGGGGAGGTCCACTGGCGGCGGCGGCTCCCACCGGCGGATCGCGAGTAAAGAACCAAGGCTCCAAACGAGCATGAGCATGCGTGAGGAAGTCCGGAGACGCTAAGTTCGCGTTGGCGACAAGTGGCCGGTTTTGGGATGATTGGTGGGAGGGGTGCCAGGATGAATACACCGATTTGCAAAATGCTCGGCATCGATTTCCCGCTGGTGGCTTTCAGCCACTGCCGGGACGTGGTGGCCGCCGTGAGTCGCGCCGGCGGTTTCGGAGTACTTGGAGCGACCGGCTTCACGCCTGATCAGCTCGAACGTGAGCTGAAATGGATCGACGATCACATCGACGGCAAACCGTACGGCATCGACGTGCTTATTCCGGAGAACCTCTCGATCAAGAACGAGAAGGGCGTGACGCACCGCTCGCTCGCGGAGCGCATCCCGCCGCAACACAAGGATTTCGTGCGCGAGCTTCTTTCGAAGTATGGAATCGAGCCCTCGCAAGCGATTGAAGAGGGGCGGGTTCAGTCTTCCGATGCGCCGTTCTCGCTGCAGCAGGAACATGCGTTGAAGCTGATCGAGATTGCCTTTCACCATCCGATCAAATTGATCGCCAACGCTCTGGGCGTGCCGCCGCAGGCCATGATCGATATGGGCCGTCAGCACGGGGTGCCGGTCGCGGCGCTGGTCGGAGCGCCGGAACACGCGGTGCGCCAGGTGAAGGCGGGAGTCGACATAATTGTCGCGCAAGGCGGCGAGGCCGGCGGCCATTGCGGCGAGGTCTCGACGATCGTGCTCATCCCCGAGGTGCTGCGCGCGATCAAGCCAATCCGCGACGTTCCGGTATTGGCAGCCGGCGGCATCATGACCGGCCGCCAGATGGCCGCGTGCATGGCGATGGGCGCCGCCGGCGCGTGGACCGGCTCGGTGTGGCTCGCGACCACTGAAGCGGAGACCTCGGAAATCTTTCGCGAGAAAATGATCGAAGCGCGCTCGCGCGACACCGTCCGTTCCAAAAGCCGAACGGGAAAACCGTCGCGCCAACTGCGTTCGGCATGGACCGACGCCTGGGAGGGAGCGGGCGG
>JAKAVN010000213.1 GCA_021827495.1 Deltaproteobacteria bacterium | reverse complement strand
CGTGCTGGTGACCGCGATGGTGGTACTGGCGGCCAGCGTGATTACGGCCTTTGCGATGGCTGGTTCGGTCGAAGCGCTGACCAAGGCCGTCCACGACGCACTGGCATCCGGGACGGCGCGCGGGCACGACTTTCACGACTTTTACAAGGTTCTCGGCATAGAGACCGGGATGGCCCATGAGGCCGAGGCCGGGCTGCTGGATATGATGCTGCGCTTGTGCCCGGCGCTGGTGGCGATGTGCGCAGGCTTCGGTGCGCTGCTCAATCTCGCGGTGTTCTGGCGGATGGGCGGTCGCCAGCGGCTCAGCTATTCGCTGTTCGGAGATCTGGCCCGATGGGCGGCGCCGGAATGGCTCATCTGGGTGCTGCTGGCGGCCGGGTTCGGGATGTTCGTTCCGGTGCTGGCGCTGGCGGTGGCCGCGACGGACAGCTTCGTATGCGTGGCGGCGGTCTATTTTTGCCAAGGACTGGCGATCATGGCTTTTTATTTTAAGGCGCTAACTATCCCGCCATGGGTCCGGGGGCTCATCTATTTTGTTACAATAATCCAGCCGGTGCTGGCGGCCTTGGTCTGCGCAGCCGGTATTTTCGATCTCTGGGTGGATTTTCGGCGGCTCAAGCCGCCGAGCCAGGAGGCGGGTAGCTTTGGAGATTTTTTCTAAGCGCCAGACCGATGTTCGGCGGTTAAGCTTATGAACTTGCAAGTGATTCTAAATGAAGACGTGCCCAATCTGGGCCGCCCGGGAGACGTGGTCAGAGTCCGCGCCGGGTACGCTCGCAACTACCTGCTTCCGCGCCGCCTCGCGGTCGAGGCCAATCCCAAGAACCTGCGCGAGTTCGAGCATCAGAAGGGCCAGGCGATGCTGCGGCGCGAAGCCAACAAGGGGTTGGCGCTCAAGCTCAAGGAGCGGCTCCAGGCGTTGACACTCACGATCAGCGCCAACGCTGGCGAGGAGGGCAAGTTGTTCGGATCGGTGACCAATATCGACATCGAGCGAGCGCTGCGAGAGCGCGGATTCGATATCGAGCGGCGAAAGATAATGTTGGCTGAGCCTATCAAACAGCTCGGCGAGTTTACCGTTCCGGTGAGGCTCGACCCGGAGGTTGAAGCTGGCCTGAAGCTCACAGTCGCGGCGTCATAAAGGCCATCCGGGTATGATGAAACTTTACGATTTCCTGCCCTGTCCATTCGGCCAAAAAGTGCGGATCGTTCTGGCGGAAAAGAGCCTCACCTACGAGCTCATCCAGATCGACCTCGCCCAAGGCGACCAGCGGCGCCCCGAATTCCTGCGGCTCAATCCGTTCGCCCGGGTTCCGGTGCTGGTCGACGAAGATACCACCGTCTACGACTCGACGGTGATCATCGAGTACCTCGAAGACGAATATCCGGAGCCCCCGGTGTTGCCGTCGGTGGAGTCGAGCGCGCTGCGTGCGCGCGCCCGGATTTTCGAGGATTTCGCCGACACCTCGTTCACCCCGCAGGTCGGGCAGCTCATGGCCGAGATGGCTCGAGCCGAGGGCGAGCGTGACCAGGGCCGTCTCCAACGGTTGCATCGCTCGATCGAGCGGGCGCTGGATTACCTCAATCACGAGCTCACTGGCCAGCAATTTCTCGCCGGTGACTTTTCGATCGCCGACATCGGCTTCGCGCCGCGCCTGCTGGTGCTGGGCGAACTGGGCCTTGAGGCGGGGCTCAACCGCCCCAACGTCGACGCCTGGATAAAGCGGATGCTGGAGCGGCCGAGTATCCAGTCCCTGCAAGGCGTAACGGCGGAAGCGCTGGCCGGAGTTTAGCCGCCGCGAGTGAACGAATCGGATAGTTTGAAAAGCGGCAGGCGCGCCGTCCGAGCAACCGGGCGGCGCGCCTGCTTCAGGGTTATGGATGGGAAGCGGTAGCGGCTACTTTAGTGGATTGGCAGCCGATTTAATAGGGTTGCTCCTCATCGAACAGCGGCTCTTCCTCGTCGGCCCGGCTAGACGCCACGCCGGTTGCCCGAAAGACCAGTTTGGCGCCGAACAACTTGTTTCCCAGCCGGCCCTGCGACTTCAGCATGCCGCCATGTCTGCGGCATCGCGGGCACGCCAGTGTGCCGCTTAGCAGGCTCGCGTTCTCCGGGGTTATTCGCAAATCGAATGTGGCCCCGCACCCAGGGTTCTGGCATACGGTCCGGTATACGACGCCCGGCCGCTCGGTCGTCTTCGCGGTCATCGCGGTTTGCATAGCACCATCTCCTCTCTGCTTCTATAGGTCGGTCTCGGCCATGCCGTTGAATTAGACGTAAATCGCTCACGGAAGTTTCAAGCAAGCGATGTGCCGTGGTTGCTCCGAGGTCGAGTCTTGAGCAAATCTCTATATAAATCGCGCCTTTAGGTATAGGGAAACCATTTGAATCAGGAATTGTGAAGCTTTCGCAATATGGACCTTTTTTGCAACAATGGCCTCCAATTTCTAACAGAATGACCCAAAGTTGCGTGCTCGGCTGCCCCATTTTCGAGCGTTTTCTCTTTTGCGGTGCTACTTATACTAGGCCGTGCGGCGGCTTGGCATGACTGTCGGGTTACGAGACGATTAACTGAAGGGTGGGAAGGTGATGAGAACGCTTGCGATGGTGATGGCTGGGGGGCTGGGCAGCAGGCTGCACCCGCTGACCCGCGATCGCGCCAAGCCGGCGGTGCCCTTCGGCGGCAAGTACCGCATCATCGATTTCGTTCTTTCCAACCTCGTAAATTCACGGATTTACGCGATTTACGTGCTGGTCCAGTGGCGCTCGCAGTCGCTGATCGAGCACCTCAAGGACGGATGGCAGTTCGGTGGGATACTGACCGATCACTTCGTCACTCCGGTCCCGGCCCAGATGCGCATGGGCGAGAACTGGTACCAGGGCACCGCCGACGCGATCTTTCAGAACCTCAACCTGCTCGATGACAACAACCCCGACCTCGTGGCGATCTTCGGCGCCGACCATATCTACCGCATGGACGTGCAGCAGATGATCGAGTTCCACCTCGAGCGCAAGGCCGCAGTGACGGTCGCGACGATTCCGGTGCACCTCGAGGAATCCGACCAGTTCGGCATCATCGAGGTCGATTCGGGATTGCGCGTGTCCGGTTTCGAGGAGAAGCCTGCCGTGGCGCGCCAGATGCCGGGGGTGCCGGGACAGTGCCTGGCCTCGATGGGCAACTACTTGTTCGATCCCGAAGTGCTGCGCCGTGCGCTGGCCGAGGACTCGAAGCTGCCCTCCAGCCGCCACGATTTCGGCCGCGACCTCATTCCGAGCCTGATTGAACGCGTCCCGGTCTACGCCTATAACTTCATGACCAACCGCATCCAGGGCGACTCCGAGGCCAACCTGAGTTACTGGCGCGACGTCGGCACTATCGATGCCTACTACGAGGCCAACATGGACCTGCGCGACGCGCGGCCCCATCTGAACCTTTACAACCAGCGCTGGCCGCTGCGCACGGCTTACTACGACCAGCCGCCGGCCAAGTTCGTTTTCGATGAGAACGGGCGGCGCGGCGAGGCGCTCCACTCGGTCATCTCCGAGGGCTGCATCGTATCGGGCGGGATGGTGCGCAATTCGGTGCTTGGCCGGTCGGTCTTCGTGCACTCCTGGAGCTTGGTCGAGGACTCGATCCTGATGGACTATAGCGAAATCGGCCGCCACGCCCGCGTGCGCCGCGCGATCATCGACAAGAACGTCTACGTTCCCGAGGGCGACGAGATCGGCTACGACCTCGAGCGCGACCGTCAGCGCTTCCACGTCACCGACTCCGGCCTGGTCGTGATTGCCAAGGGGCCCAAGCGCGAACGGCTGAGCTCATGAGACGAAACCTCGCTTGCCAGCACCGATGAAGATGAAGAAGGCGTATACCGCTCCCGCCGCCGCGTCGAATAGCGCTAAAGGCACGATTGGATCCCGCGGCACGGCCCGCGCCGGCGACACGGCTGAGGGCGCATCCGCGGACGCCGCCGCGCGCGAGCATCCGCCGTTGGCCGGGCTCAAGCTCGACCGCGAAGACTGGCTACTGTTCCAACTGATGCGCGCGGTGCTGCACGCTTTCAGCCTGTTGCCCGACTTCATTTTGTATCCGCTCGGGGTGCTCGGCGGCTATCTCGGCTACCTGCTTGACCGCCGCCACGTGGCAATCGGGATGGTCAATCTGGCGATCGCGTTTCCCGAGCGCAGCGCGCGCGAGCGCCGCCGCATCCTGCGCGCCTCCTACGTCAACCTGGGCCGCAGCGGCGCCGAATACATCCGCCTGGCCGGGTTCTTCCATCGCCGGCTCATCCGGCGCGTGGCCTACGAACGCTTCCATTACTGGGACGAGCTCAAGCGCCTCCATCCGGGCCGCGGCATCGTCGTGCTCAGCGCCCACTTCGGCAACTTTGAGTTGATGGCGGCGGCCCACGCGATGCACGGCCATCAGATCACTCTCGTGCAGCACACGCAGCGTTTCCTGGCCGGCGATGCACTGATGACCTGG
>JAKAVN010000212.1 GCA_021827495.1 Deltaproteobacteria bacterium | reverse complement strand
CGTTAGTTGCGCTCTCGGTCAGTTTCAACATTCAACCCGCTGCAAGCTTCGACAAGTCAGTGCTCTCGATGCACAACGTGTACAGCACGACGACGCCATTCTATCCCTTGCCGGTAACCGGCTTGCCAGTTACGGGCAATCTCAACACGATGGAGCGCCTGAACGTAACCTCAATTGAAGACACTGCTTATCTCAGCACGGGAGTATACACGGAAGTATCCGTTAGTGCTGTAACTACTAATAATCCCGGCTTCGCCCTGCTCGGTGGAATAACAGGGCTGACCGTTGGGTCTCTGGCACCTCCCGCTGACGTACAAGTCGCCCCTCAGGGCACGGCCGGCAGCACGAGCTATACCTATTGGGCGGCGTGTCAGGATGCTTTCGGGAATTTAACCGCGGGCGGCCTTTCGGGAGCAACGACGACGGGCAATGCTACGTTATCCGCCTCGAATTGGAATGATGTGTCGGTTATTCCGGAAGCCGGCTGTGTCCAATACTACTGGTGGAAGAACTCGACCACGGGGCTTTTCGCCAAAACACCCGGGGCCGTGCTTCATGACACCGGCCAGGCGGCGGTTGACAACACGACGGTAATGCCAACGGCGACGCAGCAGGGCGTCCTCGCCGCCGGCTCGGTGCAGAATGGCTGCTCGGGCAGCGCCACGCTGGCGGCCGGCACCGTAACGGTGAGTAATCCGTGCGTTGTTGGTTCGCGTCCGATCTTGCTGATGCCGCTTAACGATACCAATCACGTCTACGTCTCGGCGATGACCGCGGGCTCGTTCACCGCAAAGTCCGCGTCAGCGACCGATACGGCAGGGGTTTTTTGGGCGCAGAATTAAGTGGAGGAGAGCACATGGCTAAGCGCGAGTGGACATGGCGATGCGCGAAGTGCGGCATGGAGTACACGACGGCTGCCGGCGAGTTGGCGCCGGAGCACTGCACGCGCAGCTACGGCTTTGGGCGCTGCGGGGGCGCGGAATTTCTCAAGACCGAACAAAGGGCCGCCGAGGCGCCGGCGAATCTGGACGCCTGGGCAAGCAAACAGCAGCCGTAAAGGACCAGATATTCCGCAACCTCATGATCCCTTCGACAAGCTCAGGGCAGGCTCTGAGCGGCGCAAAACGACCGGAGTGAGGAAGGTAAAGGCAAGCGAAGGGAGGAGTTGAATTATGCGCAGCGCATCACTACCCGGCGGCAGTAGCCAGGCGCTCGTCTTCTCGACGCCGGGAACGTACACCTGGATCGCCCCGGCGGGCGTTTCGCTGGTTCGTGTCACGCTTGTGGCCGGCGGAGGAGGGGGTGGTCCTGGCGGTGCCACGAATGGCGGCGGAGGAGGAGGAGGAGGGGGCACAATTTTGGGTTATCCGGTGCCCGTGACCGCGGGCCAATCGTATACGGTAACCGTCGGCAGCGGTGGGACCGGCGGGGCTGTGGGCGCGGCGGGGGGAAATGGTGGTCCGAGTCTCTTCTACGGCGGGTTGATCGTCAACGGCCAACTCGCGGTGAGCGGCGGCGTTGGCGCTACCGCAGCCGGCGCCGGCGGAGGCGGCGGGGCGGCGCCTTCGCCAGCTCCCAATCAGGGATATCCACTTTACGGCACTGCCGGCAATACGGTCCCAGGGGGAGCTGCGGGGGCCGGCGGTGGTGGGGGCTTGGTGCTCACCATTGGCGATATTGGTTTTGTCACCGGTAGCGGCGGCGGCGGCGGCAGTACTACCGCGGCATCCAACCCAGAAGGCGCGGGGGCGGTTGCCGCATACTTCCCCAATCCGAGTTACGCCATTTACCAAACTTTTGGCTATCAAATGGCCGGATTGGACGGCCCTGCGCCGGCTGGAGCATATGCCGGTTCGGTGGGCGGAAGCAGTTTTTTCGGGATTGGAGGGGCCAATAACAATGGCACCCCTGCAATTGGCGTCAACGGCAACGGCTATGGTGCCGGCGGGGCCGGCGGGGCCGGCGGTGCTACGGCCTATGGCGGCGGCAACGGCGCCGGCGGACTCGCGATTATCGAGGCGGTGGGTTAAATGCCAACACAACTAGCTAAAGGCTCGACGGCGCTCACGGTCGGCACCGAGGCGACACTGGCCGCCGAGACGGCGAATGGAACCTATGTGATGTTCGTTGACGGCTCGCCGCTCGCGCCAGGCGACCAACTCGAAGCGCGCATCTATACCGAAGAGGCTGGCGAGGTGGCTCCGGTGATGGTCTTTCGCGTCACCATGAGCGGCGCGCAAAATACGCCGGCGATGCTCTCGATTCCGATTCCCAACACGACGACGATTAAATTTACGCTGCTCCAGCTCGCCGGCACGCCGCGAACGATTAGCTGGGCGATCGACATACTGTAATGAGTTATTACTACCGCCAGGCCGTCCTGCCGGACATACGGCTCGGAGCGACACTCGGCGCCACATGCGGCGTCGCAGCGGGCGTTGCGGCTGAGCTCGCGGCGCTGATGCTGGCGCATCCGTCGATGACCGCTGAGACGATGGCGGACCTCTTCGCCGCGCTAGCCGTCGAGGGCGCGATCGATGCGGGCGTTGCGGCTGAGCTCGCGGCGCTGCTTGAGGAATCCGGCGCAATCTCGGCGGCGGCGCTTTGGCGCGCAGTGACGAGCGCGCTGCAGATGAGCGCACCGCTGGCGGCCGCGTTGGTGGCCGAGGCGCCGCTATGCAACGCCGTGACGCTGGCAAGCCCGATGTGACGGAAACGCCGTGCCGAGCCCGCATAGCCGTTCGGTGGCGCTGGAGGGCGTCCCAAGCGGGGCGCTCGTGATCGCAGGTGCTCTATAGTCGGAGAGGACGAATGCATAACGTGAGACCCGTCGAAGAGTTGACAGAGATTTTCGCCGAGGCGCGCGCCAGGGCGCATCGGCGCGATCCGGACTGGCTGCGCCGGCGCTTGATTAGCTGGTTTGACGCGCAGCGGCGCGTATGTGCGAGCCTCGCGCAGAAGGCCGAGGCATTCGGCGGCCTTGGCGCGGTCTGCCGGCTGTTCCTTGAGCATCGAAGCTCCACCACGTGGCGCGTGCGCGTGTTTGAGCGGCCCGGGGGGCCGCTGCTCAATGAGTTTTGCTGCGGCAACCTAATCCCCACGCAGGGCGCCGATTGGATCGCGAACCTCTTCACCCCCGCGCAAAGCACGCCCCAACTGTATCTCGGTCTGCTCGGCCCGCAGCAGACGGCCCCCGGCGGCTCGATAGCCTCGGGCTCGAACAACCTGACCTTCAGCGCGGCGCCCTCGCCGGCGCTGGCCGTTGGCCAGGCGGTGAGCGTTCCCGGCGCGGGCGCGGGCGGGGCGAACCTGCTGGCCTTTGTCGGCACGGTGGTGAGCTCGACCTCCTACGACCTGGTAACCACGCTCGGCGGCTCGACGCCGGCCGCCGCCGGCGCGGGCGTAAGCGGCGTGAGCGTGACCTGCGGCCCGGCCTTCGCGATCACCGATACGCTGGCGGCGCGCGGCGACTACTTCACCGGCTTTTCCAACTCGCCGCTGCCCGCCTGGACGCCGGGTGTTGCGAGCGGCGCGAACCCGGTGAGCCGCGCCGGCGTCGCGCAGACCTTCAATATCACTGCCGGCAGCGGCACGATCTGCGGCGGCACGCTGCAAGACCAGAGCGCCGTGGCCGCAAGCTATGCAGACGGCAACTTGATCGGCGAAGTGCAGTTCACCAACAGCGCCGGCGCGCCACTGTTCCAGCCGGTGGCTACGGGCAACGCGATCAGCGTCGCGGTCACGCTTGAGACCAACGCGGGCTAAAGCGCTGTCCACGAGCGGAGTCGAAGAGCGATGGGAAGCTTGGCAAGGCTAAAGCGTTTCGGGCCAGCGCGCGTTCCACAGAGGGCCGGACCTGAGCGAAGCCCAGGGCCCGAGTTCCCCCAGGCACTGCTCTATATGGCGATCGGCGTAGTCGCGGGCTTGCTGCTCGCTTTTGCTGTGGTCGTGGCCGCAAGAGGTGGCCTCTGATGGCGGTGGTCTCCGGATTTTTGGTGGCCGGCGAGGTCGGCAAGCTGATCCAGATGACCCAGCCCGGCGTAGGTCTCAGCGCGGCGAACTCACTCACGATCGTCGCCATGCCGCCGAGCGGTGGGGCGCCGCTCGAGCTTGTCGCCGGCTATGTCAACGATCCGGTGCTGGGCGAGATGGCGCAGTACGCGACCACCGGCAGCGACTTCACGATGCCGGGCCTATGGACCCTGCAGCTCTGGGTGCGATTTACCGATGGGCAGCTCTTAAAGGCAATCCAGCAGGCGGTCCAAGTATACTCATCGCTCTAGTATGGCGTCCCGCAAATAGCTTGAATAACTTGCGCACATCCCCACGCCGCTTGCGGGGCCGTCATTCTGAGCGCTCCCTACTTTGTCATTCTGAGCGCCTGCGAATTTTTGGCAAGCTGCCGCATGCCGCCGTAGGCTGCGCCCGATATGTCTCTAGTGGGGCGGGCCGCCGTGCCCGCCCCACTTAAATGAGTCGTAGGCTCTGCGCGCAGCGATTCTATGCCCTTGCGCGGTCGCCTT
>JAKAVN010000211.1 GCA_021827495.1 Deltaproteobacteria bacterium | reverse complement strand
AGTTACCCCGGTCGAGTGGACGGCGGAGGGCTTGCGGTTGACTCCCGTGGGTGGTGACTCGTTTCGTAGTTGATGGGCGACAGATAGTCGAGGGCGGAGTGGCGGCGATGGGGGTTATCCCGGCCCTCGCTGAACTCGAACACCGCCCTGCGCGCCTCGACCGGAGTGCGGAAACGGCGGCGGTCGAGCAACTCGCATTCGAGCGTGGCGAAAAAGCTCGCGCACAGCGCATGGTCGAAGCAATCTCCGACTGAACCCATCGAAGGGCGCACTCCAGCCTCCCGGCAGCGCCGCCCGAAGGCGATCGACGTATACTGGGTGCCTTGGTCGGAATGATGGATCACCGCGGCCGGCCGCCGCCGCGCCAGCGCCATGTTCAGTGCTTCGCGCCCCAGCTCGGTGCGCAGATGAGCCTCCATCGCCCAGCCCACGATCCGGCGGCTGAAGGCGTCCAGCACGGCCGCGAGATACAGGAAGCCAGCCCAGGCCGGAATGTAGGTGAGGTCAGCCACCCCCCCCCACCGATTCGGTCCGGGTGCGACGAAGTTACGCTCGACCAGATCGGGCGCCGGCTCACGCCGGCCAAGCCTGCCGCGCGCATCAGCCGCGCCCCCCGCTTGCGTCCCACTTGAATGCCCCCGGCCTCGAGTTCGGCGTGAATGCGCGGTGCGCCGTAGGTCCCGTGCGATCTTTCATGAATCGCGCGCCGCCGTGAAATGAGTTCCGCGTCCGCCTGGGCGCGCGCGGACGGCGAGCGTTGGCGCCACGCGCAATATCCGCTGGGGGAGACTTCCAGCACCCGGCACATCGTCGCAGTCCTGTGCCTAGCCTGATTCGCGCTCACGAATGCGAACGCCGTGAGGGCGCCGAACCGGTCTCCGTCGCCAACCCGGCCGCGGCGTTTGATAGTATCTCGCGCGCTTCGCGCAGCCCCCGGTTCTCACCCCGCCGCCGGCTAAGCTCCTGTCGCTCCGCGCTGGTCAGCCCGTCCAGGCGACGGCCCGCATCGCGCGCTGCCTGCGCCACCCAGTTGCCGATCGGCTGGGCGGTCGGCGCGAACTCCTGGGCGAGATCGTCGGGACTACGCCCTGCGCGCACCAACTCCACCATCCGGCGCCGGTATTCCGGCGCATACCGTGCCTGACGCTTGGGCATCGTGGCGCTCCCGCACTTTCCCCACTGCGCCACGGTCCACCTAACCGGGTCAACTCCATGAGTGGCTCGACTCGCTGTAGTCTGAAGCAACAATAATGTGAAGGAAACGAGGCTCGATCGCTGGAAAACAGCGGTGGGAGCCAGTCTCCTGCGCGTTATGCGTTCCTGCTGATTACTGACGTAATGGCGAGATCGCCATTAGCGAAGCCATCCCGCGATGTATGCGACGGAAATTATCGACCGTGCGACTTTCGACGTTGGCGATTGCGTACAGCTGCGAGGCCGCGATCTCGGCCACGCACACCTCGGCGCTGTAAGTCGCCGATCCGAACGGTGCTGCTTCGTGGATCGCTTGGCGAAAAGGACGATCTTTTTCTCGTTTTGCTTTCGCTTAAGTCGAGAAGCGTTCAAAGTCTACAGCGCAGGTGCTGGCTTAGCCTCGAGTGGCACTGTCCGAATCGCTGTTGGAATTGAGTAGCGGCTCAGTAGTCATTTAGGCGGCCTGCTTTCGACTATCAACTCCGCGATTAAGCGTGGCGTCATGCGCGCGCAGCGCGGCTTCGAGTTTTCCGAGCGATCGATAACCGACGAGCTTGCGGAAGTTGCGTTCGGCTTCGAGCACCCCGGCGGCGGTCCAGTGCAGGGCCATTTCGCCGCCCTGCCGGCGCCGCATCCGGCGCGCCGTCTCGCGCCCCCGGCTGAACAGATTTTCGATCAGCGTGGTCGAGGACCGCACCCGCGCCAGACTCTCGGGCAGCTCCAGCCGCATTACGGTGAGCGTCTCGTCGAGGCCCGCGCGCAGCGCGGCGGCCGCGCCCGGATGGTTGCGCTCCAGGCTGCGGGCCGGATTTTCGAGCAACCGGCGGGCGTGCTTGGGATCGCCGCTGGCGTAAGCCTGGCGCATCGCGCTGCGGAGCGCGGCGCGCATCCGCGCCGGCAGCGCGTCGGTCGCGTTGCGCTGCTTGGGCACCCGGCAGCGCTGGATGAGCGCGCGCGCGCCGCCCGCCCAGGGTCAGCGAACTCGCCACAGCTCCGGCGCGCGTCGCCAAGCGCGCGGCGTCATGCGCCTAGCGCGCCCCGCACCGCCCGCTGCGTTCCGCTTCCAGCGCTGCTTCCACGAAGGCCAACCCCGACACCATCACCGTGTCCCACCGCGCTTCGCGCGCGAACTCCTGGAGCGGGCGCCAGGTGTCGAGGTGGTGGCGGCGATGCCCTTGGAACAGGCATAACGGCGCCGTTGGAGGGCGCTATGATGCCCCCGGACATGGGCGGCAAAAAGCGATCCGCGTCTGAAACGGAGATATCGCGGGCGCAAATCCCGCGGCGCGCCCGGCTACTTCATTGCGCGGCGCGCGAAGCCTTTGCGGCGGCGGCGGGTTTTCTCCTCTTCCTTCCCGCGCTTCTCGACCAGGTCGATCATCGCGCGCTGGCAGTTGTTCTTCGGCTCGCCGGGCAGCCGCACATAGCTGCCGTCGGAACGCATCTCCCAGGCCGCGTGATTGGGCTTGAGCTGGGCGTCGAACACCGCGCGCAACTCCTTGCGCAGCGCCGCATCCTCGACCGGCGCCACGGCCTCGACCCGGCTCTCCAGGTTGCGTTTCATGCAATCGGCCGAACCGATGTAGTATTCCTCCGCCCCGCCGTTGCGGAAGTAATAGATGCGCCCGTGCTCGAGGAAACGCCCCACGATGCTAATGACGCGCAGGTTGTCCGACAGGCCCGGGATTCCGGGGCGCAGCCGGCAGGTGTCGCGCACGATCAGGTCGGCCTTCACTCCGGCCTGCGAGGCGCGGTAAAGCGCGCGCGTGAGGTCCACGTCCTCGAGCGCGTTCATCTTCATCTGGATCAGGCCGGGCGTGCCGGCGCGCTGGAGCTTGATCTCGCGATCGATCCGGTCGAGCAGCGCCTGCTTGAGCAGGGCCGGCCCCGGCAGGATCTTTTTGAAGGTGCGCCCGGCGCGATAGCCGGTGGTCAGGAAGTTGAATAGCTGCGTCAGGTCCGCGCCGATCGCCTCGTCGTTGGTCAGCAGCCCGAAATCGGCGTACAGGCGCGCGGTGCCGGCGTGATAGTTGCCGGTGCCGACATGCGCGTAGCGGCGCAGCCCGTTGTAATCCTGGCGCACCACCAGGATCACCTTGCAGTGCGTCTTGAGCCCGACCACGCCGTAGGTGACGTGGATGCCGTATTCCTCGAGCTGTTCGGCGAACTGGATGTTGGCCGCTTCGTCGAAGCGCGCCTTGAGTTCGACCACCACGGCGACCTGCTTGCCGTTGCGCGCCGCGTCGCACAGATATCCGATCACCTCCGAATCGCCCGAGGTGCGGTACAGCGTCATCTTGATCGCCCGCACCTTGGGGTCCTCGCTCGCCTCGCGCAGAAAGCGCCCCACCGAGGTGGGAAACGATTCGTACGGGTGCATCAGCAGGATCGATCCGGCCTCGCGGATCACGTGAAAGATGTTGCGCGAGGGCGTGAGCCGCGGATGGTCGGCCGGATGGTGCGGCGGGTCGTGCAGCGCCGGGTTATCGACCGCGGCCAGCTCCATCAGGTCGCGCATCGCCAGCATCCCGTCGCCGATCTCGAACACGTCGTCGTGCTCGTCCAGCCCAAGCTCGGCCGCCAGCATCCCTCGATGCACCGGGTTCATGCCCTGCGCGGCCTCCATGCGGACGATCCGCGCGAAGCGGCGGTCGCGCAGCTCGGACTCGATCAGGGCCAGCAGATCATCGGCCTCGTCCTCGTCGCGCTCGGTGTTGGCGTTGCGGGTGACGCGGAAGAACTCGTAGCCGTCGATCTTGGCCTCGGGAAAAAGCAGGTCGAGAGTGTGCGCCACCACGTCCTCGAGCGGGACGAAGCGCCTGCTGCCGTCGACGCGCAGAAAGCGTGGGATGCCGAGCCCGACCGGCACCTTGACCCGCGCCAGCGATGGCTCGGCGTCATCGGGCGCGCGCAGCGTGACCAGCAGATTCAGCGAGAGGTTGGAGATGAACGGAAACGGATGCGCCGGGTCCATCGCCTGCGGCGTCATCAGCGGAAAGATGTTGCGCAGGTAGTACTCGCGAATGGCGGCTTGCTCGGCCGCCGCCAGTTGCTCGAAGGCCAGCAGGTGGATGTCGCTCTCGCGCAGCCGCTTGAGCAGCACCGGCAACAGCGCGCGCTGCTCCGCCTCGAACTCGCGCACTTCGGCCAGGCACTCCGCGATCTGCTGCTGCGGCGTGCGCCCATCGTCGGTCAGCTCCTGCATCCCGGCGATCGCCTGCTGCTTGAGGCCGCCGATCCGCTTCATGAAAAATTCGTCGAGGTTCGATGCGGTGATGGCCAGGAACTTCATCCGCTCCAGCGGCGGATTGCCTTCATCGAGCGCCTCGGCAAAGACGCGCCGATTGAACGCGAGC
>JAKAVN010000034.1 GCA_021827495.1 Deltaproteobacteria bacterium | reverse complement strand
TGGGTTTAGCCGCTCGACCCGGATGGGCGTCTCGGCGATCGTCGGCCTGGGCAACAAGTCGGACCTCGACGAGGACGACCTGCTGACCTTCTTCGAGGAGGACGACAATACGCAGGTGATCGCGATGCACGTCGAAGACCTCAAGGACGGCCGCTCGTTTGCCGAGGTCGCCAAACGCGTGTCGCGCCGCAAGCCGGTGATCGTGCTCAAGGCCGGACGCACCGCGCTCGGCGCGCGCGCCGCGCGCTCGCATACCGCGGCGCTGGCCGGCAACGACCGCATCTACGAGGACGTGCTGCGCCAGTCGGGCGTGGTGCGCGCCCGCGCGCTCAACGACCTGCTCGAGTTCGCGCGCTGCCTGCCGATCATGGCGGCGCCGCGGGGCGAGAACGTGCTCATTATCACCGGCGCCGGCGGCTCGGGCGTGCTGCTCTCGGATGCCTGCGTCGACAACGGGCTTAAGCTGATGGAGATGCCGCCCGACCTCGACGCGGCCTTTCGCAAGTTCATTCCGCCTTTCGGCGCGGCCGGCAACCCGGTTGATATCACCGGCGGCGAGCCGCCCACGACCTATCGCAACACTATCCGGCTCGGGCTCGAAGAGCCGCGCATCCACGCGCTCATCCTCGGCTACTGGCACACCATCATCACGCCGCCGCTGGTGTTTGCGAAACTGCTGACCGAGGTGGTCGAGGAGCTGCGCGCGCGGGGCATCGACAAGCCGATCGTGGCCTCGCTGGTCGGCGACGTCGAGGTCGAGGAGGCCTGCCGGGTGCTGTTCGAGCACAATATCCCGGCCTATCCGTACACGACCGAGAAGCCGGTGATGGTGCTGGGCGCGAAGTACCAGTGGGCGCGCGCGGCGGGCTTGGTGGGCGGCTGATTTGCGCTTTACGCCGGCGCGGATGGTTTAGGGTTTTTTTCACGCCGGCCCGCTACTGCTCCTTCTTCTCGAACTTCAACGAGGCCGAGTTCATGCAATAGCGCAGTCCCGTCGGATTGGGGCCGTCGTTGAAGACGTGTCCCAGATGCGCGCCGCAGCGGCTGCACATCACCTCCGTCCGCACCATCCCGTAGCCGCGGTCCGCGGCAGTCTCGATCTTGCCCTCGTCCTTGGCCGCGTAAAAGCTCGGCCATCCGCAGCCCGAATCGAACTTGGTTCCGGAGTCGAACAACTCGTTGCCGCAACAGACACACAGGTAAACGCCCTGGTCATGGAAATCCCAGTACTGGCCGGTAAATGCGCGCTCGGTGCCCTTGCCGCGCGTGACCCCGTACTGCGCGGGGGTGAGAAGCTTTTTCCATTCCTCGTCGGTCTTGATCATCTTCTCGGCCATGATGGGTTTCCCTCCGCGAAGACCGGTCATACCAGCGTCGGTTTCAGCATAACGACACGCCGCGCGTAAACGTGAAAAGTGAAACGTGAAAAAAAAACGCGGTGGCTGCCCCTCAGCGGCCGTGCGCAAGCGCCTGCAATCTTTGGCCGGAAATCAGTGCAGCACGGGCTGCGCGGGCGGCGTGGTCAGCGGCGCCAGCGGCGCGGGAAGTTTGACCGAGCCCACCGGGGTGCGTTCGATATAGGTAGGCGGCGCGGAGCTTTCGGGCGCCGAGGCTGACGCAGTCGTATTGGCCGGCGCGAAGGGCTCGATCGGCTCCACCGTCGGGCCGGGGTTGTACATCTCGCTATATTCGGTGTCGCCGCTCATCATCGGCGCAAGCGGGGTCTTGGTCGCGAGATAGTGCAGCGGGCGCGCCACGGTCCATTCCAGCGCATAGCCGATCGGCGCGATAAAGTAGCTGAGCATCTTGAGCGGCTGGCCGTCCTCGGTGTCGGTATACTCCTGGGGATTCTGCTTGTCGTTGTATGGGCCCTGCTGCGCGAACGCCATCGCGGGAATCGCCACCGCCAGGGCCAGGACCATGCAAAGCATCAAGCGCCGCATGCCATTAGTTTGGGCCCTCACCGCCGTTTATGTCAATGGCCAAAGCAGGCCGGGCGGGCCGTCCCGCTTGCGGCAGGGCGCGCATCTGAATAGCTGGCTGGCGATGAGTGACCGGTGATGTGCAATTACTCGGCCACGCCGGCGACGCGCGCACTGACGCCGACCGGCGGCTTCCTGGGCGCCTTCAGCTACTCGCTCAACCCGTATGTCGGATGCGCCTTCGGCGATCGCGGCGGATGCCCGTTCTGCTACGTGCGGGCGCTGCCGGTGGCGCGGGTTGGAATGGGACCGTGGGGCACGTGGGTGATCGCCAAGTCCAACCTGCTCGAATTGCTCGCGCGCGAACTGGGTGGGCTTGAGGAATCGGGCAAGCTCGCGCGCGCGGCCGTCTTCATGTCGAGCGCGACCGATCCGTATCAGGGGATGGAGCGGCGGATGCGGCTTACGCGCGGCGCGCTGGAGCTTTTCGTGCGCCGCCCGCCGCGCCGCCTGCTGTTGCAGACGCGCAGCCCGATGATTGAGCGCGACCTCGACCTGCTAGTAAGGCTCGGTCCGTGTCTCATCGCCTCGATAACCGTCGAGACCGACGACGAGCGGGTGCGCCGCGCGCTCACGCCGACCTCGCCGTCGATCGCGCGGCGGCTTTTAACCGCGCGCCGGCTGCGCGCGGCCGGCGTGTTCGTGCAGCTCGCGGTGGCGCCGATGATGCCGAACCATCCCGAGCACCTGGCCGATCTGGCTAAGGGCGCCGCCGACCGGGTCGTGATCGACACCTACTTCGACGGCGACGGCGCGGGAGGCCGGCGCTCGCGGGCGCTCGGGATGGGCGAGCTGTACGAGCGGTTGGGCTATGAGGGATGGTTCCGGCCGGGCGTGGAGCGCGATCTAATGGCGGCGATGCGCGCGCGGCTGGGCAAGGCGCGTGTGCTGTTCAGCCGCGAGGGTTTCAACGCGTTGTGAAGCGCGTTTTGTCGCCCGATAGCGCGCGGAATCTCACCACCGGAATTTTGATGCGATGAGACAAGGTTCGACCCACTCTCAAAGTCGTCGTAAGCTATCAAAAGATAGCAAAAGCTAAATTTGTTGACTTGACAAAGATCAGGCTACGTAACAAAATATGACGTATCCACTTCAGAGTTCGTGTCAACTAAGCAGGGAGGACAAAGATACATGAAAAGAGGCATCAGCATCATTGGCGGGGTTTTGCTCGCGGCTACGCTTAGTATCCCAGCGCTGGCCGGCCACCACCACGAATCGCAGAAGGGCGGCCTTCCAGCTTTGGAGGAAGTGGTCGACGCGATACAGGCCACAGTGGCGACGCTTCAAGGCCAGGTAACGACGCTGATGAGCGAGGTGTCAGCGCTGACCGCCACAGTGACAACGCTACAAGGCCAGAATAGTTGGGCGGTGGTCTTGGCGAACGGCAGCGTTGCACGCTTCAGCACCAACTTGGGCGGGACGGCGCCCACGGTTGATCACGTGGTCGGCTCCGGGGTGTACGAAGTTAACTTCGGCAAGGATGTGACCAATTGTGTGTATGAGGCAACCATCGGGGACGCTGCCCATGCTGTTCCGGCTCAGGGCCAGATTAGCGTTTCCGGCGATGTGGATGGTGATAGTGTGAATGACGTCTACGTCCAGACCTTCGGCACGGACGGAACGACAGCGACAGATTCGCCGTTTCACCTGTTCGTGTCCTGTAATTAAGGCATAGGCTCAAAGCAAAACTGATTACGCAGTGCGAAGCCCAGGCTGTCTCAACGACAGTCCGGGCTTCGCCGTTTTCAGCCGTGGATGATGCGCGCGCGCAGTATGCATATGGCGCGAGAGGGCGCGGCATGTGCGCTTTTTTGGGCGCGGACTGCCTCAATTAGCTATAGAGCGGCGATGCGGGGAGATGTATTCCCTTGCGCGCTTGCGCCGGTCAAATTCGGGCTTATCAAGCCCCTGAATTACAAATTTCTCGAAGAGTCCTCGGTTGTTTGATGCGCATCCGGGAAATCTAAATAGATCGTTCTTCAGATAACACATTTATGGTTTCCGAAGCATATTTCTTGTATTCGCATCGCCACCAATGATGTAGTGTGATGGCTTGATGCGTAGATAGAGCTTTGGACGACAGCAACGCCGAGGGGAGGGATCAGGCCAGTGCGTGTGGAACAATGGATGACGCGCGGGCCGCCTCGAGAATATTCTGGTTTAGTGTTGAGACAATACTCATTTGAAAAGAGAGGTATGCAGATGGAAAAGAGAAATGGTTATGTGGCGCGTTGGGCACTGGCGGCAATCCCGATTTTCGGCCTTTTGTTGCTTGCCAGCAGCGGAGCGGCCTTTGCCGGTGGCGGACCGCCCGCTTCCGGGCTCAACAAGCATGACTTCAACGGACGCTATACGACCTCGTACCACGGCTTCGATGCCTCGATTACGGGTACGGTCAGCGAACCGAACCCGCCGGCGATCCCGTACGCGGTGTCAGGTGCGATGTTCAGCGACGGTAAGGGGAGTATCAAGGGGTTCGAGAACGTAGATTACGGCTCTCCGGGCACCGGCGCTGGCGCCACTTGCACGTTCACCGGCACCTACACCGTCGCCGCGGCTTCCAATGCGATGGGTGGCTTGGTGACACTCAACGTGGATCCTAGCTGCGCGACAGTGACCTGCACGGGAACCATCACGCCGACCTGCGTGGCGGGCGCCTTCAGCGCGGGCTCACCTACTCAGTGGTTCTGCGCGTTGTCGGGCCCGTCGGGTAAGGCGCTCGACTGCACGGAGATGGGCGAGGCGGCAGCCGGTGGCACCAACCAGGCGCCGATCTCGGCGTCGCACTGGGCGCGCGAGAATTAACGCCTTTGTCTGACAAGCGGCGCGGCCGATCCTGCGATGGGCCGCGCCGCCGCGCATACACGAGACCCCCTGTAGTGCGTACCGCTGTGATGGGTGCCGCGCCAGTTAGTGCTGCGGGGATGGACTGCGGACCAGGTGCACGATGCCGACCAGGACGATCGCGCCCACCAGCGCCATCGCCAAGTGTCCGATTCCGCCGTAGACCACAATCCCGAGCGCCCCGAAGATCCAGCTCCCGATGATGGCGCCGACCAGCCCGAGCAGGATGTCGGCGAACATCCCGTAGCCCTCGCCGCGCATCAGCTTGCCGGTCAGCCATCCCGCGATTAGTCCGATGATGATTGCGCCGATCATGCGATGGAGCCTCCCCATTTGGATGATTTCTGGAAAGTTTTTTGAGCGGCAAGCGGCTTTTCCCGGTTGGCCGCCGCGGCTACGCGGCGATGTGATACGCGCCGAGCACGCCGAGGACGTGGGCGGTCACTTCGGGCGCGCGCCCGTGGCCGAAGCTGAGCGTAATTTTCACCGTTCACTGCACTTCGACGATTTCCTTTGCGCCGCGCGGTCGGGGCGTGGTGCCCCGCGCGGCGGCATCGCTCGACTCGGGTTCGCCGATGCCGGCGCGGGGCCTGTGCCTTACTTTTTCTGTTCCATCGGGGCGCCGCAGCACTTGAGCGCGCCGGCGCCGCCCTTGGTGACGATTACCTGCGAGCCGCACTTGGCGCAGACGTAAACTTTTCCGAGCTGGTTAGCCATCGTTGTTGGTTGCTCCGTAGGATGTGATGCGCCGCGCCGGATCAGACGCCGCGAAACAGCGGCTTGCGCTTCTCGAGGAAGGCCCGTACGCCCTCGGCGCGGTCGGCTGTGGTTTGTAGCAAGGCGTACAGATCCTCTTCAAGCCTTATGCCCTGGTCCAGGGTGAGGTCGAATCCTTTGCGCACAGCCTCCTTGGCCAGGCGCGCGGCAAGCGGGCCGCGGCTGGTGACCGCGCGCACAACTTCGCCGGCCGTGCGTTCGAGCTCGGCGCGGCCCGACGCTACATAGGTCACCAGTCCCAGGCGCATCGCCTCGCCGCCGGCGACCGCCGCGCCCGTCAGCAGCATCCTGAGCGCATGGGCCGCGCCAATGAGCCGCGGCAGGCGCTGGGTGCCACCGAAGCGCGGCATTCGGCCGCGCCCGAGCTGGCCCATCGTAAAGCGCGCCGATTGCGCCGCGATGCGAAGGTCTGCCGCGAGCGCCAGCTCCATCCCTTCCTCCGCGGCGACGCCGTCGATAATCGCCAGCGTCGGCTTGGACAGCAGCGCGATCGATTCGACCACCGCCGGGTCGGCGTCGTCGTCGAAGCCGGCGCAAAAGTTGCCGCCCGCGCCGCGAATCACCAGCATCAGCGCTCCCGCGTCGTCTTCGACCTCCTCGGCAAGCTCGACCAGCCGACGCCCCATCGCGGCGTCAAGCCGGTTGCGGGCGGCCGGGCGCGCGAGCGTCGCGGTGACGCATCCGCCGGCGCTGGCGACTTCGATATGGCCCGCGGCGCGCGCCGGGCGGGCGCGCTCAGGGTTGCGGCGTGTCGCCCTTATCACGCAACTCCTTGCGCAGAATTTTGCCGAGCGGATTCTTGGGCAGTGCCTCGATGAACGCAATCTCCTCGGGCCGCTTGAAACTCGCCAGACGCGTGCGGCAGAACTCGCTCAGGTCCGCCGCAGTGACATTATGGCCCGGCCGTTTGACGACGAAGGCCTTGATGGTCTGCCCCCATTCGACCGACGGCACGCCGATAACCGCCGCCTCGTCGATCGCCGGATGGCTCATCAGGACGGTCTCGACCTCGGCGGGCGCGATATTCTCGCCGCCGCGGATGATCATGTCGTCCTTGCGGCCGGCGAAGAACACGTAGCCGTCTTCGTCGACCCATCCGAGGTCGCCCGTCGCGCGCCATCCTTCGGGCAGCTTGGAATCGTCTTCGCGTCCGGCGTAGCCCTTCATGATGCGCGGGGTGCGGATGAGAATTTCGCCGACCTGGCTTGGCCCCAGCAGCTTGCCGTCGTCATCGCGCACGGCGACCTCGACGTCGGGCAGCGGACGGCCGATCGAGTTGAGCCGCCTGAGCTTCAGCTCGACGGTCTTGGGGTCGCCGTCGATACGATGGTCGTCGGGGCCGAGCACGGTGAGCGAAGAGGTCGTCTCGGTCTGGCCGTAAGCGTTGACGAAGCCGACCTTTTTGGGGAAGGCCTGGATCGCGCGGCGGATGGTCTGAATCGGCATCGCCGCGCCGCCGTAAGCGAGATTGGTGAGGTGCGAGAAATCAGTCTGGGCGAATGACGGCTCGTCGAGCAACTGCTTCATCATCGTCGGCACGACGAAGGCGTGGGTGACCTTCTCGCGCTGCACCAGTTGCAGCCAGCTCTTCGGATCGAACTGCGGCATCACCACCATCCGCCGGCCGGTCCACAGATTGGTCATCATCGCGCTGGTGCCGGCGATGTGGTAGAAGGGCACGCATACCAGCGCGACGCCGCGCTCACCGCCGTCCGCCATCTCGATGTTGGCGGTGACGTAGGCGGTAAAATCGCGAAAGCGCAGCATCACGCCCTTGGGCAGCGAGGTCGTGCCGCTGGTGTACATCAGGACCGAGACGTCCTCGTCCTCGACCTCGGCTTCGGTTTCATCGACTGCCGCCGCCTTGACCAGGTCCTCCAGCCGCGGCATCCCGGCGTTGCCTTTTCCCCAGGCCACCACTTTGGCGGTCTTGAGCTTGGGCGCCAGGCGCGCGACGAGGTTGAGGTAGCGGTCGCCGGCCAGCAGCACCTTGGCCCCGGCGGTGTTAATCATGTACTCGAGCTCGGCGTCCTTGGCGCGGTAGTTGAGCGGCAGCCAGGTCAATCCGGCCTTGGCGGCGGCGTAGTAGGCGGCGATGTAGCTGTCGGAATTGGTGTCGAGCGCGGCGATTACGTCGCGATGCTTGAGTCCGAGCGTCTTGAAGGCCGAGCTCAGACGGCCGACCAGCGCGTTGAGCTGCGCGTAAGTGAGTCTGCGATCGCCGAAGACCAGGATTTCCTGGTCGGGGGCAATCGAGGCCGGAATGCTGACGAAATTGACGGTGTTCACGGTGCTCCGTTTCCTCCGGGGCGGCGTTTTGGCGCCCGCTTGGGGGCAGATATAGCCGCCATCGATAAATTTTCGAGCCTGCGGGCGAGCCGCCGCTCCATCGCCAGCCCTTCACCCAGCGGCAGGTCCAAGCCGTCCCACACCGCCAGCTTCGCCATCGCGGCCCGCGCGCGGGGCAACCGGCCAAGCCGCCGGGCCATCGCGCCAGCCTTTCGCATAAGTGCCGCCCTGGGCACGACTTCGGCGACCAAACCTATTGCTAAAGCCTGCTTTGCGTCAATCCAACGGCCCGTGATAGAGAGATCCAGCGCCCATCCAAGCCCAAGGCGCCGCGAGGCGGTCTGGGTGCCCGCCACTCCGGGGATCATCCCAAGTCCGGTTTCGGGCAGGCAGAACGTCGCGTCGTTGGCCGCGATCGCGATATCGCATAGCAGCATCATTTCGAGCCCGCCGCCGACCGCACAGCCGTGGACCGCGGCGACGGTCGGAATTGGCAGCGCGCGCAGCCGGCCCCATACGTCGCGCCGAAAGCGCACCCATCGCGCAACCGTGGGCGATGGCGCAGTGCCGAATTCGCTGACGTCGCCGCCGGTCGAAAAGGCCGCGCCAGCGCCACTCAGCACCATCGCGCGCACTTCGGGATCGTCATGGATGGCGCTGAACGCGCCGAACAGGTCGTCGCGCATCGCAACGTTGTAGGCATTGAGCTGGCGCGGCCGGTCGAGCGTTATCCAGGCGACGGTGCCGCGCTTCTCGAAACGGATCGTGCTGAAGCCCGGCGAGGGTGGCAAGGGGCGGATGCTGTGCGATGGCTTGGCCATGGCGATGACGGCGTCCGATGGCTCGCCCGCTCAGGCGGAGAACAGGTCGGCGCCGGGGCTGGCCGCGACCTCGGGCCGGCCGCGCTCGAAGATTACGCGTCCGCCGATGATCGTGATATCAACCGGCAGGTTCATCAACTCGGCGGGTTTGAGCGCCATCGGGTCGCGCGGCAGCACGATAAGATCGGCCAGGTGTTCCAGCGCTATGGCGCCCGCCTTAAGCCGCGCTAGGCGCGCCGCCTGTGAGGTGAAGAGCCTGAACCCACGCTCGATCGGAATCCGCTCGGCGAGGCCGATCTCGTAGCCCTCGAGCGAAACGCGCGTCGCCGCGGCGGCGATCGCGGCCAGCGGCCGGGCCGGAGTGACCGGCGCGTCGGTGGCGCCGGCGAGCTCGATCCCGGCGTCGAGCAGGCTCTGCGCGCGGTACAGGTAGGGCAGCAGGCCCGGCTCGGTGACGTACTTAGCGCCGCGGTAATAGGCGAAGCCGGGATTGGTCACCACCCAGGCGCCCAGCGCTTTGAGCCGTTCGAGATGCTCGGGCGTAATTACGCCCCCATGCTCGATACGAAAAACCGGGCCGCCGTCGCCCGCCGGCGGCATCCCGCGCGCGGCGGTCTCCAGCGCGTTGAGGGCGAGTTCGAGTTCTTCGACCTCGGTGCAATGAAAGGCTGAGTCGAGGCCGGCTTGGCGCGCCCGCGCGACCCATCGCGCTACCGGGCGATGGTCGGTCTCGGCGCGCTCGATGAACTTGACCGCGCTCAGCGCGACCCCGGCCGAGTGCGCGGTACGCGCCGCCTCGCCGGCCGCGTCGAGGTAGGGCGCGCCGAGCATCATCGCGACCCGCTGAGCGACCGCCCGTCCGCTCACCAGCCGCGCCATCAGCGCAACTTCCTCGGGGCCGTTGCGCACGGTCGCGTCAGTGAAGGCGGTGACGCCGGCGGCGGCCAGCTCGCGGCTGAACAGGCGCGCGCGCGCCTCCTGCTCGGCCGCGGTCACGCGTGGCAGCCGCCGCGTAAGGTAGCTTTCCATCCCGGCCACCAGCCCAGTGAGCCGGCCGGCCCCGTCGCGCATCACAACGGCGCCCTCGGGTGGCGTGAAGCCGGGGCCTTCGAGACCCAGCGCGGTTATCGCGCGCGAATTGAGCCACGAGGCATGGAGCGTCTGATGGCGCAGGCGCAGCGGATTCTTGGGCACTGCGGCATCGAGTTCCGCCCGCGTGGGCCCGCGCCGCTCGGCGAGCAGCGCCTCGTCGCAGCCGAACGCGCGCAGCCAGTTGCCCGGCGGCGTCTTGCCCGCGGCCACGCGCAACGCCGCGCTCAGGTCGCCGAGCTGGCGGCATCGCCACAGGCTAAGGCCCGCGGCGGCCGATGCGGCTTCGAGGAAGTGGAGATGCGAATCGATCAGGCCGGGCGCGACTACGCGGCCGGCGAGCCGAATCAGATGCGTGCGCGGGCCGACCAGCGGCTTGAGTTCGCTGAACCGCCCGAGCGCGAGGATTGCGCCACCGGCGACCGCAATCGAGTCGCTGGCGGGATGGCCCAGAATCACTCCTTCATGCAGAACCAGGTCAGCCTTGTCGAGGGCCATCAGGTTATCAAGTGCCGGGGCACCGGGCACGAGGGCGCGCCCCGCGGCGCACCCTCGCGTGCGGTCCGGACTTTAATCCGAGGATGGAAGCGCCTTGGCTTCCTTGATCTTCATCGCGCCGTCGCAGCACTCGATCTCGCCGTTGCCCGGCTTGTTGCAGAGCACCTCGGTGCCGCACTTTTCGCACAGGTAACGCTTGCCCAACTGATTAGCCATCGTTTGATACTCCCGTGATACTCCCGTCATCGCCGCCCGCCGTCGAGCGCCGTGAATCTTCGCCTGGGGCCGCAATCGCCTGTCCGGCCGCACAGCCCCGTGCCGCTTTTTTACGGCATCGGACGCATTTCTTCAATCACTCACCTATTGCTGGCGAACGGCAACTCGCACACCGCCGCCGGGAGTTCGCCGTCCGCGTCATGGATCGTGACCGCCGTCCCCGCTGCCCAGGCACTGTGATGCAGGATGCCGAGGCCGAGCACGCCGAGCCGCGGCGAGCATACGGGGCTGGTCAGATGGCCGACCTCTTTGTCCGCGAGCATCACGCGCGCGCCGGCGGCCGGGATGCGCTCACCGCCAATCTTAAGCCCCATCAGCCGCCGCTTCAGCGCGCCGCGCGCGGTTGCCCGCTCGACCGTCTCCTGCCCGATATAGCATCCCTTGCCAAACGAGATCGCGGACTCCATTCGCGCCTCGAGCGCGATCGTCTTGTCGTTGGTATCGACGCCGGCCCGCGCCACGCCGCATTCGACCCGCACGATCTCGGCGGCCTCGATGCTCACCGCGCGGACGTCGCGCTCGGCGCCGGCCGCCACCAGCCGCGCTACGAGCTGCGGCGCGCTCTCGCGTTCAGCGAGAATCGTGAAGGCCGGCGCGCCCCATCGCGTGACCTGCGCCACCAGTGCGCCGCCCTCGGCCGCGCCACAGCGCCAAGCTCCAGTCAGGGCTGCCGGTTCGCCGAAGGCCGCGGCGAGCGCCTGCGCCGCGCGCGGCCCGTCGATTTGGATCACGCCGTGGTATTCGGCGTCCGCGCCGCTTTCTTCCAGCTCGACGTCGTCGGCGACCAGAAAGCGCTCGAGGTGGGCACGCACGGCCGGCCATAGCGCGCGTTCCATCTCGAGCAGCAGCGCGTCGGCGGTGGCCCATACGATCGCGTCGGCAATCAGGTGGGCGCGCTCGGTCAGGAACAGCACTGCGGCGAGCCCGCCCGGCTTGAGTCCCGTGATGTCGTTGCTGCACATCCCGTGCAGGAATGACGCGCGGTCATCCCCGCTTATCCGGACAATGGTGCGCTCGGCGCATAGCCGCACGCCGGCGCTGTTTCTGAGCGCGGTGTAGCCGGCCTGAACGCCGGCGCCGCCCCCGTTCTGGCGGCTCAGGATTGCCGTGGAGCTTGCGGGGTCCAAGTCTGATTCGACTCCCTGCCGATGCGGCCGTTCACCAACCTTACATTTCCAATTCTATCATTGCCTGGGATTGCGTATACTATCCAAGGAGGCGCGGTAAATTTTATGGGTGCATTCGTTCTCGGCCTTATAATCGGTTTTGCCGCGGCGCTCGCGCTCTTCATCTACGATGAAGGCGAGGTCTTTCTGAAGCTGTCGCGGCAAATCAAGACCGTCGCCGGCAAGTACAAGCAAGGGCCACCCGTGGAGCCGCGGGTTTAGACGCGCGGGCCTCTTTGATGTTCCGGCGGTTAAGCGAGCCGGCAGGAAGGCGCCGCGGTTGGCGGCGCGCGCTCGCGGGCGCGTTGTTGGGAGCGGGGCTATTCTGCGCGACTGTCCCGATGGCGCGCGCGGCTGAGGATCCCAAGGCCGCTGCCAGCCAGCTCAGCAACCAGGCCTTCGCGCTCCTCAACTCGCTCAACGCGCAAGGCGCCGACGGTACCGCCAACCCGGGCGTCAACCCGCTTTTGGGGCAGGTCGCGAGTTTCGCCGGCGATGCGCAGACGCTGAGCCAGGCGCTCGGCGCGGGCGACCATGCCGCCGCGGGGCGCGCGATGGCGTCGCTAAAGTCCGACGCCGCGGCGCTCGACGCCGCGCTCAAGGTGCATAGCGGGGCGGTCAAGGCCGATCGATGGAAAGCACTGGAGCAGCAACTCGCCGCGCTCGAAAGCAGCGTTCCAGCCGCGCCCGCCTCCGCCGCGCCACCTGCGCCAGATGAGCCCGCGCCGGCTCCAGGAGCGGCTCCCGCGTCTGCGACGGGCGGCGGCGGCGTAATCGCGCCGGCTGCGATCCCGCCCGCGGCGCGGGCTGCGGACAGCGGCGATGGGCCCACCATCAAGATCGAATCGCGCACGGTCGTGGGCGACGTTACACATCTTAAGGGATACCTCGAGGGCTCCGCGCTCAGTTCGGCGGGGATTTACGAAGGCGCGCAGCGCGTCAAACCGATCAAGCTGGACCACGTGATCGGGCGCCAGAAGGTCGAGTTTCAACTCTCGCTGCGCGGCGCCGACGTCGAGACCAACCTCCGCGTCATCGACCAGGCCGGGCGCACGGCTACTGCCTCCGTCTTTGGCGATGACTCGACGGCGATGGCGACCAATGGCACGGAATCGGGAGTCGAGGTCGACCGTGGCGCCGGGGCGAACTCCGGCGGCAACACCGCCGTGATCCCGAGCTATCGCGCCAGCGCGCCGCCGAGCCTGGGCACGGGCGGCCTTGGCGAATCGGGCCCGGGCACGGATGAAAGCCTCGGCGGGGGTGGCTGGGGTGGTGGTAGGTTGGGCGGCGGACTGGGCGCTCCGATGGGCAACATTCAGGTCAACATCGAGGCGGTGAATGTGATCGACCCGGTTGCGCACCTCTACCAGGTGATCGGGCAGATCGTCGGGCACGGCGCGCGCCGCGCGGGGATCTACGTCGACGGGCGGCTGGTCAAGCGATTGCCGGTCAGCCGCGGCGCCAACCTGAGCAGCTTCAACACGACCTTCATGCTGAGCGGCGGCACGGCCACGATCCGCGTGTTTGGCGGGGGCAACCAGTACGTCGAGTCGTCGATCTCGATGTCGGCGGCGGCGCCGGCGATGCCGCCGATCGTGGTCGCGCCCTATGGGATGAATCCGTACAGCCCCTTGGGGATGAATCCGTATGGGATGAGCCCGTTCGGGAGTCCCTATGGCAGCCCGTATGGCGCGAGCCCCTACGGCTACAACATCAGTCCGTACGGGGTTACGCCCTACGCGGTCAATCCCTACGGCGGCAGCCCCTACGGCTACGGCGTCAATCCGTATGCCGCGCCGATCAATCCTTACAATACTAACATACCGCCGATGGGCCCTGCGGGCCGCTAACGCCCGGCCGATGCTGAATGTCGAGAAGGAACAGGAACAAGCAGCTTAGTAAGGCGAGCGATAATCCGCCTGCCCCGATGCACCTGCCTGAGCCCATACCTTGGTATCGATCACCATCGACTGGCGCGACAGACACGCTGTTCAGAATTGTGCGGCGGCTGTTTGGCCGACGGCGCAAGCCTCTTTTTGAAGATCGCCCGCTCGAGTAGTTTTTGTGGCGTCCGTGCTGTAACGAAGCGGTAAACATGTGTAACCGCAGATGTTACGCTTGCGCGGTGATAAGGAGCTTTCGCCACAAGGGGCTTGAGGACCTGTTTCACAAAGGTCAAAGCCCAAAAGTGGTGGCGGACCTCCAAAGCAGGACGCTTCGGAGACTGGATGCGCTCGAACAGGCTGCCACGCTGCGCGATTTCAACGTCCCCGGCTTCGATTTCCATCCTCTGCGGGGCAAGCCGCGGCGCTACAGCCTTCATGTGAACGGCCCTTGGTGTGTCACGTTCGAATGGCGCGACGGAGACGCGTCGCATGTTGACCTGGAGCGGTACCATTGAACTTTGCGAGGATGATCCATTTCGGTTGGGATGATGGGTTGCTTCATCGTGGTGCGACGATTGCTTATCAAACGACCGATATAGGAAGCCAATTATGATCACCAAGCGAGCAGCGAAAGATGGGGTGGAGCGAAGGCCGACGCATCCCGGTGCGATCCTGCGCGAGGACGCCCTTCCCACGCTCGGTCTCTCCGCGAGCGAGGCGGCGCGCCAGCTTGGCGTGACGCGCCAGACGCTCCATCGGATTATGGCCGAGAAGGTATCGATCACGCCTGAGATGGCCGCGCGGCTGGGCCGGTTCTGCGGCAACGGACCTGGATTGTGGCTGCGGATGCGGCAGGCCTATGATCTCTGGCACGCCGAGCGCGAACTTGGCGCCGAACTTGAACGAATTCCCGTTCACCGAACATGGTCTGCGGCCTGAGCGCGGAAGTATCGATTGGAGGCGGGACGGTCCGATGCACCCTTACTTGCCGCACCCGCGTCGATTCCGTTAAAATTTAAGGTTCGACCGAACGTTTTCAAGATAAGCGATGCTTTTGCGAGTAGACGGACGATGCTGATTCAGGCGACGCAACTACGCCCCGGGATGATCCTGGAGTACAATAACGGGCTGTGGCGGGTGATGGCGATAAGCCATATCACGCCGGGCAACTGGCGCGGCATGGTCCAGACCAAGCTGCGCAACGTCAAAACCGGCACCCAGACCGAAAACCGCTTCCGCTCTGAAGATCGCGTCGAACGCATCATCCTGAGCCAGGTCGAGATGGAGTTTCTCTACCAGGAAGGCGACGACTTCCATTTCATGAACACCGAGACCTACGACCAGATCACGATCCCCAAAGAACTGATCGAGGACGTGGTCGGCTTTCTGACGCCCAATCTGAAGGTCGAGGTCGAATTTCAGGAGACCACGCCGCTCAACGTCTCACTGCCCAAGACGGTCAATCTCAAGGTCGTGCGGACGGACCCCGGGATGAGGTCCGCGGCGGTCACCAACACGCTCAAGCCGGCCACGCTGGAGACCGGCCTGGTCGTGCAGGTGCCGCACTTCGTCCAAGAAGGCGAGACCATCACGATCAACACCGAGACGCGCGAGTATATGGCGCGCGCCAAGTAAGTGCGCCGCACGCCCCGCCCCGGCCGGGGCGCCAATTCTCCGCCCGCGAACGAAACGAGAGCCGCGGGCGAGCGGCGATTGCGGCGCGACCGGCCCAAGGGCCTCGAGCGCGCCGCCAAGCCTTTCAAGTCCACCAAGTCTGACAGGTTTGAAAAATCCGCCAGGTTCGAGAAGCCTGCCAAATTCGCCAAGTCCGAAAAGCTCGACAGATTCGATAAGTTGGCCAAGCCCGCGAAGTTCGACAGGCGCGACAAGCCGGTCAAGTTCGCCAAGTTCGCCAAGTCTGGCAAGCCCGACAGCTTCGCCGAGCGCGCCGCCGGCAACCCCCCCGGTCCCGCGCTGCGGCTCACCTCGAACATTTATATCGCGCACGCGCAGCCCGGCTTCGAGGGCGTCGCGGCGGAAGAGATCGCCGCGCGCTACGCGGCGGCCGGCGGGCGCGGCGGCGGTCCCGCGATGCGCGAGCTGGGGCGGCGCGTGATGCCCGAGCGCGCTGGGATGACGATCTTCAGCGCGCCGCGCCCTGAGCCGCTGGCCGGCGCGCGCACGGTCGAGGACCTGTTCGCGCTCGCCGGCTACTGCGACGGGCTCGGCACGTCGCCCGCCACTTTGGAGAAAATTCGTACGGCCGCGCACGCGGCGCCTTACGTCGAGCAGGCGCTGGAGGCGCGGGTGCGGATGAGCCCCGGCAGCCGCGCCGGGCGGCGGCTGGGGTTTCGCGTAATCGCGCGCATCGCGGGCGAGCACGAGTTTCGCCGGCTCGATTTCCAGCGCGCCGTCGAGCGCGGCATCGCCGAGCGCGGTGGCCATGCATGGCGCCCGGCGGGCGACGACGCCGACGTCGAGTTCTGGGCCACGCTGCTCGGCGGCGAGATGTTTCTCGCGGTGCGGCTGGTCGACGAGCGGATGCGCCATCGCGAGTACAAGGTCGCGCATCGGCCGGGCTCGCTGCGCGCCTCGGTAGCCGCGGCGCTCGGATGGCTGAGCCAGCCCGCCGCGGACGACTTGGTGGCCGACCCGATGTGCGGCGCGGGAACGATCCTGATCGAGCGGGCGCACCTGGGGCGCTATGCGATGCTGGCCGGATTCGACCGCGACGCCGGCGCGATCGCGGCCGCGCAAGAAAATATCGGCCCGCGCTACCGGCCTATCGGGATTGCGCGGGCCGACGCGCTGCGCCTGCCGCTCGGCAATGCCGCGGCGACCCATCTCATCACTAATCTGCCGTGGGGAACGAAGTACGGCTCGCACGGCGAGAACCGCCGGCTCTATCCGCGCCTGGTCGAGGAGTTCGCGCGCGTGGTGCGGCCGGGTGGGCGGCTGGTGATGCTGACGGCGGAGCGGATGCTGATGCGCGAGGTCGCTAACCGCGGCTTCGTGCGGGTCGAGTCGGTCCGGCGAGTGATGATCCTCGGCGCCCCAGCGGTGGTCTATCTGTGCCGCGCCTAGCCAGCGGTGCTGCCGCGACCGGCTAACGCATCGGCTTGGCCAGCGCTGTCCTGACAGCGCCGCACGCTCGTCTTACACACGCAAAGCCGATTGACCTGCAAGTTACACTGCTGGCAGCCAGCGGTTCGAGGCCCGTGTGAATTTAGCTACTCATGCGTTTTATGCCGTCGAAATAGCTCCGAGCAGCCTCGTTCAAGCTCAGGATTTCAACCACACACAAAGCCCACGTGATGGAGTCCCGGTCCCGTGCGCCGCAGGAACTCGATGTAAATATTGCCGTCGCTGCGCGGCTGAATTAACTCAAGCGGGGGTTTCACCGATGTATCCGAAACCGATGTCCATCGAAATTTCAGCCGGTTGGTTGCGGCAGCGGCGCGGAACTGCCCGGTCCGAGTATCTAAACTGGCCACCATGTCGGCTAATTGGAAAGTCATCCAGAGTTTTCCCTGACGGTCGAACTGTAAGGTATGTACTCTGGAGTTCTTTACCGGCAATGGAGAAATCTTCTACTCTCCATTCATGGGGTTGCCGCAAATCAGCAGGTCGTTGAAATAATCGACCACCCAAGCCATAACAGTCGAAGGTTCGACCGCCAGGAATCCGTAGGCATAGCCCGCCCGCCTTGGTCGCATGTTTTGCGTTGCTCGCCGCTTTTGAAGGGCCAGCAGACTGTTCGTTTCCATTTTGTGTCGCTTATCGAAACACCGTTGTTTCGATAAGCGACGCAACTGCGCAGCTTAGCGTCGATCGTTCCTATCAGAACGACCGCATGTCTGGCCTTCTTGGCCGCCCTCCGTATAGGACACATCCGCGGATAAGTTAACCGGTTGCGGGAGAAGGATTTTAACCTTCGAGCTCCGGGTTATGAGCCGCACCCGGCAATCCTGCCAAACAAGGAGAATGGAGAAAGATCAAGCGCTTAGCGACGCATCCGGCCGCACCGTGCCGCACCAAATTGGCCTGCGGATTGGCCCGCGCGCCACTTGCTAGAGGCTTTTCCAAGTTAATATTCCTAATCAGTTATACCGCCCCTTGGCGGGAGGAGTAGTATGTGGCACAGGACTAGCGGATTCGGCCGGTTTGGACTCCCACCGAAGCCGCGTGGCTTAATCTTATCGAGGCCCTAAAGGAAGGAAACGGCTCAAAACACTTGCCGTCGCGCCCTCGTTTTGATTTCCTGCCATCACAAGCGCAAAACGCAGCCGTGGCGGCTCCTAGGTCGATGTCCTGTGGCGAATTCGAAGCAATGTCCGTTCAGGCGCACTCAACAGCGGCCGGAAGGTACGGGGGACGCGAGTGTTCATAGCACTCGGCGCGAACTCAATGGCGATCAAGCTCGGTAGAAGATCTTTTGAAGGTGGTGCGCTACTTCAGGAGGAGTTGATCGCCGTCGGTCGGGAACTTTACGAACGAGGGCTCCAGACCACGCGCAGCGGGAATATCAGCGTGTGCGAAGGGGCCATGTTCTTCATCACCGGGACCGGCACCAATTTGGGCCGGCTCAAGCGCTCGGACTTGGTTGCGGTTGACCTGCGTGACAGCGCGCCGATTCCCCCCGGTGCGTCGCGCGAAACTCCCGTCCATAAAGCGATCTACAACGCAACCGCCGCGCGCGCGATCGTCCATGCGCACCCGCCCTATGCGATTGCGCTGGCCCAGGTCGCCAAGCAACAGGGCATCATGCCCATCCATAACGAAGGCGCGGCCGGACTCCAGTGGGTGCCCATCATCGACTCCTCGGTCCGTGGCAAGGAGGCCGGCGAAGATCCCACAGCTATCGTGGCGGAGCTGGTTCGTTGGTGTTCGGTGGTTATCCGCAACCACGGCGCCTTTGCGGTCGGCCCCAACTTGGACGAAGCGGCCTACAAGATGATGCTGCTCGAGGACGTTTGCAAGATAGCGTGCATTCTTCAGAGCCTGGACCCGGCGAACGCCACCTAGGCTCCGCGCCTCGGGCCGGTGGCCGACTACGAAAGGCGCGAATTTAGCGCTGGTCTCGAGAGCACGACTTTCGGGACGGACCGGTTCGGTTTTTTTTGTACCGGCGAGTACACCAGGCTTGCGCACTATCAGCCGCGCAACCAGATCAACACCTGTACACGCCGACCAGCCGACACTTCGCCGACCCGTCGACCCAGCACCGCAAAACCGTCGGCGCCCACGATCCCGGCCAGACCATAAGGGGCTTCTTCACCGGTTGGGTGTGCCAGCCAACTGCGGCCGGACCTGCGCAGCCGCACAGGGACGTAACGGTGCTTGCCAGGCGTACCGCTTATCCCACGAGCCAGCCTGGCCCAGACAAACCGCGGCGGACCGGGAGGCAGGCCTCTCAGTTGCCTGAGTAGGGGCTGGGCAAAAAGCTCGAAGGCCACGGCTGCGGCGATCGGCCGGCCGGGCAAGGCCAGGTGCGGCACAGGCCGACCATCCGCCGGGCGCTGCAGCAACCGGAACGCGGCAGGCTTGCTGCCGCGCACAGGCATGCTCCACAGCGATGCAGCCTCGGCTTCAGTCAACACATAAGCGACGAGGTCCCTTGCGCTGCGGGCCGTCCCACCGGTAGTCAGGACCAAGTCGGCGTCCAGCGCGGCTACCATCGCGGCACGGAGCTTTTCGCCCTCGTCCGGCACCACTTGGACCCGCATTATCGCCGCTCCGTTGGCGGTCACAAGCTCGGAAACCAGCAGAGCATTGCAGGCGTAGACCTGACCGGCGACCGCAGTAGTGTCCAATCCGGCCAGTTCGCTGCCGGTGACAATCACGGCAACCTTGGGCCGAGGGATGACGCGCACAGCCTTGCGCCCCAGCGCAGATAGGACCGCCAGTTCCGGCGCGCGCAGGACGGCGCCGGGCTCCAAGACCGTGGCTCCCCGTTTAAACTCGGTCCCGGCCGGGGCCACGAATTGGCCGGGGGAAACGGAAGTCGTGATCTTGACCGCGTCGGATTCGGCCACACCCGAATCGCCAACCGCCGCGGCAAGCACGGTTGAACAGCACTCGCTGGGCACCACAGAGTCCGCGTGGGGCGGTAATGGCGCCCCTGTCATGATCCGCGCGGTGGCTCGCGTTGGAAAACTGTCAAGCGGAAGGCTCCCGGCCGCGATCTCCGCGACCACCGGGAGTATTGCCGGCCTCTGCGCGCACGCGCCGGCAACGTCAGCGGCGCTCAGGACGTATCCGTCTCGCGTGGCTACAGGAAACGGTGGGAGATCAACTTCGCAGAGAATCCGCTCTGCCAAGACCAGTCCGCCGCAATCCGCCACCGGGAGCGACACCGGAGGCAGACGCGGCGGCAGCCCGAGCATGGCGGCCGTAACCTCATCAGTGTCAGGGGTTCGTGGGCGACGGCTTTGGGCGGATCGCGAGTCAATGCCGGTACGAATGCTTCTCAGTGCCAAGCCCTCCGCTTTGGAGCATGGCGGGCAGCGGTCTTGATCAGTCAGAATGAATCCGTAATTTTATTATGTATTAGATATTCGGCGAGGTCGGGCTCGCGCGCGTCGTCTTCTGTCCCGCCATTTTTCCGCTAGCTGGCCCGTACTTGTTTCAGCAGCTCCGGCACGACCTTTTCCCACTCGCTCACGATGCCGTAGTGAGCGTATTTGAAGATCGGCGCCGTGGCGTCTTTGTTGATGGCAACGATCACCTTGGATTTCCGGCATCCCGCCAAATGCTGGATGGCGCCCGAAATACCCACCGCAACGTACAATCGTGGGGCCACTGCGGTTCCGGTCAACCCGATCTGGCGCTCCCGAGGAGCCCACTCGCGATCCACAGCCGCCTTGGAGGCGCCCAAGCATCCGCCCAGCGCCTGGGCGAGTTCCCGCAGTTGGGTAAAGCCCTCAACAGAGCCAACCCCAAGGCCGCCGCTTACAATTACTTCAGCCTGTTCCAATTCCTCGACCACGCCGACAGGCCTGGTGACGCGCTCTTGGAAGACCAAGTGCCGGTCCCCGCTGGCCGAGGCTACGGGTACGTCCAAAATTTCCGCCGACGGCCGGTCCGCCGGGGCGAGGGTATCAACGCACTTCGGACGCAGGGTGAGCAGTACCGGCAGCCCGGAATAAGCCTCCCGGACCACGACCTTACCCCCAACTTGGCTGCGTGTGCAGACGATTTTATCATCCTCAACCGTTGCCTCCGCACAGCCGGAGGCCCATGGCGCCTGCAGCAGAAACGCCAGCCTGGGCGCCAGGTCCAAGCCCAGCGGTCCGTGCGGAAGGATCACAGCCCTCGGCGCCACAGCCTGGCAAAGCGCGGCGGCCGAAGCGCCAAAGGTCTCGGGATGGTAGCCCGGCGCATCGCTACCAGGCACCCTGTAGACACGATCCGCCCCCGCAGCGCCGGCGGCGACGGCCACCTCGGCCGGCGTACGTCCAAATACGAGCAAGCCCACGGGGCCTCCCAGCCCTGCCGTCAGTCCACGACCCAAGGCCAGCATTTCGCAAGTCGTCGTGCTCAATGGGTACCGGCCCCCATCGGCAAGCACCAAAACGCCTTTCGCCACAGCGCTCATACCACCTTTCTTTCCCGCAGTCGGGAGAAAAGTCCTTGGGCCAGAGCTTCAGCGCTGTCGCCGCTGATAAAGTCGCAATTTCCCGGGGCCGCTGACGGATAACGCCCCAATAGACGGGCGGGCGGCACGGGTACCGCCGCAGCCAGTTCATGGGCGTTCCAGCGTTGCAGTGGCCTTTTCTTGGCGCCCAGTACCTTCAGGACCGTGGGGTAGCGTGGGGTATTGGTCTCGGCACAGACGGTCAGCAGCACAGGCGGGATACACGCGAATACATCCTCGCCGCCTTCCCACAGGCGGCGGACATGAAAGGCGCCATCACCCGTCTCGATGCTGGTCACCAGGGTGAGGAATGGGATACTCAGCATCTGGGCCACGTAGGGCCCAACTAGGCCTGAGCCGGTGTCGGCGGCTTCACGGCCGCACAGAATCAGGTCAAAACCGCCCAAACGCCGCACGGCTGCGGCCAGCAGGCATGCGGCCCCCAAGCTGTCCCAGGCCCGCTCCGTGTCCTCGATCAGAACGCCATCATCCGCGCCCATCGCCATCGCGTAGCGCACAGTGCGCTCGGCTTCGGCCGGCCCACAGCATAAAGCTACTATCCGGCCGCCACACTGCTCTTTGATCTGGACTGCGGCTTCAACGGCATTTTCATCGAACAGGCTGGGCACACGGGGGAGGTGAGCGGTCTGTGCTCGGCCATCCACATCGAAGCTGAACGTCCCTTCGGGGTCGGGAACCTCCTTGACCAGTACGGCGATGTTGATAGGACTCATTCCGAACGGCCGACGGTGTAGTCGGTCAGGCCGACCTTGGCGAGCCGTTCTTTTGAAGGCATCCCGTTCTCAAAATCCCAGCCCAGCAAGGCGTAGTATTCATCCACCATCCTGTGCAGGTGCGCGCCGGCCGCACGGCCCTTGGCAGGGCCACCCGGCACTTGTTCGAGGAGGCGCGGCGCGACATCCAAGTCATATTCTTTCTTAAAGCCCCGCGCCAAGGCAAAGAGCCGGAAGAGTTGCACGAGCCGCTCACCGATGAGCAGGGCCTCATCCATGTTGATGTTGAAACCGGTGGCTTGGGATACGGCCAAGGGCTCCAGCCAACCGGAGTCGGTTACGCCAAAGCTGGCAAACCAGCACTCGCCAGTGCAGTCGGTCCACATCTTCTTTAGCTGGCTCAGGTAGCCAGCTAAAGCCTTGCCTTCGGGTATGTTGGGGTCCAGCGGCTTGGGGTAGCCCAAATCGGGCTCGGCCGCCGATTCCACGAAAAAGCCTTGCCAGGTAGGACCGGCTCCGGAAACCATCTCCCCTAACAGGGGAAGGAGCCCGAGCCCCCGCAAATCGTGATCGTTGTGGCCTACGCCCTTCACATGCATGATCATATCCTTGGCGCCACGGCCAAGTTCATCGCAGGCTTTGCGGAACCCCTTGGCCAGAACGGCTCCAAGCCCCTCCCGGTTCATCATCTGAAAGAACAGATCCCGGGCGGCCTCATCGTTGCCCCACTCCAGCTTGAGCCCACGGGTTTCCTCCTCGGTCAGGAGGCCTTTGTTGTACATCTCGAACGCCAAGGCGATCAGGTGGCCCGCATCACACGGATCGCAGCCCATGGCGTCATAGAAGTTGGCCATGGCCAGGCAGGTGCCAGGGTCAGTGATGCCGATCATGGTTGCGGCGCCCTCAAAGTTTTCAGGGCCATACCCCGAGGCGCGGGTGCCGGCGCAAGGGCCTGTGGTAACCAGGGTGTCGTGGTGGCACTTCATGTCGCACTCCCACGAGCCCACCGCGGTGATCTTCCAACGGACTACGTCCTCTGCCCACCGCCGGCCCCACTCTACCTGCTGGTCCGCATCCAGGAAATTGTTGAAGGGAATCCATCCTCCACGGGCCAAATATTGCGCCATAAACACGGCAGGCTCCTTAAAGGATCTACGGAAGCCCTTAAACTCCGTGATTCTGGCTCTCCACTTCTCGCAGGTTTCGAGAAGACCGGGCAAATCATGGATGGGCACGGATTTGGTCCCGCGCACGGCAATAGCCTTAAGATTCTTGAATCCGAATACCATGCCGCAACTGCCCTTGTTGGCGCCATACGCCTTGTCGGCCCTTACGGAGGCGCCGGGCACCAGCTTCTCACCCGCTGGCCCTATACAAGCCACACTGATGTTGTCGATGTCCTTGTGATTCACCGCGATGGTGCGCTGAGTCTCGAAGGTGTCTAGGCCCCAGTATTTGCTGGCGTCGCGCAACTCCACGTGCTCATCGTCAATCCACAGGTAAACCGGATTGCTGGCCTTGCCGCGAATGATGATCCCGTCGTAACCGGCATGCTTTAGGCGCGCCCCGAAATGACCGTGGCCCTGCGAACACACCGGGTGATACTCCAACCACGGATTGAGCGTGATTACCTTCCAGTCCGATGAGCTTGGGGCCTTGGTCCCTGTGAGAGGACCGGTCATGATGATGATCGGGGTGTCCGGATCAAAAGCCTTGGCGTCCCGGCGGATGTTCTGGCAAAGCAGATGCACTCCCAGACCGGCGCCTCCTATCCAGGTCCGCAGGACTTTTTCCTCGGGCAGCGGGCATTTCTTCACCGTGCCCTCGGTAAGGTCGACCTCCAGCAAAGTACCGCAATAACCTCCAGGCATTTTCCGGTCCTCCCTGATGCGATGGCGTGGCTGACCTATGTTACATCCACTGTTCGCAATAAGTGCAGAGAAGCGGCATTATGCATGCCGCGTACCACTCCCGAATTTCTCTTGACGTGCGCCGAAATTAGACAGCGATCTGCGAACGTAGAAGTTTTGTTTGTGTATCCAACGGCGCCATTCTGTGACTTTCAGTTGCACGATTCCGCGCCGCGGTGAACTGGATTTTCGCAAATTGAGCCCCGGCGGCGCGCCGAGCAGGTCGCATTCCGAGGCCGCGAAGCAACTTCCGCAGCTACTGCATTATCTGCATCAGCCCTCCCGGCGTGGAATAGCGGGAAAGGTTGTGGTACTGCGCCGGCGCCTGCTGGTTGAAGAAGACGTCATGCCCGGCCGCGTCGATGCTCGAGAAGATGGTCGAGTGGTCGTTCTGAATGTCCCACACCGCGGCCACCACCGAGTTGGTGGTGACGTGACCGACCTGCGGCACCGTGACCGCGTGCGGGCTAAGGAAGCCCGTCTTCCACAGCCGCATGTTCGAGTCGTATAACTCCGTCCAGGTCGTGTAAAAGTTGTGCCGATCCACGTACAGGATTCGGCTGCCGTAGCAGTAACCCGCGGCCTCGGAGGGAATGCGGCGCACGTCGATGATGTCCACGGCGCGCACTTGCCACTTGCCCCACGCCGGTTTCGGGAATCCGAGCGGCATGGCCCAGCCTTCGGGATATCTCCCGGTCACGTTCTTATAGTCGTCGAGGAACGCCAGGACTTTGCGCTGCCCGAGGTACTTCGCGTCGAAGATGCCGAGCCCCCCGTTGAAGCCTTTGGTGTTGTAATCGTCCTGGACATAGTCGGTGCCGAGCACTGGGGCGCATCGGGCTGAGGTTGCAAGTCGAAGCGAGCGCCGCAGCGCTGGCACGAACACATAGCTGTCCTGATCCTTCTGGTTGCTCTTGGGGAAGACGATCAATTGAGCGGTGTAGCGCGACTGTTCTGGCGTCTCCACCATCAGCCATTCGGTATACCACGCGTCGCCGATGCCCTTTTCCTCGCCCGGCACCCCGGGGTCGGTGTTGTAGGCGACCTGTCGATAGACGAAGTCAACCGTTAGACAGGCGGTGTTGCCGAAGCGATCCTGGGTGCAGGTCTTCGCAGTGTTCTCGGGCGTGTTGTTGTAAAGGTGAGGCAGGTAGGTGAACCAGACGTTGGATAGAATCTTGTACCCGCGGTCGGGCGCCTGCGGATTGGGAAACGGACGCCCCGCAACGTAGCCCGCGACGTCCATGTGGCCGCCGGGCTGATGGACCACCCGAACCTGGTTGCCGTATTGCTCGGTCGCCGCGACGTAGCCCTTGGGTAGCGGCAGCAGGACAGTCGGACCCACGTCCAACTGGACGTCACTGGGCATCTTCCAGAAGTACTTGCCCTCGAACAGGCCGATCATCCCGTGTGGCATGAACTGCTCGTACTGTCGCCAGTTCTGCGTTGTGATCGTCGTGCCGGGCGGAATCGTCCCGCTCTGCTGAGCGGTCGCGGCAAGCCACGCCTGGTCTTCGGGCGGTGGCGAATAGTTCTGCGCCCCTGCCATTGCTGGGAGCGCAAGCGTGGTGGCAATTAGCCACAGCAACATCCGCAGTGGCAGCTTCATCGCGAAATACCTCCGTCCTGGCGATTTCATCGAGCACCTGCCCTTCGGGTTAATCGGGCATCATCCGTGCCGCCGCTCAAAAACGGCTCCGTCCTGTGACGCTCCGGTCAACCTTGGCACAGTCGCGCGTTTCCGCAAGAGACCCTTGTCTCTTTTCGCGCCAGTGTCTTGCCCCCAGCTCCGGGTTCGACACTGACGACACTATTCAGCCGGAATTTCCATTTTGAATCATGATTTAGATTCGCACGGACACCAAGCGGTCCGCAAACGCGAGGTTCTGAAGTTACCCCGGTCGAGTGGACGGCGGAGGGCTTGCGGTTGACTCCCGTGGGTGGTGACTCGTTTCGTAGTTGATGGGCGACAGATAGTCGAGGGCGGAGTGGCGGCGATGGGGGTTATCCCGGCCCT
>JAKAVN010000210.1 GCA_021827495.1 Deltaproteobacteria bacterium | reverse complement strand
CCGCGGGTGTCCAGACCGTGACCGCGTGCTCGGCAAGGCCCGGAATCTCGCCCGGCCGCATGTCGGCGCCGGTGGCGACAACGAGATAATCATAACCTATCTCTCGCCCGGTGAGCTGCACCTTACGGCCGTGCGGGTCGATGCTCGTGGCGGTGTCCTGTATGAACTCGATGTTCTTACGTTTGACTGCGCCCGACAGCGGCACCTTGAAGTCTTCCGGGTCTTCGCCAAATGGCACATAGATCGTATTCGGCTTGAACAGAAAATAGTCGCGGTTCGAAACCAGCGTCAAAGCGACCCGATCTCCCAGCCGATAGCGCAGGTAGAATGTCGCTTCGAGGCCGCCGAACCCTCCACCGAGCACTACGATGTGCGGTCGTGCGGTCATGTTTGTTGTTCTCCTTGCGGACTTGGTACGGCTGACGACGCCGCCAGCCTGTCCGTAATCCAATCGATCCAATCAGAAATACCCTCGCCGGTCCGGGCCGAGATGGGGATTATCCTCGGCTCGGGCATGACGTGAGAAAGCGATTCCTCGAAGGCGGCCACGCTCAGACCCGGCAGATGGGGCAGCAAGTCGATCTTGGTGAGCAGCACAAGATCGGCCGCGCGGAAAATCGGCGGGTACTTGAGCGGCTTGTCTTCGCCCTCGGTGACCGAAAGCGCAACGACGTTGGCCGCCTGGCCCAGATCGTATATTGCCGGGCACACCAGGTTGCCGACGTTCTCGATCACGAAGATGTCCAAGGCGGCCGACCGAAAGCTGTCGAGCGCGCGATGCACCATCGCAGCGTCCAAATGACAGGCGGCGCCGGTGGTAATCGTCAGCGCGGGAACGCCTGCCTGGCGCAATCGGCGGGCGTCGCGGTCGGTCGCAAGATCGCCGCTCACCGCCCCCAGGCGCGCGCGGCCTTTAAGCGCCGAGGAGGTGGCTTCCACAATCGCGGTCTTCCCCGCCCCGGGCGAGCCCATCAGGTTAAGGGCGAGGATGCCGCGCTGAGCGAAATGGCCGCGATTATGGAGCGCCATACGGTCGTTGGCGGCCAGGACTTTGTCGTGAATATCGAGCGCGACGATCTCGGCGTCGCCGCACCCGCAACTCTGACACATCAAGGCACCTCCATCTCGATACGCTCGAGCATGATCTCGTCGCCTTGGGTAAGGCGCGCCGGTGCTCCGCACCGCGGGCAGATAAGCACAGCCCCGCGTTCGACCGTCGTCCGGCACGCCTGGCAGGCCCATTGCTCCTCCACGCGGTCGATGTTCAATTCGGCCCGCTCACATAGCGTGCGGACGCGGAAAAATTCGTAGGCGCAAGCGAGCAACTCGGGCTCGACACCGGAGACCGCTCCGACCCTAACGCGCACCCGCAACACGGCCGAAGCCCCGCGGGCGCGGGCTTCCTGTTCCACCCGCGCGAGTAATGCCTGGACGATCGAATACTCGTGCATCGCAACCTTCCTACCTACCTTTGAAGCCAGGCGCCTGGCGGGCAAAGAAGGCCGTGATGCCCTCGGCAAAATCGGCGCTTTCGGCGCTGCGAGCCAGGCTTTCCAACTCGCGGTCCAGGTGGTGGTCCAAGCGATCGACGCCTGCGGCCTGGTTTATCAGCGCCTTGGCCGCCGCGTAAGCGTGGGTCGGTCCGGCGGCTAGCCGGCGCGCCATTGCCATCGTTTCCTCCTCGAAGCGCGCGGCCGGATAAACCGCATTCACCAGGCCCATCTCCAGCGCCCGTTTGGCGTCGAGCCGCGGATTGAGCAGCACCAGTTCCATCGCGCGCCTGAGTCCCACCAGGCGCGGTAGAAAGAACGTTGAGCTTTCCGCTCCCGTGAGCCCGGTCTTTGAGTACGCCCATTCAAAGCTCGCGCGCTCGGAGGCAACTACCAGGTCGCATGCCATCGCGAGGCCAAAGCCACCCGCGGCCGCAATCCCGTCGACCGCCGCAATGAAGGGCTTTGGCGCGCGCTTGATCTCCGAGATGGTGCTGTGGAGATACTCGAGAATCTGCTTGAAGGGCTCGCCGAACCCGCCGCCGGTGCTATCTGCTCCCGCGGGCGTCAGATAGGACAGGTCCGCGGTGTCGCCGCCGGCCCTAACGTACTTGAGATCGGCCCCACTGCAGAACACCCCGTTTATCCCGCGCAATACGACTGCCCGAATCGCGCGGTCGCGCGCGTAGCCAAGGCCCGCTTTGCGCAAGTCGCGCGCGGTCGCGACATCGAGCGAATTGAAATGCTCGCCGCGAGCGATGGCGATGATTCCGACCGCCCCGTCGCGCTCAGTGTGAATGTGATTCACGGCCTCGTCCCATCCGGCAAATCGCCGGTCAACAGATTCGCGGCAGCGGCTCTCCTTCCGGTTCGTTGAGGAGACGGCGGCCGAAGCCGGTATCGAGGATCACGATGCCGGGCCGTTCGGCGAGGCAGGTTCCGATGACGGCCGCGTCGGCGCCGAGCGGATGCCTTCGCAGCGCCACGGCCACCGCCTCGGCGGCCGCGGGTCGCACGCCCAGCACCGCTTTGCCCTCGTTGGCCGCGTGCAGCGGGTCGATGCCCAGCAACTCGCTTGCGGCGCGCACTTCCTGCCGGATAGGGATCGCGGCTTGGTCGATCACAATGCTTACGCCGCTTTTGTCCGCCATTTCGTGCAACGCGCTCGCCAATCCGCCGCGAGTCGGATCCTTCATCGCGGTCACCGCGCCGGGCGCGCATTCGAGCGCAGCGCGCACCAGGGAGTTAAGCGGGGCGACATCGGAGAGTAATTGCGTGTCGAGCCCCAGGTCGTGCCGGCAGGCCATCACCGCGAGTCCGTGATCGCCGATAGTGCCGGTAACCACGATCCGGTCGCCCGGCTTAAGTCCTCGGTCAGTGACGACTTGGCGGACCAAGGCTACCCCCGCGGTATTGATGACGATCCCGTCGAGTTCCCCGCGGCCCATCACCTTGGTGTCGCCGGTGACGACCGAGGCGGCGGCCTGCCGGCACGCGGCGCGCATCGATTCCTGGATGCGCTCGAGGTCGCGACGCGGGAAACCCTCCTCGAGGACAACCGCGCAAGTGAGTCCCAGCGGCTCGGTCGCTCCCATCATCGCCAGGTCGTTCACCGTCCCCGCGATCGCAAGCCGCCCGATGTCGCCGCCCGGAAAGAAGGGCGGCTGAATTACGTAGGAGTCGGTCGTGATGACCAGCCATCGGTCGCCAAGCTTTAGCGCCGCCCCGTCGTCCATGGCCGCGGGCCCGATCCCTTCGAAGGGTACTGAGTCGGCGTCCGTAAGGAAAACCTGGCGAATGAGGTCGCGCATGGCGCGTCCGCCCGCGCCGTGCTTGAGCGCGATCCTGCCGTCCCTGGCCATTGCGCTGCCGCTCATTCGCGCGCTCCAAGGTCGAGATGGCCGCCGTACTCGTGCCAGATTCGGCAGGTGCCCTCACTGCTCACCATGCAGGCGCCCACGGGATTCTCCGGAACGCATTGGCGGCCGAACAGCGGACAGGCATTGGGGCTTGCGACGCCGGCCATAATTTCGCCGCAGATGCAGCTCTGGGCGAGGCTTGGCGGTGCGAGATCCCAAAGCCGTTCGAGGTCGATCCGAAAGCGTTTGCGCGCGTCGAGGTGCGCGTATTCGTCGCGCAGGCGCAGATTGCCGTTGGGAACATGGGCGATGCCGCGCCAACGTCCACCGGTGGGCTTGAACACACGCCACAGCAGGCGCTGCGCGTTGCGGTTGCCCTCGCGCGTGACACAGCGCGGATACATGTTGGCGACCTCGGCGCGCCGGTCCCGAATCAATTCGACCAGCCGAACCAGCCCGGCCAGGATATCCAGCGGCTCGAATCCCGCCACGACCACGGGCATCTCGTGGCGCTGGACAAACCGCTCAAAGATGCCCCATCCCGTGACGGTCGCGGCGTGGCCCGCGGCGAGGAACCCCTCGACGCGTGTCTCGGGCATCTCGGCCACGATTTCCATCACCGGCGGGATGTACTTGTGCGCCGACAGGACCGAGAAGTTCACCGGCGGACCGGCCTCGATCACCGCCGCGGTCGCGATCGCGGTGGTCTCGAAGCCGCTGGCGAAGAACACGCACTGCTCATCGGACTCGCGAGCGATTCGGACCGCCTGGGCCACGCTGTAGACGACGTCCACGCTCGCGCCCTCGGCTTTGGCGTCAGCGAGCGATTTCGCGCTGCCCGGCACCCTCAGCATGTCGCCGTAGGTGAGGATGCGCGGTCCCTGCTGGGCCAGCGCCACCGCCTCATCGACCTCCGGCATATCGGTCACGCACACCGGGCATCCCGGTCCCATGATCACATCGAGCTCGCGCGGGAAGACGGCGCGCAGGCCGTATTTGGCGATCGCCTGCTCGTGGCTCCCGCACACGTGCATCACTGAGACGGGCGCCCGCCCGATTTCGCGCACCAGCCGCGTCAACAGCGCGGTCATCAACCGCGCCGTGGCCGGGTCCCGGAAGCGCAAGGCGCCGGCGAGTAGGTCCTGATCAGCCACGTTTTCTGCCCTCGGCAGCCTCAATCTCACTGCGCACATCGGCCGCCATCAGGTCGTCTTCCTCGCCGGCCTTAAGCAACTCCTCATACAAGGCCAGCGTCTGATCGACCTACACCGGAGGGATGCGGAG
>JAKAVN010000209.1 GCA_021827495.1 Deltaproteobacteria bacterium | reverse complement strand
GTTGCGGAAAAAGGATTTTTGACCCCTAACAACATTAATCCAAGACCCACTTTCATGATCGTAGTAATGCTTACCCTTCGCCGCAATCGTCTTTCGCCGGGTTTTTCCGCAACCTGTTAGGCCAAGTAATTGTCGCCTATCAACCAAAACTCGGTCTCATTACTGGGAGCGTCGCGGCCGGACTAATGCTGAGCCAACTTTAATACTGCACGAGGAGCCAAGGTATCGGCGAGTGGATACGCAAGAGCGAGACGGAACTCGAAGCCAAGACCTGCCTGACGCGCTATCAGCAGGAAACCGCGCGCCGCCGCCTTCGAGCGCTGAAGCTCATCGAGGTCGAGCGCCGCGGCACACTGTGTTACCGCATCGACTCGGTGCGCCTGATGGCCCTCCTCGATCGGTTGCGCCGGGGATCGAACGTGGTCGAATTGCGGAAACCCAGCAATTCGAATTGTGGAAAACCAGCAATTCAAAATGCTGGTTTTCAGCAATCTCGGCGTCGCTATCTATATAGAGATCTCAGAAAGAGATCGAAGAGATCGGATCATACGTCCAAGTCGCCTAAAGTCGACTCGGACGTGGGTGTGGAAAAGGTCGTCGACCTCAAGCCTTCAGAACCAGAAAAGCCGGAGGAACGAGAAGGGCCATTGGTGCCGGAAGATTTGGTCGAAGCCTGGAACGAAGAAGTTGCGGCCGGCGGCGTGTTGCCGGCGGTGCGCGAGCTTTCCCTGACGCGCCGAAAGAAAGCCGAGGCGCGGCTGCGCGAGCATCCCGAGGCGGCTTGGTGGGCGCGCGTCTTCGAGAACGATACCAACTGCGTGAAGGTGTTCGAGGGGGTTTACAACCGGGTTTCAAGCGCCAGGACTTCGTCGGTTGCTGCGAAATCTGCCGGCAAGGAGTTGTGGCCTCCAGAATTTCGCGCGGGTCGGTCGCGCACGATCACGCTGAAGCACGACGACAGGGCGGCCGCGCGCGTCGAGGTGCGATGGCGCAGCGCCCACGGCTTCGCCGTCATGGCCGTCGAGCTCGGGACCGTCGCTCGCGGAGACAGCCAAGAGCGCGCCTTGGGTGCTCTGGTCAAGCTGCTCGATCCCGAGCTCGAGACGGTATGCGACGAGCGCGGTGCGAGACTGGCGTGAATCGCGCCATTCTCTTCGGACACTTGGGTCACTCCCCGCGCTCTCGCGCCGGCGGGCGAGCAGCCGGCTTCTCGTTCGCTGTGAATGAGCCGTATTGGAACGCCGCGGGCGCAAAGATTGAGCGCGTCACTTGGTTTGACGTCGTGGCCTGGGACAAGCTGGCCGACCGGGTGATGAAATATCTGCATCACGGCGATGAAGCCTTGGTCGAGGGTCGCATTCAACTTCGAGAGTTTGAGGGGCGCGACGGTCGCAAGCACGCCGAGCTCCAGGTCACCGCGCACCGCATCGAGTTCGGAGCCAAGGCTCAGCGGCCGGACGCGGAGTATGAGGCGGCACCGGCTGTGACGCTTGACGATGCCGACGCCGCTCCCGCCGACGAAGGCGACTTCGAGACGGTCGACGACTTCGAGGATCCGTCTTGAAAAATCTTGAGATTATCCGGCCGACAGGCCGGGCGAGATGTTGAAGGAACGGCAGGTGATCGAACCAGCGAAAAAGCGGCCGCTCGAAGAGGCCCTCGCCGAGTTCAAGCGAAGTCCCGAGGCAAGAAAGACGCAGGCGCCCATTTTCGAGGCCGCCCTGCGCGATCGCGAACGGCTCGCCGGCTATGGCTTGGTCGACGCGCTGCGCTCTCTTTCGAAAATCTCGGGACAGGATTTCGGCAGCGGCATCTCCGAGGCCGAGATGGAAAAGTTTGCGTTCGTGGTCCTATTCACTTGCCACCCGATCGAGGACCTTGAACGCCGCTTCAACCCGAGCATCAACAATTGACGGCAATGTCGACGCGGCCTCTTGCGTTACATTGTTACATGGTTACATTGGCTGGCGGAGAGTTGAATGCCCGAAGCCAAGAATCAGCCCGCCGGCACTTTCCGCCACAATCTCACCGCTGACGAATGGCGCACACTCCGCGTGGTCGCGGCTGAGCGCGGCGTCAGCGTTGCGGCCTACGTCACCGAGGTCCTGCGCCGCCACCTGCAACAGAGCCGAAGGCCGAGGAAGCGATGATCCGAACGCTCAGCGACTGAATCGGGTCGGTACCGGGCGAGAATGGAGGGGATCGTGGGTTGGCAGAGCTCTTCGTTCGAAGACGGACGGAAATTGACCCCAGAGCAGACGAGGGAGTTCACTCCGCTTATATCTTGGCGCGGCGTCGTGCTGCCTGATGGAAGACGCGCCCTCCGAAGAATCGGCCCGACCGAGTCCGCGACACCAAGCGCCGCGCCCGCATCTTCCTGGCGCGCGGTTTTGCTCGCCGACGGGTGCCGCGTGCTCCGGCGGATGCGCGAGCGGCCAGCTTCGCCCGCGCCGACTCCGAGGGCTGACGACGCGCCTGTCCTCGAGGCTGGCCCGGCACCCGCCGCACCGCGGCGGGCGAGTTGCGCGGCAGCGGCGACGGCGCGCCCATTTCGGCCGCTGGCCATCCGGTGTGAGCGATGCGGCGCGCGCGTCGAGCTGAACGACCGGGAAGCCGCGGCGCTATGCGCAACCTGCCGTCCGCTGGTGCTTGATGCGATCACGGTGTACGACCGCACCAACGGCATAGGCGCCATCCCGCCCAACCTGTTGCGCCGCTACGGAACCGATCTCGCGATCGCGGCGTAGGTTTAGGGTGATTCCAGACCGAGGAGGAGCCGGCCATGGCACGAAAGCGCGGGCAGAATGAGGGCAGCATTTTCGAGCGCGGCGACGGACGCTGCTCGTCGCCGCGAAGGGCGACCGGTTGGAAGCGCTCTACACGCTCGCGCTCAACCTTGGGCTGCGCCGGGGCGAAATCCTCGGGCTGCGGTGGGAAGACGTCGACCTCGACGATGCGATCCTGCGGATAAGCCAATCGCTACAGCGCGTCGAAGGAAAGCTCCGGGCAGCCGGCACCAAGACCGATCGCTCCCGGCGCACTCTGGCCATGCCCCCCCCCCCGCTGTCGTGAGAGCGCTTAAGGCTCATCGAGTGCGCCAACTTCAAGAACGCCTCTCTGCAGGACGGCGCTGGCGAGAGACCGGCCTTGTGTTCATGAGCACGATCGGCACACCGCTCGAGCCGCGCAACCTTCACCGGCGCTTCAAAGCCTTCCCCAAGTCGGCCGGCCTGCCCGAGTCGACGCGCTTCCACGATCTGCGCCATGCGACCGCAACTCTTTTGCTCGCCCAGGGCTGCTCGCTCCGCGTGATTCAGGAAGTCCTCGGCCATAGCTCGATCAGCACGACGGCTGACGTTTACTCTCATGTGGCAACGGAACTGGTGCGCGAGGCTGCCGAGAAGATGGCTGCGGCGTTAGGCGCGGAAAATGGCTGAAATTCGGTCCGGTGGCTGTCAAACGTGGCTGTCAGGAAGGCGGCGCGGCGGCCAGTGGCGCCAAAAACTCTTGATTTGATTGGCGCGCCCGAAGGGATTTGAACCCCCAACCCTCGGATCCGAAGTCCGATGCTCTGTCCAGTTGAGCTACGGGCGCGCATGGTAAATTTCCTTAATGATTTAGCGGATTTATCGCTACTTTCGAAGCGACCGTTGAGGCCAATTTTGCGGTTGAGTCGGTCGAGTTGGGCATAAGTTGGGCATTCTGTGCACGACTTTCGTTCCTTCCGAGAGACTCCAGCTTGGCGACCACGTCGGAGCTAAGTCTCACGCTGCCGATGATCGCCCGGGGCGCCGGGGAGGTGATCGAGATATTCGCCGAGCTGGAACTCGAGGTCGAGGGAGAAACCGCTTTCCAGGCATTCGTCGACGTATTACATTTTGCGCTGCGGGAGCGATGGTACGAGGCGGACGGCACCGTGGCCGCGGGGAAATCAACCACGCGCGGGCGGCGCCAGGAAATCGAGGCGATCATCAGATCGCGCGTTGCATAAGTGAGGACGTGATGAATACGGACTTGGTGGCGTGCAAAAAAATGCGGGCATCCGATCGCGCGGACCGCCGCGCTCTGCCCCGGCTGCGGAACCAGCCCCTTGCTGGACACGGGGACGAACCTGGTGGCGATCGCGCTGGGCATCATGATCTGGTGTTTCATCGGGCTGTTCCTGATCGCATGGCTTGACACGGCCGGCGTGGCGATAGTCCTGGGCGTCCCGGCGATGGCCGTCGCCGGTTACTTCATCCAGGAAAAGGGAAAACGCCGGAAATCGGGCGCGCGCTGACCTGAAGAATTTCATTCGGTGATCCGACCGCGCCCCTGGCCTACGCTCCCGGCGTGGATTATCCGGCCGACTTTTCCGCCGCCGTCGACGGCGTGCTCGCCGACGAGGGCGGCTACGTCGATAACCCGGCCGACCCGCGCGGCGAGACCAACTTCGGCATCTCGCGACGCCAATATCCCTACCTCGACATCAAGAACCTCACGCGCGAGGACGCGATCGCGATTTATTATCGCGATTTTTGGCGCGCGCCTCATCTAGTGTCCTGTCCCAATGGTTCGTTTAATAAGTGAAGGGCGGTGGGTTTCGAGGGTTCGATGAGCGAAGCGCGCGATGCTGGCAAGAATTTGGTCGGCGGTTTTGGTCCACTTGAAGGGGCGCGGC
>JAKAVN010000208.1 GCA_021827495.1 Deltaproteobacteria bacterium | reverse complement strand
GACACGATGCAGCTCGAGGAAGTGCCGCCCGCCCGGCGCGGCGCAGACAGGCCGCCACGGCGCCAGGCCAGGCCCGCGCCGCGGCCACCCGGGCGGCTCCCGCACGGAGCATCGGCGGGCACGCTGATGCCCGGTCCGGGGAGCGCGCTGGGCGATGTCGTGATTTCGGTGGACACCGCGCGCCGCCAGGCGCGGCGGCTGCGCCTGGCGGCGGCGGCGCGGATGCGCACGCTGCTGGTGCATGGTTTCCTGCATCTACTGGGTTACGACCACGAGCGCTCGCCGGCCGAGGCGCGGCGGATGTTCGCGCGCGAGCGCGAACTGGCCGCCGCGTTGCGGCGCGGCGGCAGCGGGAGCCGCCAGCGGCGCCAACGTGCGCGGGCGGGGACCGGCACGGTGGCGCCGGTCCCCGCCCGCAAAGCCTTGCGACGCGGCGAAGGGGCCGCGCGGCGATCAGCGCGCGCGCGCGCAAAGTGATGGCCGCGCAGCGCCTCAAAATGCCTTCGGCCGCGATGCTCACGCATTTCACGCGCGCGGCCAAAACCAAGTCCGCACTCGACAACCTGGTTGCGATCCTGCGCGAGGGCATCATCCGCGACTCGACCCGGATGGTGCGCGAGGGGCGCGCCGCGGTATGCCTGTTCGACCTGCCGATCGGCGATCTGCGCATCGTGCTCGATCGGCGCAATCGGCGCCGCTATGAGCCGTTCGGGATCGCGATCGAGAAACGGTATGCTTTCCGGATGGGAGCGCGGCCGGCCATCTACATGCCGTGGCGTGAGGCCGAAGGGCTGCTTGCGCCGGGTGAGCGATGGCGCGTCGTGGCCCTTGAACTTGAGCGGCATCCGCCGATCGATTGGAGCTATGAGCGCGAATGGCGGCTGGCGGGCGAGCTTGCCTTGCCGGCCGGCCGCGCGGTCGCGCTGGTCGAGAGCTGGCGCGACGCCGACGAAATCTACGACCGCTTCCAGGGCCAGCCGCCATGCGCCGGAGTGATACCGCTTCGCGAGCTGTTCGGACCGTCTTGAACGGCTCACTCAACACGCCGAGCCGTCTCGCGCTATGCGTCATCAGTGGCGCGGCGCTGGGCGCCGCTTTTCCCAAGTTCGACATCAATCTGCTCGCCTGGGTCGCATTCGTCCCGCTGCTTTACGCGGTCGAGGGCGAGACGATGGGCCGGGTATTCGGCTGCGCCTGGTTGCAGGGGCTGACGTGCTACGTGGTGTCGCTCTACTGGATCGAGTTCACGCTGCATCACTTCGCCGGCGTCAACCCCATCCTGGCGGCCGGCCCGCTGGTGCTGCTGGCGGCGATCATGGCGCTCTTTTCAGGGTTTGCGATTTGGGCCGCGCAGTTCGCGGCCGTACGCCTTGGGCTGCCGATCTTCGTCACGCTGCCGATCGCGTGGCCGGCGATGGAATGGCTGCGCAGCTTTTTCCCGATCGGCTTTCCCTGGAACCTGCTCGGCTACACGGCCTATCGCAACCTCGAGCTAATCCAGTTCGCGGAGATAACCGGCGTCTACGGCGTCTCGGCGCTGATCGTGTTCTTCAACGCGGTGGTCTTCATCGTGCTGTTCGGGCGCCATTCGCGCCGCGTGCAGACCTGGAGCCTGGGCGCGCTGACCGCCCTGATGCTGGCGGCAGTCGCCTTCGGCATCATGCGGATCGACCGGCTGCAATCGCAGCCGCCGGCCGGGCGAATACGGGTCGCGATGGTCCAGGGCGACATCCCGCAGAGTATCAAGTGGGACCCCGCCTTTCTCGACACCAGCTTCGAGGTCTATTTCGACCAGACCCAGCAGGCCGCGCGCCATCACGTTGACCTGGTGGTATGGCCCGAGGCGGCGGCGGCGTTTTTCTTTCAGCCCACCGCGCTCTATCCGCCGCGCTTCGCCGGCGACGCGCTTTACCGCGAACGCCTGCTCAAGCTGGCGGCCGGCATCGGCGATCCGATCCTGTTCGGCGCACCGGCGCTCGGCGTCGCCAGCGACGGCGAGATCGGCACTTACAACCGCGCCTACCTGGTCTCGGGCGCGGGCAAAGTGGTCGACTACTACGACAAGATCCAGCTGGTGCCGTTCGGCGAGTACGTACCGATGCGTCCGCTGCTGGGCCGGCTCGTCAACCGCATCGTACACGGCTTCGGCGACATGATTGCGGGCAGCGTGCAGACGCTGTTCCCAGTCAAGGGCGCGCAGTTAGGCGTGCTCATCTGTTACGAGAGCATCTTTCCCGACCTGACCCGGCGCGCGGTCAAGCGCGGCGCCGACGTGCTGATCAATATCACCAACGACGCGTGGTACGGCGAGAGTTCGGCGCCCTCCCAGTTGCTCGCGATGGCGGCGTTGCGCGCGGTGGAAACCAAGGTCCCGATGGTGCGGGTGGCCAACACCGGGATAAGCGCGATCATCGAGCCGGACGGCAGGATCACGGCGCGCACGCCGCTGTTCAAGCGCGGCACCGAGATCGAGGACGTCAGTTGGCGTCCGCGGCGCACGGTCTACACGGTAGTCGGCGATCTGTTCTCGGAGATTTGCTTCGTGCTGACGCTGGTCGGGGTGCTGCTCGCGATCCTGCGCGGCCGCGGCGCGCAAACTGTACCATCGCCGGTGGCCGGGACGCTCAATCGCAACGGGAGCAGTTGACGGGTTCGGCGCCCATGCTTGGCATTCCGTATGCGTGCAGTATACAAACCGTAAGAGAGCTTCAGCGAGATCCGAAACCCGTATGAGGGAACTCCTAAAAAAGGCGTTTGAAGAAGCCGCCAAGCTCTCCGAGGGCGAGCAGGATGCCGTGGCCGAATGGCTGCTCGACGAGCTGCACTCCGAACAGCGCTGGGAAGCGGCGTTTGCGCGTTCGCGGAAGCGGCTCGGCGAGCTCGGGCGGGCAGCGCTAACAGCGCATCGCAAGCGGCGCTCCAAGCCGCTCGACCCTGACGCACTCTGAAGTCGCGTACGACAGACAGCTTCCGCAAAGCTTTTGCCGTGCTCCCAGTGCAAGTCCAACGCCAAGCCCGGCAAGCGTATCGACTCTTTGAACAAAATCCCAGGCATCCGGGTCTGCGATTTAAACAGGTCCACCCTGCGCAGCCGATTTACTCGGTCAGGATAAGTCTGAACTATCGCGCGCTTGGAATACGCGAAGATGACAGCTTGATCTGGTTCTGGGTCGGCTCCCACGCCGACTATGACAAACTCATCGGCTAGGCGATGAAGTTGGCGGCGGCGGCCGTTAAGGCGGCGCTGCCGATGTGTCATAATGGAGGCTGATGATTTGAGCGGATAACCGCACGGAGTGAACGCACGTATGGAACTTAGCGAAATGCGCGAGCAGATAGCCGGCTTCGAAACCCGCACCGAAAAGCTCGGGAGGCGTCTTTGACGTCGCACGCCTCAAAGCCCGCCACGAAGAGCTGCTGAAAGAGACCAGCAAGCCCGGCTTCTGGGATCGGCCCGAAACCGCGCAGGCCACGCTCAAGGAAAACGACCGCATAAACGACCAGCTTAAGGGCTTCGAGCGGTTGCGCGCGGTGCTCGACGAAGCGCGGCTCTACCTTTCGATGGCCGAGGAGGAGGGCGCCGACGACTCTGAGGCGGCGCACGAGACCGAAGCGGCGCTCGGCAAGGCGCGCATCGAGATCGAGCGCCAGGAATTGCAGTTGATGCTCGGTGGCGAGTACGACCGGCTCGGCGCGATCGTCTCGATCCATCCGGGCGCCGGCGGGCTCGAGGCGCAGGACTGGGCCGAGATGCTGCTCAGGCTGTACCTGCGATGGGCCGAGCGGCACGGCTACAAGACCGAGCTTGCCGACCTTCAGCCGGGCGACGGCGGCGGAATCAAGAGCGCGACCTTTACGCTCGAGGGCGACTTCGCCTACGGCTATCTGAAGGCCGAGGCCGGAATCCATCGCTTGGTGCGCATCTCGCCCTTCGACGCCAACGCGCGCCGCCATACCTCGTTCGCCTCGGTCTTCGTCTTTCCGGCGATCGACGACAAGGTCGAGGTGGTAATCAATCCCGCCGACCTGCGAGTCGACACCTTCCGCGCCAGCGGCGCCGGCGGCCAGCACGTCAACAAGACCGACTCGGCGGTGCGGATGACCCATCTGCCGAGCGGGATCGTGGTGAGCTGCCAGAACGAGCGTTCGCAGCATAAGAACCGCGCGCTGGCGATGAAGATTCTGCGCGCGCGGCTGTTCGAGCTCGAGGAGCGCAAGAAGCGCGAACAGTTCGAGCAGTTCGCCAAGGACAAGAAGGACATCACCTGGGGCAGCCAGATCCGCTCCTACGTCCTGCAGCCCTACCGCATGGTCAAGGACCATCGCACCGGCATCGAGATCGGCAACACCGACGCCGTGCTCGACGGCGCGATCGATCCGTTTATCGAGGCCTATCTGATGGGCGTGCGCAAGTCGGGGGCCGAGGCGGCGCCGGCCTAGCCGCGCGCGCTTGCACGGCGCGCGCGCGATGGCGCACAGTCAAGCGGCGCGGGCCTAACGCCGCGCTCCCCGTAAGCAGCATCAAGGAGATGCCATGATCGACGTTTACTTCTGGATGACCCCCAACGGCTACAAGGTCACGATCGCGTTGGAGGAGTTGGGGATGCCCTACAATGTGATTCCGATCAACATCGGCAAGGGCGACCAATTCAAGCCCGAGTTTCTCAAG
>JAKAVN010000033.1 GCA_021827495.1 Deltaproteobacteria bacterium | reverse complement strand
TTACGCTCAAATAGACCGCCACAACTATCTCTACTACGTCCTCGACGCCCCCGAGATAACCGACGCCGAGTACGACGCCCTGATGCGCCGGCTCGAGGCGCTCGAGGCCGCGCATCCCGAACTGCGCACGCCCGACTCGCCCACCCAGCGCGTCGGCGCCAAACCCAGCGAAAGATTCGCCGTCGTCGTCCATCGCCAGATGATGATGTCGCTTGCCAACGCGATGGACGCCGAGGAGATGCGCGAGTTCGACCGCCGCATCAAGCGCTTCCTGCACAGCGAGGCGGATCTCGTGTACGTCGCCGAGGTCAAGCTCGACGGCCTCGCGGTCGAGCTGGTTTACGAGGACGGCCGGCTGACCGCAGGATCGACCCGCGGCGACGGGGTCAATGGCGAGGATGTGACCCAGAACATCCGCACGATCAAGAGCATACCGCTGCGCCTGAGGCTTCCGGCGCACGGCCGCGTGCCGCGCCTGCTCGAAGTCCGCGGCGAGGTAATTCTGCCGCGGCGCGCCTTCGAACGGCTCAACCAGGAGCGCGCGGCGGCGGGCGAGCCGCCGTTCGCCAACCCGCGCAATGCCGCGGCCGGTTCGCTGCGCCAGCTTGATCCAAAAGTCAGCGCCGCGCGGCCGCTCGATATCTTTTGCCATACGCCGGGCGTGGTCGAGGGTATGAGCTTCCAGAGCCAATGGGAATTTCTTGAGGGAATCAAGGCGTTGGGGCTCAAGGTGAATCCGCTGAGCAAAATCTGCCGCGGCGCCGGCGAGATCCTGGAATACCACGCGCGGATTGCCGCGCAGCGCCATCAACTCGACTACGAAGCCGACGGCGTGGTCGCCAAGGTCAACTCGTTCGCGCTCCAGGAGCAGCTCGGGGAGGTGTCGCGCTCGCCGCGCTGGGCGGTGGCGTTCAAGTTCAAGGCCCAGCAGGCCGCGACCCGGGTCAACAAGATCGCGGTCTACGTCGGACGGATCGGGGCGCTCACGCCGGTTGCCCAGCTGGAACCGGTGGCGCTCGCCGGAGTCACGATTTCCAATGCCTCGCTGCACAACCTCGACGAAATCCGCCGCAAGGATATCCGCGAGGGTGACACGGTGCTGATCGAACGCGCGGGCGACGTGATCCCCTACGTCGTGCGCGTGGCCAAAGCGGGCAAGCCGCGCGCCAAGGAGTTCCAGATGCCGGCGCATTGTCCGGAATGCGGCGGCGCGATCGTGCATGAAGAGGGCGAGGCCGCCTACTTTTGCGTCAACGTTAACTGTCCGGCGCGGATGCGCGAGTCGATTCGCCATTTCGCCTCCAAGGCCTGCATGGATATCGACGGCTTGGGCGACAAGCTGGTCAGCCAGTTGGTCGAAACCGGGATGGTGAAGGAGCTCGACCAGCTTTATCGGCTGACCCACGAGCAGCTCGCCGGACTGGAGCGGATGGCCGGGAAGAGCGCACAAAACCTGCGCGACGCGCTCGAGCGCTCGCGCCATCGCACCCTGGACCGTCTGATCAACGGGCTCGGAATTCGCCACGTCGGCGAAAGCACGGCGCGCGCGCTTGCGTTACGCTTCAGGACGATCGATAAGCTGATGGAAGCGAGCGAGGACGGCTTGCGTGCGGTGCGCGACATCGGCGCCACGGTCGCGCGCAGCATCCGCGAATATTTCGATGAGCCGCGCAACCGCAAAGTGGTCGAACGGCTCAACCAGCAGCTCAAGCTCGAGCCGCTCGAAGCGCCGTCCGCACAAGGGCGCGGCGCGTTGCGCGACAAGAGCTTCGTGTTGACCGGGACGCTCGAGACGATGACGCGCGAGGAGGCGGAGCGGAAGATTCGCGCCGTCGGTGGCCGTGTGGCCTCCGCAGTCAGCCGCAAGACCGACTTCGTGGTGGCCGGCGCGGAGCCGGGCTCCAAGCTGCGCAAGGCGGCCGAGTTGGGAGTGAAGACACTCGACGAGCAGGCGCTGCTGGCGCTGCTCGCCACAGAAGGACGCCATTGGCGTGGAACGGACGATGCCTGAAGCTGCTCTGGCGCGGCTCAGGATGCTGGTGCACGGTCGGGTGCAGGGAGTTTTCTTCCGCCACGCGGCCGCGGAGCAAGCGCGCGAGCTCGGGCTTCGCGGAGGGGTGAAGAATCTGGCCAACGGCGACGTCGAAATCGTAGCTGAGGGGCCACGCCGCGAGTTGAAAATTTTGGCCGCATGGGCCAATCAGGGGCCGCCTCTGGCGCGTGTCACGGCGGTGGAGGAGGAATGGTCGGAGTGCCGGGACGAGTACGGGGCGTTCACGGTCGGCTAAGTCCGGTCGGTTAAGCGTCGGACCCTTTCACGGATTTGTGTTATTAGCTATAGTTCTAGATGGCATAAGGACCTTGGCCCCGGCGATCACGTCCGAACGTGTTTGCCGTTGGCCATGTAGCGCAAGGAGTTTGAATTAAATGGCTTTACCACCTGAGGCAGCCGGACAAGCGGCGGAGTCGCATAGCCTTGCCGGCGGCGGCGTCGAACCCAAGCGGCGCGAGAAGGTCGACCACGTTGTCATCCGGTTCGCCGGTGACTCGGGCGACGGGATGCAGCTGGCCGGGATGCAGTTTTCCACCGAATCGGCGATGGCCGGCAACGATATCGCGACGCTGCCGGACTATCCGGCCGAGATACGCGCCCCTGCGGGCACACTGGCCGGCGTAAGCGGTTTCCAGGTCAATTTCTCGAGCAACGAGATTTTCACCGCCGGCGACGAGCCCAACGTGCTGGTCGCGATGAACCCGGCGGCGCTCAAGGCCAACTTGGACGATGTTCAGCCCAACGGCGTGATCATCGCCGACGTTGCGGCCTTTAGCGATTCCAATCTCAAACGCGCGGGCTTCGCCTCCAACCCGCTCAAGGACCATTCGCTCGACAAGTACCAGGTATTCGAGATCGACGTCACCAAGCTGACGACGCTGGCGCTGCGCGACTCGGGGATCAACAACCGGGCCGTGATGCGCTGCCGCAACCTGTTCGTGCTCGGCCTGGTGTCGTGGCTTTACCAGCGGCCGATCGAAAGCACGGAGAAATGGCTGGCTGGCCGCTTTCGCAAGACCCCGGAGGTGCTGGCGGCCAACGTCAGAGCGCTGAGGGCGGGCTACAACTATGGCGAAACCACCGAGGCGTTTGCCAGCTCCTACGTCGTGGCCCCGGCGCGGATACCCGCGGGATTTTACCGCAACATCACCGGCAACAGCGCTACCGCGCTGGGCTTCGTGGTGGCGGCGTGCCGTGCCAAGCGCCCGCTGTTCCTGGGCTCCTATCCGATAACGCCCGCCAGCGATGTGCTCCACGATTTGGCGGGCTTCAAGAATTTCCCAGTCTACACCTTCCAGGCCGAGGACGAGATTGCCGGTATGGCCTCCGCGATCGGCGCGGCCTTCGGCGGAGCAATCGCGATCACCACCACCTCGGGCCCCGGAATGAACCTCAAGGCCGAGGCCATGGGCCTCGCGGTCAAGACCGAGTTGCCGGTTGTGATCACCGACGTCCAGCGCGCCGGCCCGTCGACCGGGATGCCGACCAAGCCGGAGCAGGCCGACCTGCTGATGGCGATGTACGGGCGGCATGGCGAGTCGCCGATGCCGATTATCGCGGCGGCGACGCCGGCTGATTGCTTCGACTGCGCCTACGAGGCCGTGCGGCTGGCGACCAAGTACATGACCCCGGTCATTCTGCTCACCGACGGCCAGCTCGCCAACGGCGCGGAGCCGTGGCTGGTCCCCGACGTGAGCAAGCTGCCCGAAATCAAAGTCGAGTTACGTACCGACCCCAATGGCTTCCTGCCTTACCTGCGCGATCCCGAAACGATGTCGCGGCCGTGGGCGGTGCCCGGCACGCCCGGCTTGGAGCATCGCCTCGGTGGACTGTCGACCGAGGACCAGACCGGCAACGTCAGCTACTCGCCGGCCAACAATGAGCTGATGGTGCGGCAGCGGGCGCGCAAGATCGCCGGCATCGCGCGCGAGATTCCGCCGATCCAAATCTTCGGCGATGCGAACGGCGGCGAGCTGGTGATACTCGGATGGGGCTCGACCTTTGGGCCGATCCGCGAGACGGTCAACCAATTGCGCTCCAAAGGCAAGAACGTTTCGCACATCCACCTGCGCTATCTCAATCCGCTGCCGGACGATCTCGCCGACAAGCTGCGGATGTTCCGCAAGGTGATGGTCGCCGAGATGAACATGGGACAACTGCTCAAGATGGTGCGCGCCGACTACCTGATCGACGCCGTGGGTTGCAACAAGATCCAGGGGCGTCCGTTCAAGGTCAGCGAACTCACCAACCGCATCACGCGCGCGCTGGAGGGCTGAGAGAAATGGCTACCGCTTTGACCCGCAAGGACTTCATCTCCGACCAGGAAGTGCGCTGGTGCCCCGGATGCGGCGACTACGCGATCCTGGCCCAGGTGCAGAAGGTGATGCCCGAGCTGGGCGTCGCGCGCGAGAACGTGGTTTTCATCTCGGGCATCGGATGCTCCAGCCGCTTTCCGTATTACATGAACACCTACGGCTTCCATACAATCCACGGCCGCGCGCCGGCGATCGCGACCGGGCTGAAAGTCTCGCGGCCCGACCTCGACGTATGGGTGGTTACGGGCGATGGCGACGGGCTTTCGATTGGCGGCAACCATATGATCCACGTGCTGCGCCGCAACGTTGACTTTAATATTCTGCTCTTCAACAACCGCATCTACGGCCTCACCAAAGGCCAGTATTCGCCGACCTCGGAAGTGGGCAAGGTCACCAAGTCCACGCCCGCCGGCTCGGTCGATTTTCCCTTCAACCCGATCACGGTCGCGCTCGGCGCGCAGGCCAGCTTCGTCGCGCGTACCATCGACGTCGAGCAGAAGCATCTCGGCGAAATGCTCAAGCGCGGCCACGATCACCGGGGCACGTCGTTCATCGAGATCCTCCAGAACTGCAATATCTTCAACGACGACGCCTTCAAGGACGTGAGCGACAAGAGCATCAAGGCCGAGCATCAGCTCGTGCTCGAGCACGGCAAGCCGCTGATCTTCGGCAAGAACCGCGACCGCGGCATCCGGATGAACGGGATGCGGCCGGAGGTCGTCCAGCTCGGCAATGGCGTGAGCGAAAGCGACCTCGTGGTGCACGACGAGGGCAACCTGTCGCTGGCCTTCATGCTGGGGAACTTCGAGCCGCCGATGCCGACGCCGGTCGGCGTCTTCTACTGCGTCGCGCGTCCGACCTACGACGCGGCGATGAACCAGCAGCTCGAAGAGGCGCGCGCCAAGATGGGCGCCGGCGATCCGCAAAAGCTGCTGCGCCAGGGCGATACCTGGACGATCAACTAGGCCGCGACAAGCGTCTCCAATAGCAAGGCCCGGAGGCTTCGGCCTCCGGGCCTTTTGCGCTTTTTTCGCCAACCATATCCAGCGCCGCTCCGATGCCGCGGCTTAAGCGAGTTGGCGATTGAGCCTCAGCCGCGGCGCGCACGCTCGGCCCGCGTCCATCCGGACGCGCACAGCTCGCCCTTTTGATTGCGCTCCTCGAGGCCGCGTTCGACCACTCCCGCTTCGGCCTTTGCCACCGTTGCCGAGCAGGTCACCACGCCGGCGGCGAAGCGTTGGAACGCCGCTCCGCGGATAATTCCGAGGTCGGTTCGTTCGCTGCGTACTACGTGGCCTTCGAGTTCCTCGCACAGAGCGGGAATCCAGACGCGCATGCGCCGGGTCTCCGCTCAGTCGCGGGATGACTGGCCGAGCATGTTTCGCGCGATCATCCAGCGATGGATTTCTGCGGTGCCGTGGCCGATCCGCCATACCCGCACCTGCCGGAAAAAGCTCTGAATCGGCAACTCGCGGGTGTAGCCGAGGCCGCCGAAGATCTGGAGGCAGCGGTCGGTGACGCGCTGCGCCATCTCGGTCGCGTAGAGCTTGGCGATGAAAGCCTCGTTGCGGATTTTCTGCTTGGCGTCGGCCATCCAGCCCGCCCGATAGACCAACAGCCGCGCGGCCTCCAGCTCGACCTCGGAATCGGCCAGCATCCACTGGATCGCCTGCCGGCTGGCGATCGGTTTGCCCCAGGTGGTGCGCTGCTTCGCCCATTCGACCGCCATGTCGATCGAGCGCTGGGCAATTCCAAGCTGAAAGGCGCCGATTTTCAGCCGCCCATGGGTGAGCTGATAGTCCGCCACCGCGAAGCCGCCGTCGATTTCGCCCAACCGGTTCGCATCGGGAACGGCGCAATCGGTGAATAGCAGCTCATGCGGGTCCCAGTTGTCGCCCATCGTCGGGATCTGGCGCACGATACTGAAGCCGGGGGTGCCCTTCTCGACCAGAAAGCAGGTGATTCCCCTGGCTCCGGCTTTGGAGTTGGAAGTGGTGAAAAGGATGACGAAATCGGCGCCTTCGACGTATGAGATGAAGGTCTTGGTCCCGTTGATTATCCAGCGGTCTCCATCGCGCACCGCGGTGGTCCGGATGCGCGCGAAATCCGACCCGGCATCGGGCTCGGTGAAGGCGTAGCAACTGTGCTTGTCGCCGTTGATGATCGGGTAGAAGAAGCGCTGCTTCTGCTCGTCGTTGCAAAGATAAAGGGCCGGCTCCGGGCTCCCACCGAATTCGAACATCGCGGGATGTTTGAACAACTCCTCGTTGATGAGGCACATCGCGAGCTGGCCCACGTCGAGGCCGCCGTACTGGGCCGGGACTTCGAGCGCCCAGAAGCCAGCCTCGCGCCCCTTGCGCTCGAGGCCGTGGCGGACCTCGGTGTCGAGGTTGCACTTGAGCAGGAATTCCTTCTCAAGCGGCATCAGCTCCTTCTCGCGGAACTGGCGGACGCTGTCCACCATCATGCGATGCTCTTCGGAAATGGCGAAATCCATAAGCTCCTCCTCATCGTGCAGTTGTCGGAATATCAAGCCTCGCAGCCGCAAACGCGCATCACGTTATCGCCTAGCCATCGCTGCGCGCGCTGCGCCGCCGTCAGGCCTGTTTGAGCTTTTTTTTCAGCCGCTCGTTGAACTTCGCCCGCTCGGCAATCGCGCGGCTGTGCGTGCCCCTCCCGATCTCGTCCATCTCGTCGGCCGCGTGCACGTTGAACTCGATACGCCGCCCATCGACCTTGGCCACCTCGGCGTAGGCTGTCACCTTGTGCCCCTCGGGCGTAGCGGTGAGATGCTGAACGTCAACCACGATCCCGACCGACATCTCGCCGGGCTCCAGGTATGGCCGTATCGCGTCCATCGCCGCCATCTCCATCAGTAGGATCATCACGCGGGTCGCCAGCACCGGCGGCAGCGACGGCTCCAGCGTACCCGCCAGGTCCTTGTGCTCCACCGCGATGCTGTAGCTGCCCTTGGCTCCCACCGGTATCGGTCGCATCGTAAACTCCCGCCTGGTTTATGCGGCGCGCGTGCGCCCAAGCTTCATCTGGTCGAGCTTCTTGATCACCCACGCGACGCGGTCGTTGCCCCAAAACAGCTCGCCCGCAACGTTGAACGTGGGCACACCGAACACGCCGTCGCGCTCGGCTTCGGCGGCCGCGGCGCGCAGATCGCCAGGACTGTCGCCATCCGCGTAGCGGCGGAAGGCCTCGGTATCGAGCCCGGCTTCGGCCATCACGGCGGCCAGCGCGCCGAAGTCCTCGAGATCGAGCTCGCGCTTGAAGAAGCGCTCGAACAGCCTGTCGGCGTATGGGCGAAAACGGCCGTTGCGATCGGCGTACAGTCCGCCCATCAAAGCGAGCCGCGAGTCGTAGATCTTTTGCGGGCCGCGGATGATCATCCCGCGCTCGTTGGCGAAGCGGCGCACGTCCATATAGAGGTAGCGCACCTTGTCCCAATCGCGTTGCACGCGCTGTTCGAGTTCGCCGCCGTATACCTCGCGCACCGCGAGTTCGAGCGGGATGAAACGCAGGCGCACGCGATGGGTTTGCTCGAGCCGGTACGCCGGCTCCATCGCCAGGTAGGTGAACGGGCTTTTGAAATCGTAATAGAGCTTGATTGTCTCGAGGGCGTCGGCCATGGTGCCACCGCTTAAGTTGATAGCCTAAAAGCGCGCGGCGAAAAAGCGCGGCGCATAGGCCCGCCGCCCGCGCTGCTCACCAGTAGAAGGCGAGCCTGATGCCGGTGGGCGCGACGCTCTGAGCGCTGGCCTTGGAAGGCACGGGCGGCGGCGCGGCCGGGAAGATTCTGAAACGCCATGGATGCTTCTCGTGCTGGCGATGGAGATAGAGGAACAGCTCGGTGGTGCCGACACCCAGCAGCGCGGCGCCCACGACGTCGGAGAACCAGTGCGCGTTGTTGCCCATCCGGCCGAATCCGTCGAGCAGCGCGAGCGAGTAAATCGGGATCGAGACGTACCATTCGTTGTCGTAGTACTCGCTCACACCGGCCGCCAGGGCGAACATCGGTGTTACGTCACCGGATACGAACGATCGTCCTCCATGAAAGAACGCGGTATGGCTGCCGCTTTGGGACGGTCGCAGCCGGCCAAACGCGGATTTGATCCCGATGTCAACGAGCGTCGCGATGCCCGCACCCTCGCCGGCGGTGAGCGCGTACTGGCGCGCGCGCGAGTCGCCGCTGTAAAGCCCGTAACCGTAGAGCAAGGCGGTGGCCGCGCTGACGCTCCCATAACTTACGTTTTGGAACAGGTCCGCAGTGCTCGATCCCATGCTGCCCAAATGACTTCGCATCGTCTGATCGAGTGCGAAGGAACCGCCGAACGCCGCACCCGCCCCGGCGGCCACCAGATAGAAGCGCGGGTTGGTCAGCATCGCGCCGGCCGCGTCGAGATGGAGCGGGGCGGTCACGATACTTTCGCCGTCGGCTTCGAAGTTGTTCGCGAGATATTTGAAGTCCGAAGTGAATTCGCCGCCAACGCTGGACGATACAAATTTGGAGGGCGCGGCCGGGGCCGAGCCGGCTGAAGCGGCAGGGCCGGTCAACAAGATCGCCATGATCGCGAGCGGTGAAAATACCCGTAGCATTGGCGAAGGCCTCCTCCTTGCGCGATGCGCGTTCGACCGGATGGCGCGGGCATGGATGGCAATTCAGATTTCGGAACTTTGATAAGAGCGCAAAACGCCGCAAATTGCCAACCATCAACGACGCGCGCTCTTGCATGGGGCCGCATTGCCGGTTTGTCGCCATGAGCGAAGATTTGATCGCCCGCTAAGGCGCTCGATCCGCCCGGCCGCGGATGCGAAGATATCTGTTCGGTCGGCTTCGTCAGAATTTTTTTCGAGGGTATCCGTGATGGCCAGGCGTTCAACCAGTCCCGGCGGTATGTCACGCAGGCGAGCCAAACCGGCCGCAGTCCCACCGGCCGCGCAGTATCATGTTATCGAGGCGGTCACGCCCGTGGTCGATTGCGGCCGCTATCCGGTCAAACGCGTGGCAGGCGAACCATGCGTGGTCGAGGCCGACATCTTCCGCGACGGCGACCACGTCCTGCGCGCCGTCGTTAAATGGCGGCCCAGGGGCGAGACGCGGTTTTCCGAGGCGCCGATGGTCCACATGGACAACGATCGCTGGCGCGGAGAATTTCCGCTCGATCGCAACGGCCGCTACGTTTTTACGATTGAGGCCTGGACCGATCTTTTCGCTTCGTGGGAGCGGGGCTTCCGGAAAAAGGCCGAAGCGGGGCGCGACGTCGCCGCCGACCTGCGCGAGGGAATCGCCTTTATCGAGGCCGCCGCGCGCCGTGCCGAGGGCGAAGAGCGCATGGCGATCGACGCGGCGCTGGAGCGGTTGCGCGCGCTTGGCGAGCCTCGTGGCGCGGCCACGATTGTTTCAGATCCGAAGTTGCTCGACCTGATGGCGCGGCTGGGCGAGCGTTGGAGTTCGACCGAGTATCGTCCGCCGCTGGAGGTCGTCGCGGACCGGCCGCTGGCGCGCTGCGGCGCCTGGTACGAGATGTTCCCGCGCTCGCAAGGGGAGATCCCGGGGCGCGCCGCGACGCTGCGGGAGGCGGAGCGCCGGCTGCCCGAAATCCGCGACCTTGGCTTTGACGTGGTGTACCTCGCGCCGATTCATCCGATCGGCCATACCCAGCGCAAGGGCCCCAACAACGCGCTGACCCGGCTGCCCGACAGTCCCGGCAGTCCATGGGCGATCGGCAGCGAAGCCGGCGGCCATACCGCGGTCGAGCCGGCGCTCGGCGGCCTGGACGATTTCGATCACTTCGTAAGCGCCGCGGGACGGCTGGGGCTGGAAGTCGCGCTGGACTTCGCGATCCAGTGCTCGCCCGACCATCCGTGGGTGCGCGAACATCCGCAATGGTTCCGCCACCGGCCCGACGGTTCGATCAAGTACGCGGAGAATCCGCCCAAGGAATACCAGGACATTTATCCGCTCGACTTCGAGGGGCCGGCCGCCGCCGCCCTGATGGAGGCGCTCAAGGAAGTGGTGCTGTTCTGGGTTGGCCACGGCGTGCGGATTTTCCGGGTCGACAACCCGCATACCAAGCCGGTGGAGTTCTGGCGCTGGCTTATCGAGGGCGCGCAGGAACGCCATCCGGAGGTGATCTTCCTGGCCGAGGCATTCACGCGGCCCAAGCTGATGATGGCGCTGGCCAAGGCCGGCTTTACGCAGTCGTATACCTACTTCACCTGGCGCAATACCAAGACGGAATTCATCGAGTATCTGAGCGAGCTGAGCCGGCCGCCAGTGAGCGATTTTTTTCGGCCCAATTTTTTCGCCAACACGCCCGACATTCTGAGCCCGATCCTGCAACGCTACGGGCGCCCGGCGTTCAAGATGCGGCTGGTGCTGGCGGCGACGCTGTCGCCCTCCTACGGCATCTACAGCGGCTACGAATTGTGTGAGAACGACGCCGTGCCCGGCACCGAGGATTATCTGAATTCCGAGAAGTACGAGATTCGCACGCGCGACTGGCATCGTCCGGGCAACATCAACGAGTTCGTCGCGCGGCTCAACGCGATCCGGCGCGAGAATCCGTGCCTCGGCCTGTTCACCAACCTGCGCTTCCTGGAGGCTGACAGCGGCCAGATACTGTTCTACGCCAAGGCCACGCCCGGCGGCGGCAACGTGATCCTGGTGGCGGTCAACCTCGACCCGTCCCAGCCGCACCAATGCACGGCCGTGGTGCCGCCGGAAGTGGTGGGCGTCGCGCCCGGCCAGAGCTACCGGGTGACCGACCTGGTGACGGGTTCGTCATGGACCTGGGGCGAGCGCAATTACGTGCGGCTTGATCCGGCGGTCGAGCCGGCCCACATTCTGCTGGTTAGCAAAAGCACATGAAGAACGGACCCCGCCCGCTGCCCGACGATCCGCTCTGGTACAAGGATGCGATCTTTTACGAGCTGCGCGTGCGCTCGTTCTATGACAGCAACGGCGACGGGGTGGGGGACTTTCCCGGCCTGACGCAAAAGCTCGACTACCTGCGCGACCTCGGCATCACCACCATCTGGCTGCTCCCGTTCTATCCCTCGCCGATGCGCGATGACGGGTACGACATCTCCGACTACACCGGGGTGCATCCCGACTGCGGCACGCTGCGCGACTTCAAGATCTTCCTGCGCGAGGCGCACGAGCGGGGGCTGCGCGTGGTGACCGAGCTGGTGCTCAATCATACCTCGGACCAGCATCCATGGTTCCAGCGCGCGCGCCGCTCGCCGCCCGGCAGTCCGTACCGCGACTTTTACGTCTGGAGCGATACGCCCGAGCGCTACAAGGAGGCGCGCGTCATCTTCAAGGACTTCGAGCTGTCGAACTGGACCTGGGACCCGGTGGCCAAGGCGTACTATTGGCATCGCTTTTACGCGCATCAGCCGGATCTCAACTACGACAATCCGGCGCTCAAGCGCGCGGCCTTTCGGGCGGTCCACTTCTGGTTCGGGATGGGGGTTGACGGGCTGCGGCTCGACGCGGTGCCTTACCTGTTCGAGCGCGACGGCACCAGTTGCGAGAACCTGCCCGAGACCCACGCCTTCCTGCGCGAGCTGCGCCGCCACGTCGATGCGAACTTTCCCAACCGGATGCTGCTCGCGGAAGCCAACCAGTGGCCCGAGGATGCGGTTACCTACCTCGAAGGCGGCAAGGAATGCCACATGGCGTTTCACTTTCCGATCATGCCGCGGATGTTCATGGCGGTGCGCATGGAGGACCGCTTTCCGCTGACCGACATCTGGGCGCAGACGCCGCCGATCGAGGAGTCTTGCCAGTGGGCGATCTTTCTGCGCAACCACGACGAGCTGACGCTCGAGATGGTGACCGAGGAGGAGCGCGACTTCATGTACCGCGCCTATGCGCGCGAGTCGCGGATGCGGGTGAACCTCGGCATCCGGCGCCGGCTGGCGCCGCTGCTCGGCAACAATCGCCGCGCGATGGAACTGATGAACGGCCTGCTGCTGTCGCTGCCCGGCACCCCGGTCATCTATTACGGCGACGAGATCGGGATGGGCGACAACATTTATCTCGGCGACCGTGACGGCGTGCGCACGCCGATGCAGTGGAGTAGCGATCGCAACGCCGGCTTCTCCGACACCGATCCGCAGCGGCTGATCCTGCCGGTGATCATCGACCATGAGTACCACTACCAGACCGTCAACGTGGAGAACCAGGAACACAATCTCCACTCGATGTTGTGGTGGATGCGCCGCGTGATCGCGCTGCGCAAGCAGTTCAAGGCCTTCGGGCGCGGCACGGTCGAGTTCTTAAGCCCCGAGAATCCGCGCGTGCTGGCCTTCCTGCGCATCTACCAGGAAGAACGCATCCTGGTGGTCGCCAATCTTTCGCGCTTCGTGCAGTACGCCGAACTCGACCTCGCGCGCTTCAAGGGCATGGTGCCGGTGGAGCTGTTCGGCCGCACCGAGTTCCCGGCCATCACCGACCAGCCCTACCTGCTCACGCTCGGACCGCATCTGTTCGACTGGTTCTCGATCCAGCCGCCGCGCCATGCGCCAGCCGTGGTCGAAGCCGCGCGCCACGAGATCGCGCGGATCGAAACCTCGGCCGGATGGGAGAGTTTCATGCGCGGCGAGGGCTGGGAAATGCTGGCCAAGGCGCTGCCGGACTTCCTGCCGCGCTGCCGATGGTTCCGCGGCAAGGCGCGCTCGATAAAGGCGGTCGAGGTGGCCGACACGGTGGCGCTGATCGAGGGCCGCGGCGGAGCCCATCTGGTGCTGGCGAACGTTGAGTACGGCAACGCCGAGTCCGAAACCTACGTGGTGCCGCTGGCTCTGGGAGCCGACGGTACCGCCCCCGCGGCGGAGCATCCAGAGCTGGCCGTCGCTCATCTGCGGCTTACCGGCACGCGCAACGGCGTGGTCGAGGGGCGGCTGTTCGAGGCCTCGGCCGACCCGGGCTTCAACCGCGCGCTGCTGGAGCTGATCGAGCGCCGCCGCCGCTTGCGCGGCCAGCGCGGCGAGCTGATCGCGTCGGCCGTACCGGCGTGGCGCGAGCTAATGGGCGACCGCGAAAGCCGCTGCGAACCGCGCGTGCTCAAGGGCGAACAGACCAACTCGGCGGTGGTCTATGGCGACCGCGTGATCCTCAAGCTCTTTCGCATGCTCGACCCCGGCATCAGCCCCGACCTCGAGATCGGCCGCATGCTTGCCACCCACGCGCACTTCGCGCATACGCCGCCGCTCGCCGGATGGCTGGAGTACCAGACCGGGCGCGATGAGCCGCGCACCGTCGGCGTGCTGCATGGCTTCGTTCCCAACCAGGGCGATGCCTGGACCCATACGCAGGGCGAGCTCAGCCAGTATTTCGAGCGCGCGCTGACCAACAAGGATCGCCCGGTCGAGCTGCCGGCCAAGCCGCTGGTAAACCTGGCCGCCGAGGATCGGCCGGGACTGATGGCCACCGAGGCCATCGGAGCCTTTCTCGAGACGGCGGGGCTGCTGGGGCGGCGCACCGCCGAGCTCCATCTCGCGCTGGCCGCGGCCACCGACGATCCGAGCTTCGTGCCCGAACTCTATTCGCCGCTCTACCAGCGCTCGGAGTACCAGTCGATGCGCAATCTTGCCGGCCAGGTGTTCCGCATGCTGCGCGCGCGCCTGGCCTCGCTGCCGGAGGCCGAACGCGCGCGGGCCAGCAGCCTGCTTTCGAACGAGGATAGTGTGACCGCGCGCTTCCAGGAGTATTTGCGGCGCAAATTCACCGTCACGCGCATCCGCACCCACGGCGATTTACATCTCGGCCAGGTGCTGCATGCGGGCAAGGACTTCGCCATAATTGACTTCGAGGGTGAGCCGGCGCGCCCGCTGAGCGAGCGGCGGCGCAAGCGCTCGGCGCTGCGCGACGTGTCGGGGATGCTGCGCTCGTTCCATTACGCGGCGCTCGGTTCGATGCTCGAGCATGTGCGGACGGGCGCGCTGAGTCCGAGCATGCTTGACGCGTTGGGGCCGTGGGCGCGGCTGTGGCAGCTCTGGGCCTCGTGGGCCTTCTTAAAGGAATACTTGAATATCGCGGGCGAGGCGGATTTCGTCCCGCGCGATCGCGAGGAGCTGAGGATCCTGCTCGACGCCTTTTTGCTCGACAAAGCGATCTACGAGCTGGGCTATGAACTGAACAACCGCCCCGAATGGCTGGCGATTCCGTTGCAAGGCATCAGCCAGGTTTTCGGCGGGACAGTCTAGGACCGGAACAGGAAGGCGCGTTTCGCCATGGTGCCTGATATCGCGAGCGCTCACGCGGCGGACGGCTTGGAGCGGTTGGCCGCGCTCGGCCACGCCGATCCGCATTCCATTCTCGGCGCCCACGTGGAGCCCGGCGGCGTCGTGGTGCGCGCGTTTCGGCCCGACGCCGAGCGCATCGCGTTGCTCATCGACGGCGAGGAGGGCGTGCGCGAGATGGCGCGCGTCCATCCAAGCGGGGTTTTCGAAGCAAGGGTGGAGGGGCGGCGCGAGCTGTTCGCCTACCGCCTCGAGATTTTCTTTCGCGGCGGCGGTTCGACAACGATTCGCGATCCGTACTGCTTCCTGCCGACGCTCGGCGAGCTCGACCTTCACCTGATCGGCGAACTCAAGCACGAGCGGCCCTATGAGCTGTTCGGCGCGCACGAGCGCGAGCTGGGCGGTGTGGCCGGCGTGGCGTTCGCGGTCTGGGCGCCCAACGCATGCGGCGTCAGCGTAGTCGGCGACTTCAACTCATGGGATGGCCGCATCCACATGATGCGTTCGATGGGCGGGTCGGGAATCTGGGAACTGTTCATTCCGGGACTGGCGGGCGGCGCGCGCTACAAGTATGAAATTCGCCCGGATCAGGGCCCGCCGTGGCTCAAGACCGATCCGTGGGCGGCCGCGCTGGAGCTGCCGCCGGCGACCGCGTCGATCATTTATCGCTCGCGCTACCGCTTCGAGGACGAAGAGTGGATGGCGGCGCGGACGGCGCGCGAGGCGCTGCGCACGCCGGTTTCGATCTACGAGGTCCATCTCGGCTCGTGGCGGCGCGTCCCCGCGGAGCGCAACCGCTGGCTGACTTACCGCGAACTCGGCCCCGCGCTCGCCGACTACGTGACCGCGCTCGGCTTCACGCACGTCGAGCTGATGCCCGTGATGGAGCATCCGTTCAGCGGCTCGTGGGGCTACCAGGTGAGCGGCTACTTCGCGCCCACCGCGCGCTTCGGCACGCCCGACGACTTCCGTTTCTTGGTCGACTATCTCCATCGCCGCGGCCTCGGCGTGATCCTCGACTGGGTGCCGGGCCACTTTCCGACCGACGACTTCGCGCTCGCGCGCTTCGACGGCACCGCGCTCTACGAGCATCTCGACCCGCGCCTGGGGTTCCAGCCCGACTGGGGCACCTACGTCTTCAACTTCGGCCGCACCGAGGTGCGCAACTTCCTGCTCGGCAGCGCCGAATGCTGGCTGCGCGAGTTCCATGCCGACGGCCTGCGCGTCGACGCCGTCGCCTCGATGCTCTATCTCGATTACGCGCGGCGCGCGGGTGAATGGATTCCCAATGCGCAGGGCGGGCGCGAGAACCTCGATGCGGTGGCCTTCCTGCGCACGCTCAACCAGCAGGCCTACGCGCGCAATCCCGGCGTTATGACCTTCGCCGAGGAGTCGACCGCATGGCCCGCCGTGAGCCGCCCGACCTACGCCGGCGGCTTGGGCTTCGGCTTTAAGTGGGATATGGGCTGGATGCATGACACGCTGGAGTATTTCGCCAAGGATCCGGTCCATCGCCGCTGGCATCATCGCGACCTGACCTTCGGCATGCTGTACGCGTGGAACGAGAATTTCGTGCTCCCGCTGTCGCACGACGAGGTCGTCCACGGCAAGCGCTCGCTGCTCTCCAAGATGCCGGGCGGCCGCTGGCAACAGTTCGCCAACCTGCGCGCGCTCTACGGTTATATGTGGGCGCGGCCGGGCAAGAAGCTGCTCTTCATGGGCGGCGAGTTCGGCCAATGGAACGAATGGAACCACGATGAGAGCCTCGACTGGGATTTGCTCCAGGGCGGCGAGCATCGCGGACTCCAGGCCCTGGTGGGCGAGCTCAACCGGCTTTATCGCGCCGAACCGGCTTTGTGGGAAGCCGACCACGACCACGCCGGTTTCCAATGGATCGCCGCCGACAACGCCGCCGACAACACCATTGCCTTCATGCGGATTGCGCCGGCCAACGGGCAGCGGCTGGTATGCGTGGGCAATTTCTCGCCGGTTCCCCGCTACAGCTACCGCGTCGGTGTGCCGCGCCCCGGCTACTACCGCGAGATTCTCAACACCGACGCCGCGCTGTGGAGCGGAAGCAACGTCGGCAACGCGGGCGGCGTCATGGCCGAGCCGGTTCCGTATAACGGCCTGCCGTACTCCGTTTCGATAACGCTGCCGCCGCTCGGCGTGCTGTGGTTCGATGCCCCGCGCGAATGAGCCGCCGCGCACGTTCCTTGCAAACCGGCCGAGAGCCGCTATGATGCGCGCTGACGATCCGTTCCGGCTCGCGCGCGCGGCGCTTGGGTGAGGCCGCGAAGGCGAATTCAAGCTGAGGGGTGTCCGGCTGGCGCTTTGTGGGAGGGAGCCGCGCGATGAAGACTGTCGAAGAGACGCTTACCGAACTCATCGACCGCGAGCAGATCCGCGACCTGCCGGCGCGCTATTGCGACTGCGTGTGGCGCGGCGACGTGGCCGGAATCGTCGAGCTCTTCGCCGACGACGGATCATTCACCATCAAGTCGCGCGATCACGAAACCACCACCAGGGGCCGTGAGGCCCTGCTCAAGGCTTACGCCGAAGGGCTGCGCAACCCGACGCTGTGTCCGTACATCCACAACCACGTGGTCGAGCTTGGCTACTACGGCCGCGCGACCGGACGCTGCTACGTCGAGATGCGCAACGCCAGCCGCCGCGTGGAATGGATCGGCACCGGCCACTACCTCGACGAGTACGTGAAGGTGGGCGAGCACTGGAAGTTCGCCTCGCGCCACTTCACCGCCGTTCGCTTCGGCTCCACGCCCGCAAAAGCCGCCGCCCTTGCGAAGCCCGCCCGCAAGGCGGCCGCCAAATCGAGTCCCGCCAAGGCGGTCGCGCGCAAGAACGCGGCCCCGGCCAGGCGCAAGTCCAGGCGCTGAGCAACCAACCGCCCGCCGGCAAGGCAAATCCGCCCGCAAGTGTTGATCGAGACCGCGCGGCGAGGTTGAGAGTCGCGGCCTATCCGCGCGCGGGAACTGCTGAATAGGGCGGCCGCGAGTTCTCGCCCAGCAGCGACTGCGCGCCGCGCAGGCTTTCCTCGCTCTCGCGCAGCAAGTCCGCGAACACCTCGGCGACGGGCTTGATCTTGTCGATCAGGCCGGCGCCTTGGCCGGTCGGCATGAAAGTGCGGTCGGGATCGGCCGCCTCGCCCTCGCGTCCGGAAAATCCCATCACGCCGTTACGGTACGAGACCCGCACCTGTTCCGGGAATGGCTTGATTTTCGCCGGCTCGCGTTCCCACTCCACCGCGTACCCGTTGCGGATCACGCGGCACGGCTTGCCCGTATAGCAGCGCGTGCGCAGCGTGGAATCGTCGCGCGCGTGAACGATCGCCTCGCGATAGACCGCCGCCGCCTGCGCTTCGGGCGTCGCGATGAAGCGCGTGCCGATCACCACGCCTTGGGCCCCGAGCGTCAGCGCGGCCGCGATCTGGCTGCCATGCGCGATACCGCCGGCGGCGAGCACCGGCAGCCGGACCGCGCGAATCATCTGCGGCACCAGCGACATCATCCCGATCTCGCCAGTATGGCCTCCCGCCTCCGACCCTTGCGCGACCACCACGTCGGCGCCGGCCTCCTGCGCCTTCACGCCGTGATGCACCTTGCCGCACATCACGACCACTTTCATGCCGTGCGCGTGCATGGTCTGGAGGAACTCGGCGGGGACGGCCAGCCCGGCGACGAAAATCTTCACCTGCTCCTCGATCAGGACCGGCATGTGCGGGCGCATCATGTCGGGAATCGGCGCCAGCAGATCGACCGCGAACGGTTTGTCGGTCAGCGCGCGCGTCTGGCGGATTTCCTCGCGCAGCTCCTCGGGCGAGCATCCAGCCCCGCCGAGGACGCCGAGGCCGCCTGCGTTGGAGACCGCGGCGACCAGCCGATGCATCGCCACGCCGCCCATCCCGGCGAGCAGGATCGGGTACTTGATCCCGAAATAGTCGCAAATCGAAGTGTGAAGCACTGCGCTGTCCCTCCGGATTTTGCCACAGACCATCGCACTTTCGCGCCGCCACGGCAAGGTTGCCGCAACAGGACGAGCGCGCTCGAAGAGGCGACCGGCTGCGGAATGCGGGTTCGCGCCTAACCGATGACGCCGCGAAGGATTTTCGGCCAGGCCCGCCGCAGGCTCCGGCCGCGGCTCAACCCTTGAGAAAGACAACGGCCTGAGGCACTCTCGCATCGGCAAGCCGAGCGCCTATTGAAGATGGCAGGAGCCGCCGCAATGGCGCGGGGCGGCTTCTCAAGGCGCGCCGCCGGCGGCCGATTTCCATCGCGGAGCAATCATGATCTGGAATTTTGAAACCGAACCGGAGTTCCAAAAGGAACCCGACTGGCAAAAGGAATTCGACTGGATCGACAAATTCGTGCGCGCGGAAGTCCAGCCGTTCGACTACGTGCTGGAGTCGCCCTACGAAGTCCGCAACCCCAAGCGCAAGAAGCTCCAGGTGATCGAAAGGGAGGCCGCCGCTCAATGACCACGCGTCCCGTGCAGTATGATTTTACCGGCAAGGTGGTCGTGATCACCGGCGGCAGCCGCGGACTTGGCCATGCGATGGCGCTCGGCTTCGCGGCGGCCGGCGCCACACTCGCGATCGCAAGCCGCAAGCTCGACTCCTGCGAGGCAACCGTCAAGGAGCTGCGCGCGCTCGGCGCCGACGGCTCGGCGCACGCGGCGCACGTCGGCAAATGGGCGGATTGCAACCGCCTCGCTGACGAGGTTTACGCGCGCTGGGGACGGGCCGACGTGCTCATCAATAATGCCGGCCTCTCGCCGCTCGCGCCGTCCTCGCTCGAGACCAGCGAGGACCTGTTCGACAAGATCATCGCCGTGAATCTGAAGGGACCGTTTCGCCTCTCGGCGCTGTTCGGCTCACGGATGGTGGCGGGTGGCGGCGGCGCGATCATCAACATCTCGTCGGCCTCCGCGATTCGGCCCGACCCGGAGACCGCGCCATACGCGGCGGCCAAGGCCGGGCTCAATATCCTGACCGTGGCTAGCGCCAAGGAGTTCGGCCCCAAGGTGCGCGTCAACTGCATCATGTGCGGCCCGTTCCATACCGACATCAGCAAGGGATGGTCGCGCACCGAGGAGTTCGCGCGGCGCGCGAAGAGGAGTTTCCCGTTGCGGCGCGCCGGCGAGCCCGAGGAGGTGGTCGGCGCGGCGCTCTACTTCGCCAGCCCGGCCGCCAGCTTCACCACCGGCGCGGTGCTGACGATCGATGGCGGAGCGTCCAATCCAATCGTGCTGACCAGGCGCGAGTGAGCTTCAGGCGGAAAGGGGCGAGACGCCGCTGCGATAAACGAAAACAGCGGCGCCGGCCGGCGTGAGCCGGCCGGCGCCTGTCCGCCCGGCGCGCGCCGCGCCCGCCGCGAGATGCTTGAAGTCGGCGCGGAGGTGGCCGGGATCGGAGAGCGCGGGGATCCGCGCGTGCCGTCCATTTGTCAAGCGCCTCGAGCCGCGCGCTCCGCGTTGCTGAGCCGGCGGCCGGGGATCTGATGGATTCGGCGATGGAAGCGTTCGACGTCGTGATTGTGGGGGCCGGAGCGGCCGGGCTGATGTGCGCGATGAGCGCGGGACGGCGCGGCCGCCGCGTGCTGCTGCTCGAGCATGGCGCTTCGGCCGGCGCCAAGATCCTGATCTCCGGCGGCGGACGCTGCAACTTCACCAACCTCGAGGTCACGCCCGAGCGTTTTCTCTCGGCCAACCCGCACTTCTGCAAGTCCGCCCTCAGCCGTTACACCGCGCGCGACTTCATCGCGCTGGTCGAGCGCCACCGCATCCGCTACCACGAAAAAACCCTGGGCCAGCTCTTCTGCGACGGCTCGGCGCGCGAGATGCTCGCGATGCTGCTCGCGGAATGCGCCGCGGCCGGGGCTGGTCGCGCTTAAATTCGCGGGCGGCACGCTCGGGCTTTGCCGGTCGCTCAGCGGGGTCTCGCTCGAGGCCACGGTCGCATGCGGCCGGCAGAGTTTCCGCGAGAATATCCTGTTCACTCATCGCGGCCTCTCGGGGCCGGCGATTCTTCAGATCTCGTCTTATTGGCGCGCAGGGGACACGCTCTCGCTCGACCTCGCGCCCGCGCTCGAATTGGAGCGCTTCCTCGGCGAGCGCAAGCGCACGCGTCCGCGGGCCGAACTAAAAAACGTGCTCGCCGAAGTTTTGCCGGCCCGCGTCGGCCATGCGATGGCGCAGGCCGCCGCGCTTGAGGGGACGATGGCGAATTTACCCGACCGCAGCCTGGCCGCGGTTGCGGCGCGGCTCAAGCGATGGCGGGTCGTGCCAGCGCGGTCGGAGGGATGGTCGAAGGCCGAGGTGACGGTGGGCGGTGTCGATACCGCGGCGCTGTCTTCCAAGACGATGGAGGCGCGCGAGGTGCGCGGCCTTTATGTCATCGGCGAAGCGGTGGACGTCACGGGATGGCTCGGCGGGTACAATTTTCAGTGGGCCTGGTCGAGCGGCTGGTGCGCCGGCCAGGCGGTTTGAAGTTCTCCGGGGGCGGTTAGCTTGCCGTCTGATCTGTTACCATCGTAGTGGGGTATGCCGCGCCGGCGGCGTAATGGGCTACGCGATGGTGGCTGAAGCGGCGCGTGCCCTGGCATAGGAGGATCAGCGATGGAGAGCCGTCCGCAAGCTGCCAAACCCGAGGATCTCGCCAAGGTCTACCGCGAGGTTGCCGAGCGCGCGGCCAGGCTGCTGAGCGATTTTGCGCAAAGCCGTCCGCCAGCGGGCGCGGTCAGCGACGAGCTGGGCATCGCCAAGGCGTACATGGACCTTTACGTCCGCATGCTCGCCGATCCGATGGCGCTCGCCACCCATGCGATGGACATGTGGCTCGATTACGCGCAGTTGTGGCAGTCGAGCTGGATGAAGATGTTCGGCCAGAACGTGAAGCCGATTGCCGTGCCGGCCGAGAGCGATGCGCGTTTCAAAGCTGACGAATGGACGAACAATTTTCTGTTCGACTTCATCAAGCAGTCCTACCTGATCGCCGCGCGCCACATCCAGCACACGGTGTCCGCCGTCGCGGGGCTGTCCGGCGAATCGCAAAAGAAGGTGGCGTTTTTCACCCGCCTGTACGTGGAGGCGCTCGCGCCGCCGAACTTCGTGATGACCAATCCGCAGGTGCTGCGCGAAACGCTGTTGACGGGCGGCCAGAACCTCCTACGGGGGCTCAACAACCTGCTCGCCGATATCGCCAGGGGCGACGGACAACTGCGCATCAGCATGACCGACGAGGCGGCCTTCCAGCTCGGCAAAAACATCGCCAGCACGCCGGGCAAGGTGGTGTTCCAGACCGATCTGATGCAGCTCATCCAGTTTCAGCCCACCACACAGGAGGTCTACCGGCGTCCGCTGCTGATCATTCCGCCCTGGATCAACAAGTACTACATCCTCGACCTGCGCGAGAAGAACAGCTTCATCAAATGGGCGCTGGACAAGGGCCACACCGTATTCGTGGTCTCTTGGGTGAACCCCGACCGCAGCCTCGCCGCCAAGCGCTTTGACGACTACATGCTGGAGGGAGCGATCGCGGCGCTCGAGGCGATCGAGAAGGCCACGGGCGAGTCGAAGATCAACGTCATCGGCTACTGTCTTGGCGGCACGCTGCTCGGCTGCACGCTCGCATATCTTGCGGCCAAGGGACAGGAGCGGGCCGCCTGTGCCACCTTCTTCGTTAGCCTGCTGGATTTCTCGGAACCGGGCGAGCTGGGCGTGTTCATCGACGAGGAGCAGGTGGCCAACCTCGAGAAGAAGATGAACGAGCGTGGCTATCTCGAAGGCTCGGAGATGGCCTCCACTTTCAACCTGTTGCGCGCCAACGATCTGGTGTGGTCGTTCGTCATCAACAATTACCTGATGGGCAAGGACCCATTCCCGTTCGACCTGCTCTACTGGAACTCGGACTCGACGCGCATGCCGGCGAAGATGCACAGCTTCTACCTGCGCAACATGTACCTGAAGAACCTGCTCGCGGTGCCGGGCGGAATCGAGCTGGACGGGGTGCCGATCGACCTGTCCAGGGTGAAGCTGCCGGCCTACTTCATCTCGACGGTGGAGGATCACATCGCGCCGTGGAAGACCACCTACAAGGGCGCGAAGCTCCTTGGCGCGACGGCGCGCTTCGTGCTCGGCGGCTCCGGCCATGTCGCCGGCATCGTCAACCCGCCCGCGGCCAACAAATACCACTACTGGACCAATGAAGCGCTGCCGGCGACGCCCGAGCAGTGGTTCGAGGGCGCGGAGCAGCATGCGGGCTCGTGGTGGGATGACTGGCAGGCGTGGATGGAACGGCAAAACGCCGGAGCAAAAGTGCCGGCGCGGGTGCCCGGCGGGCGCGCGCTGAAGGTGCTCGAGGATGCGCCCGGCAGCTACGCGATGCTTCGTCCCGGCACAAAGCCCCGGCAACAGGGGAGTTCGACGTAGCGGCGGGAGCGAAGATGTTTCGCGATCGATTCAGCCCAAGTCTGGAGCCTCTTTGGCCGGGCCTTGCGGTGGCGCGCACGGCCTTTTAAGGTTCACACGGGCAGGTTGTTTCCACGCCGAACGGGGGGAGGGCGCAACAGAACCATGACCGGATTAAAGGGAACGGGGGCCAAACGTGGCCGCAATTTGATCGCCGTCCTGGTGGTGATGCTGGGAGTGCTGACGTTGGCCGCGCGGCCCGTGCTGGCAAAGGAGGCGAAGCAGGCCAAGAAACGGCGCGTTATCGCGGTCACGATCAACAAGGGTGAGACCTACACCATCAGCGGGCTTAAAAAGGGTTCCGCCTCTGACTCGAAAGCGGTCAAGAATCCCAACTCGCTCACTGTGCAACCTCAATCCTCGGGCGACATCGTCCTGCTCGGCACTGAAGGCGGGAGCTGGAAGCTCGACGTGACGCTGGCCAGCGGCGAGGAAGTCACCTACGCGGTAAACGTAAAGGCGGCGGCGCCGCCGATAAATTCGCTCGCCCCCGGCTCGTCCGCAACCGCCATTGCTCCGTGATGCTTGGCCGCTATCCCGGGCATGGACAGCCGCGAGGCGGCGGCGGCCAGTTCCGCTCTCCCACGGGGACGAGGGTTTGCGGGCGGCTCAGCGGATGCCGAAGAAGACGCTGTTGATGTCGGCCTTGGTCATCCGCACCGCGCGCGGCGCCTTGGCCGCCATCTCGCGCGCGAGCGTTTGCGCCGCCACCATCAGCTCCGCGCGCTTCTCCACCCGGTTGACCAGGCCCATCGCGTAAAGTTCGGAGGCCTTGTAGCGATGGCATCCGATGGCGATTTCCTTGGCGCGCCACGGGCCCACGCGCGCCGCCAGCTCCTTGACCGGAAAGCCGCCGAACGGCACGCCGAGGTCGACCTCCGGCACCCAGAACTCGGCGTCCTCGGCCGCCAGTACGAAGTCGCATCCCAGCGCGATCGCCCATCCGCCGCCCACCGCGTAGCCGTTGACCGCGCCGATCACGAGCTGGTCGAGATGGGTCATCGCCTCGAAGCAGCGTCCGATGATCGCGGGCAGGCGGCGGCCGGCCTCGCGAAAAATTCGCTGGCGCTCGGCGTGGTCGGTGACGCCCTTGAGCTTCGAGACGTCGGCGCCAGCGGAAAACGAACTGCCCGCCCCGGTGACGATCAGCACGCGCAGGCCACGCTCGTCGCGCAGATCGAGCAGCAGGCGCTCCATCTCGAGCATCATCTCGCCGGTCATGCAGTTGCGCCGCTCGGGCCGGTTGAAGGTGAGCGTCGCGACCGGGCCGTCCTTGTCGAGCAGAAAATTCGTTGGCATCGTTCGCCTCCCGCTATGAGTTTCCGATGGTCCGTGAAGCTTAGTTCGAGCGCGGCGGCAGTAGGAGGATTTGGCCGTTCATCCGTCAGGATCCTCGAGGCGGCCGCGTCGGGCATACAGTAGCGCGCCGCCGCAGCGGGCGCGCCAGGCGTGCCGGTTGCGGATTGGGCCGCGCGCGCGGCCGCTGCGGTGGCGCGCGGAATCGCCGCGGCGCAAACCGCAGCCGTGCATGATCGCGGCGGACGTTTCGATTGCGGATGAGGGGGCGAATCGAAGCGCCGCTGCCGCATGCTATTCCTCGCGTGGCGATAGGCCGCAACGCGATCATCGTGTTGCGGCCGCGATTTGGTTAGGATTTTAACCGATGTCGGATGATTTTCGCACGCGCCGCGGGCCGCGCATCGTCCTGGTCACCGGGGGCGCGGGCTTTATCGGATCCCATCTGGCCGACGCGCTGCTCGAGCGCGGTTTCACGGTTCGCGTGCTCGACAATCTGCGCACCGGCAGCCGCGGGAACCTCAACCCGCGCGCCGAGTTCGTCGAGGCCGATATCCGCGAGCCTGCGGCGCTCGAGCCGGCCTTTGTCGGCGTCGATTGCGTCTTTCACACGGCGGCGCTGCCGCGCGTGGGGCTCTCGATCGAGCAGCCGGCCGAAACCCATCTGGTCAACGTGGTCGGGACGCTCAACGTGCTGTTGGCGGCGCGCGCGGCGGGCGTGCGGCGCGTGGTCTACTCGGGTTCGTCGTCGGTTTATGGCGAGCAGCCGCGAATGCCGCTTAGCGAGACCATGACGCCCCATCCGCTGAGCCCCTATGCGCTGCAGAAGCTGGTGGGTGAGCAGTACGTCCGGATGTTCCATCGGCTGTACGGGCTGGGCGCGATCTGCCTGCGCTATTTCAGCGTGTACGGGCCGCGGATGGACCTGGAGGGCGCGTACGCGACGGTGATCGGAGTGTTTCTGCGCGCGCGCCGCGAGGGACGGGCGCTCGAGGTTCGCGGCGACGGCGGGCAGACGCGCGATTTCACCCAGGTGCGCGACGTGGTGCGCGCCAACCTGGCCGCGATGGACTGCGCGCTGGACGACGGCAGCGCGATCAATATCGGGCGCGGCCGCGCGCTGAGCGTCAATCGAATCGCGGAACTGGTCGGCGGACCGCGCGTCAACGTGGCGCCGCGGCCGGGCGAGCCGCGCGACACGCTGGCCGGGCTCGCACGCAGCCGGGAAATCCTGGGATGGACTCCCGAGGTCGAAACCGAGGACGGCGTGCGCGAGCTGATGCGGCTTTACGGGCTGTAGCGGCGGGGCCTGCGTTACACAAGGGCATCGCGGCATGGACCGCCGGAATAGTGGCGCCGCGAAAGCGATCCTCCCCCGCACGCTCGCCCACCTACGATGTGGGCGAGGGCTCGGCAGGCCGCAGGTGATTCCTCAATAGGGCTTGCTCAGCAGCACGCGCTGGTCTTTGAGCGCGGCGATTCGCTCGTCGGCATAGCCGAGGTACTTGCGCAGGATCATCTCGTTGTGTTCGCCGAGCAGTGGCGCCGCGAGCCCCGGCGGGCTGGGAAATTCCGAGAACCGGATCGGGAAGCCGGGAACCTCGAAATCACCCAGCACGCGGTCGTGCACCTTGGCCACCGTGCCGCGCTCGCGCAGGTGCGGATGGCTCATCGACTCCTCGAGCGTGCGAATCGGCGCGACCGGAATGCGCGCCGCACGCATCGCCTCGAGCGCTTTCTCGTCGTCCGGCATCGAGGCCAGCCATCCCTCGATCACCTCGACCACCTGCTCGCGGTTCTTGAGCCGCGCCGCGTTGTCGATGAAGCGCGGATCGCTCGCCAGTTCCGCGATT
>JAKAVN010000207.1 GCA_021827495.1 Deltaproteobacteria bacterium | reverse complement strand
CCAGGGCGAGCGCCAGCGGGTGCTGATCGGACGCGCCCTGATGGCCGACCCGCGCCTGCTGGTGCTCGACGAACCGTGCGCCGGGCTCGACCCGGTCGCGCGCGAGCACTTCCTGGCCTTCGTCGAACGGCTGCTCGGCCGCCCCAACGCTCCCACCCTGGTCCTGGTCACCCATCACGTCGAGGAAATCGTCGCCGGCTTCTCACACGTCCTCGTGCTGCGCGCGGGAAAAGTGCTGGCCGCCGGACCCCGGGAGAGCGTGATGACTTCGGCGATGCTGAGCCGTGCCTTCGAGGCGCCGGTACGCCTGGCCGCGGCCGGCGGGCGCTACTCGCTTGCGGTCGGCGCGGCGCCGTCCAAGGTCGTTTGACCCGCGCGTGGTTCGCGCCGGGGAGAAATCGAGACCCGTCTTTGAGGGCCTATGGCCGAATACGGCTGGTCCTGCGTTGGTCCCCGCTTCGTTCGCCTTTAGCGTCACGTTCGTGACGTTTTTCCCTATCGTCTCGCTGAATTAAACCTGATAGCGTTAATGGTTAATAAGCCCTCGGGTGAGGGCGGGCGCCGCCGGGGACGCGGTGGTAAAAGGACTGCTAGGAGAAAAGCCCCGGCGGACGCAGGAAAAACAACATGGGATGGAAGTTCGCGTTCGCGCTAATGCTCGCTTCGGTCGCCGTGGTGGTGGCGCTGGCCGTCGGCGGCGAACCGGAGGATGAAGCCGTGGTGCGGGAAGAGGCGGCGAAGCATATCAACGCGCTCCGGCAGCATCTGCTCAGGCGCTGACCCGGCTAAGAGGCCAGCCAGACCGCGCTTGGCCGCACGCAACGGACACCGGCTCGCACGGCGCCCGATGCGAAACTCTCATTCTTTCTTAACCCTCCGATGCAGCAGAGGAATTTGTTGAGCTTGCGATACCGAATTTTTCGCGCGATCGCGCAGATCAGCATCAAACGGCCCTATCTGGTGCTGCTCTTCGCGGTGGCGCTTTCGGTGGCCTCGGTGCTGTACACCAAGGCGCGTCTGGAGTTTCATACCGGCCAGGACGACCTGATCACGTCCAACAGCCGCGCCTCGCGCGACTATCTCGACTACACGCACGAGTTCCCCGACCTTGACGGCCTGATTGTCGTGGTGCGCACGGCGCCCGACCCGGCGCGCGCCGAGCACTTCGCCGACGCGCTGGCGGCGCGGCTCAACGCCGACCACGCCAACGTCAAAGCCGTCTTCTATAAAATCGACCCCGGCGCATTCGCCGACCGCGCGATGCTCTACATGAAGAGCGCCGATCTCGAGGCGCTGGCGCAAAAGATTCGCGCCGCCTTCCCGATGCTGCATGCGTACGCTGCCGACCCGAGCTTGGCCGGCTTCTTCGCGATGGTCAATGCGGGGATCGATCAGCAGATGCAGGCGCAGCGGCGCTCGCAAATGCAGCGGAGCGGACGCCGGATGCGCCGCGCGGCCGCCATGGTGCATTCGGAAGCCGCGCGTGGCGCGGCAGCCGCGCCGCCCGCCGGTGCGCCGCCTGCGCCGGGCGCATTTAACACCGGCGCCATCGACACGGTACTGGGCGGGATGCTCGCCGACGCCGACCGCGCCAAGTACGTCTCGCCCTGGCAATCGATGATGCAGGCGGGCGGACAAAAAGGCGCCCAGGGTGACGGCTATCTGGTCTCCGACAACGGCAAGTACCTGCTGCTCCACGTCGCGCCCGGCGACGGGGTTAAGGACGGGCTCGACCCGACCGACGCGATCGAAAACGATCTCAACGCGATCCGCGCTTCGTTTCCGGGCCTGCAGGCTGGGATGACCGGCGGGCCGGCGCTGGCCCACGCCGAGGAGACCACGACCGCGCATGACATCGCGCTCGCTTCGCTGATCGCAATCGTCAGCAACGTGCTCCTGTTGGTCATCCCGTTCACGGCTGTGGTCGAGCCGTTTTTCGCGGTGCTGGCGTTGCTGGCTGGCGTGGCCTGGTCGTTCGGTTTCACCACGCTCGCCATCGGCCATCTCAACCTGCTCTCGGCAGTCTTCACCAGCGTGCTGGCCGGGATCGGGATCAACTTTCCGATCCATCTGATGGCGCGCTACGACGAGGCGCGCCGCCAGGGCGCGACTTCGGCGCAGGCGGTCGAACTGGCGGTGGTCAACACCGGCACGGGCGTCTTCGCCTCGGCCTGCATCATGGCGCTCGCTTTCCTGACCCCGGTATTCACCGATTTTCGCGGTATCGCGGAACTCGGGATCGTCTCGGCGGCCGGGCTGTTCCTGTGCCTGGTCTCGGCGCTGCTGGTTTTTCCCGCGCTGGTCGTGCTGCGCGACCGCTACCGCCCTGCGCGCATCCAGCCGCAGCTTGCGCCGCGGGCGCGCGCCACGATTCTCGAAGCGGCCTTCCGCCGCCCGGCGTTCATCGTAGTGGGCGCGGTTGCGCTAACCGCCGGCGCGCTGATGCTCACCGACCGGGTGCGCTTCGACCAGAACCTGCTCAAGCTGCAGGCCGAGCGGACCGAGGCGGTCCGGTTCGAGAACCTGCTGCTCAAGGATTCGGGGCGCTCGTCGTGGTTCGCGGTTTCGCTCGCGCCCTCGATGGAGGCGGCCGAGGCGCGCGCGGCAGCCTTTCGCAAGCTGCCCGAGGTCTCGGAGGCCGAGACCATCGCGACCTACATTCCTGACGGCCAGGCGGCCAAGCTCAAGACGCTGGATGCGCTGAGTGCGATGCTCGCGCCGATCGAGATTGCGCCGCTGCGCCATCCGAGCGAGGCCGCAGTGCTCGCGCGCGAGCTTGGCCAGTTGCAGGCCCGGCTCGCGCTGATCGCACCCGCCGACCCCCCAGGCGCCGCCGCCAGGACCGCGGCGCTGGTGCGGGCCGCGCTCGCCCGGCTCAAGACCAACCGGCTTGCGTTTGCGAGCTACGAGGCCAGCACCAACGCCGACCTGCGCGCGCGCCTTGGCCAACTCAAGCACGATCTCAAGCCCGGCGAGGTGACCGCCGCCAATCTGCCCAAGGTGGTGCGCGAGCGCTTCATCGGACACAGCGGACGTTTCCTGGTGCAGATCTATCCGCGCGGCGACGTGTGGGAGGACGCCGCACTCAGCCGCTTCATCGGCGCGCTCAAGGGCGTCGACGCCGACGTCACCGGGCCGCCGGTGCAGACCTATAACCTCGCGACCGTGATGCGCCGCGGCTACGAGCACGCCGCGGTGCTGGCGCTGATCGCGGTGTTCGTCTTCGTCTTCGCCGACTTCCGCAACCTGCGCGACGCGGCGCTGGCGACCGTGCCGCTGCTGTTCGGGGGCGCCTGGCTGCTCGAAGCGATGGGCTGGATGGGCTGGGAATTTAACCTGGCCAACTTGTTCGCGGTCCCGATCCTGATCGGCACCGGCGTCGACAACGGCGTCAATATGCTCTACCGCTGGCGCGAGGAGCGCGACAAGTCGGCGCTGATTCTGAGCAAGGCGGTGGGCAAATCGGTGACCATCTGCTCGCTCACCACCATCGCCGGTTTCGCCGCGCTGATTCCGGCGGAGCATCGCGGCATCTCGAGCCTCGGCTGGGTGTTGAGCCTGGGCGTCACGCTGATCTTGGTGGCGACCCTGGTGGTGCTGCCCGCGCTGTTCGAGCTGGTGGGACGGCGAATCGACCGCCGCCGCATCGAGCCGCCGGCGCCCGCACCCGAGGAGGAGCCGCCGGCGCCGCGCAAGGCGGCCTCGGGCGGCCTGCGCGGCTGAACGCGATATCCGTCAGCTTCCCGTAATTGGCTTTTCCGGCTCGGCCACGCAGTGGGCGCAGCGGCACGATGTTCTTTAGTTGCCTTTCGTAAGGGCACTTTCGGCCGCCGATAAGGGAGAGTCTTAAGCGCTCGCGCCAGCTTGCTTGTTGCTCATAAGCGAGCGAAACCCAAATGCGAGATCCTGCTCGGTGAGAAGGTTAAGAGAGGCATCGTTGTTGGCCGCCAGTCGCCGAGCTTGAGCGCGGAGCGCAAATTCCAGAAATGTCCTAACGTCTCGGCCATTTGACCAGTTTGGCGCAATTTTCAACGCCTCGAAAATCTTTGTCAGTTCCTGCGGCCCCTCCGCGCTCAGGGCGAGACCCTGGCGCGCGCTTGGTTTCTAGCAGCAGTCTCATAAATAGCGTCTGAGCAGGATAAGGATACAAGCGAGGTGGACGAAGCCGAGAAAGTTTTCCGGGTAGCGCTCCCAGCGCACCACCAGGCGGCGGAAGTTATGCAGCCCGGCGAACAGCCGTTCGACTTTCCAGCGCCGCCGGTAGCGCCGCAACTGGCGCCCGTCCCCGCTCGGTTGGCGGCGGTGGGCGCGATGGGGCGCGATGAGCTCGATGCCCGCTGCCAGCAGTTCCCGGTCCAGCCCGTCGCTGTCATAGGCCTTGTCGCCAATCAGCCGTCGCGGCGGCTCCACCACGCACCGCTCCTTAGGCGTCGCCGCCACCAGCCTCACCTCGGCGGGCGCGGCACCGCCCGCAGGCGCGGCGACAGGAAGACCATTGCGGTCCGCCACGGCCATAAGCTTGGGCCCCTTGCCCCGCTTGGTTTGGCCGATTCCCGCGCCCCCCTTTTTGCGGGAGCGAAGGTCCCGTCGATGAAGCCCTCGCGCAGCTCGATCCCGCCCCGCTCAGGCGGGTCCTGGGCCAGCGCCCACAACACCTGCCGCATTACTCCTGACTTCACCCAG
>JAKAVN010000206.1 GCA_021827495.1 Deltaproteobacteria bacterium | reverse complement strand
CGGCATCCGTTGGCCGCATCCATCAGGGTCCCCGGTTCCAAGAGCATCACCAACCGCGCGCTGTTGCTGGCCGCGATGGCCGGGGGACGCTCGACGCTTTCCGCCGTGGGCCTCAATGACGACACGCGCCGGATGGCGGGCGCGCTGCGCACGCTCGGCTTCGAACTCGCCGTCGACGAGGCGGCCGCGCGCATGGTCGTGGACGGGCGCGCCGGCGCCATCCCGGCGTGCGGGGCCGAGCTGGACGTCGGCGGCGCAGGCACCGCGATGCGCTTTTTGCTCGGCTTGCTGACGCTGGGGCGCGGGCGCTTCCGGCTCGACGGCAACCGGCGGATGCGCGAGCGCCCGGTCGGTCCGCTGCTCGATACGCTGGTGGGGCTCGGCGTCCCGGTGCGCGCGGAACGTGGCAACGGATGTCCGCCGGTGATAATCGAGGCCGCCGCGGGCGGCGTGCGCGGCGGCGCAGCGCGAATCGACGCCGCGGTTTCCTCGCAGTTCGTCTCGGCGCTGCTGATGCCGGCGCCGCTGTGGCCGGCGGGGCTCGAGCTGGCGGTCACGGGCGAGGCCGCGCGACCGTTCATCACGATGACGCTGCGGCTGATGGCGCGATGGGGCGCCAGTGCGACGCTGCGCGGCGGCTCGATCGTCGTGCCCGGCGGACAGCATTACGCGGCGCAAAGCTTCGAGGTCGAGCCCGACGCGTCGAGCGCGAGCTACTTCGCCGCCGCCGCCGCGATGGTCGGCGGCAGTATCGTACTGGAAGGCCTGCGCGCCGACTCGGTGCAGGGCGATATCGCGTTCATGAAGCTACTCGAGCGGATGGGCGCGCGCGTCCGCTGGCGCGACGACGGCGTGGAGGTGGGCGGCAGCGGAAATCTGGCGGGGGTTGACGTTGCGATGAACGGGATGCCGGACTTGGTGGCGACGCTCGCCGCCATCGCGCCGTATTGTTCCTCGCCCACGCGGATTCGCGGCGTCGCGTTCATTCGCCATCACGAGAGCGACCGCCTGCGCGCGCTCGCGACCGAGCTTCAGCGGCTGGGCGCGTCGGTGCACGAATGCGAGGACGGAATGCTGATCGAGCCGTCCCGACTTGAGGCGACGGCGGTCGAAACCTATGACGACCATCGGATCGCGATGGCGTTTGCGGTGGCGGGGCTTAAGACCGCGGGCCTCCGCATCAGGCATCCCGGCTGCGTCTCCAAGACGTACCCGGACTTCTTCCGCGACCTCGCCCGGCTTTCCAATCCGCAAACGTAGTCGGCAAATTCGGCAACGCGCGCAGGCGGCGCGCGATGGTAGTCCGAGACGCGGGTCTCGACGAGAACCGTAGCTAGTCCGAGGCGGCGCGGCGGGAATCAGCGACGTCGCGGCGCACCCGCAGCACCATCACCGACTGCTGCTCTTCGTCGTAATCCGGTTCGTACATGCTCATCTGCGACAGCCGCTCCTCGGCCTCCCGCAGTTCGGTCTCGTCGGGGGCCTCGGCCTGCTCGGGCGGCGCGGCGTTCTGCGCCAACGCGGTCATCACGCCGTCCCTGACCTCGACCAGCCCGCTCGTGACCATGTACTCGAGCGTTTGCCCCACGGCAGTGCGGATCGTCAGCAGGCCCGGCACCAGCGAAGTGGTGTAGTTGGTATGGTCGGCGAGCACGCCGAACTCGCCGAGCGGGTTGATCGCGTTCACCTGCTCGGCCTGCCCGTCGAACAGGACGCCATCCGGCGTGACCAGTTTGAATGCAAACGTTGCCGCCATCGTAATACGCCGCCTTTCCGCTTCGCCGCGGGCGCGCTCAGCGCGCCTCGCCATGCGCCAGCCGCTCGGCCTTGGCGCGTGCGTCGTCGATAGTGCCGACCAGGTAGAAGGCCTGCTCGGGCAGGTCGTCACACTTGCCGTCGAGGATTTCGGCGAAGCCGCGCACGGTCTCCTTGCGCGGCACGTAAGTGCCCGGGATGCTGGTGAACGGCTCGGCGACGTGCATTGCCTGCGAGAGGAAACGCTCGACCCGGCGCGCGCGCGCCACCACCAGCTTGTCGTCGGCCGAAAGTTCGTCCATCCCGAGGATCGCGATGATGTCCTGGAGGTCCTTGTAGCGCTGGAGAATCTGCTGCACCCGGCGCGCGACGTCGTAATGCTCGGGGCCGACCACCTGCGGGTCGAGGATGCGCGAGGTCGAGGCCAGCGGGTCGACCGCCGGGAAAATCCCCTTCTCGAAGATCTTGCGGTCAAGCGCGGTGGTCGCGTCGAGATGGGTAAAGGTCGTCGCCGGCGCCGGGTCGGTGTAGTCGTCGGCCGGGACGAAGATCGCCTGCACCGAGGTGATCGCGCCCTTCTTGGTGGTGGTGATGCGCTCCTCCAGCTCGCCCAAGTCGGTGCCCAGCGTGGGCTGGTAGCCGACCGCGCTCGGCATGCGCCCGAGCAGCGCCGAGACTTCCGAGTTGGCCTGAACGAAGCGGAAGATGTTGTCGACGAAGAACAGCACGTCGCGCCCCTCTTCGTCGCGGAAGTACTCGGCCACGGTGACCCCGGTTAGCGCCACGCGGGCGCGCGCGCCGGGCGGCTCGTTCATCTGGCCGTAGACCAGCGCGGTCTTGGAGAGCACGCCGGATTCCTGCAATTCGCGGTAAAGGTCGTTGCCCTCGCGCGAGCGCTCGCCCACGCCGGCGAAGACCGAGACGCCGCCGTGCTGCTTGGCGACGTTATTGATGAGCTCCATGATGGTGACGGTCTTGCCCACGCCGGCGCCGCCGAACAGGCCGATTTTGCCCCCGCGCGCATAGGGGCAAATGAGGTCGATCACCTTGATCCCGGTTTCGAGAATCTCGGCTTCGGTGGCCTGGTCGGCGAAGGTCGGCGCCTCGCGATGAATCGGCATGTGGTGCGGCGCCGTGAGCGCCGCGCCCTCGTCGACCGGCTCGCCGATGACGTTGATCAGGCGGCCGAGGGTCTCGGGCCCGACCGGCACGGTGATCGGGCTGCCGGTGTCGCTGACCTGCATCCCGCGCACCAAGCCCTCGGTCGTGTCCATCGCGATGCAGCGCACGGTGCTTTCACCGAGGTGTTGCGCGACCTCGAGCACGAGGTTGCCCTCGCGGTCGCCGAGCGCGGGGTTGGAAACGCGCAGCGCGTTGAAGATCGACGGCAGCGAGCCGTTGCGAAACTCGACGTCGACGACGTTGCCCAGAACCTGGCTGATGCGGCCTGTTGCGGTGTCACTCATAAATGGCGATTTTCCTGGCGAACTTGTGCAAAGCGGCGCGTGCCGGTCACGCCCTCAGCGCTTCGGCGCCACCGACGATATCCATCAGCTCCGTGGTGATCGAGGCCTGGCGCGCGCGGTTCATCTCCAGCGTCAGCCGCTCGATCATGTCGGCGGCGTTGTTGGTCGCGCTGTCCATCGCGGTCATTCGCGCGCCATGCTCGCTGGCCTCGGCTTCGAGCAGCGCGTGAAAAATCGAATCCTCGAGGTAGCCGCGCAGCACCACCGGCACCAGTTTGGCCCGGCTGGGTTCGACCAGATAGTCGATAGGCGCGGCGATCCCGCCCGTGGCTTCGTCGGCTTTCTGTTCGGCCACGGGCAACAGCCGTTCGTAGGCCGGCCGCTGTGAAAGCGCCGAGCCGAACTGGCTATAGACCAGGCCGGTCTCGGCAACTTCGCCCGCGCGATACTCGGTGAGTATCCGCGAGGCAAGGTCCTGCGCCAGGCCGAAGGTCGCCAGGCGCGGGTTGTTGATCCGTTGATGGGCGACTTCGTGGTTGGCGCGGCGCAGATGATCGAGCGCCTTGCGCCCGACGGCGTAGAACCGCACTTCCATCCCGTCGCGCGCGGCGCGCCGCGCCTCCTCTTCCGTCGTGCGCATCAGGTTGGCGTTGTAGCCGCCGCACAGTCCCCGGTCCGACGCGATCACCACGATCAGCGCCCGCTGTTTGGCGTTTTCGGCCGGATCGAGCGCGGCCCGCTCGGTTGCGAACAACGAATCGGCCACGCGCACCAAGGCTTCATGATATGGGCGCGCGCTCTGCAACGCTTCCTGCACGCGGCGCAGGCGCGCGGCCGAGATCAGCTTCATCGCCCGCGTGATCTGCTGGGTCGATCTGACCGACCCGATCCGCCGGCGGATTGCCTTCAGCGACGCCATCGTTGCTCACACGCCCCCGCGCACACTGCTCGCGGCGCGCTAGGCCCGGGCCGCGCCATCCGCTTGCGCCGCCGCCGCGCCCTGTGCGGCGGCGAAGGTCTGCTGGTACTGGTCGAGGCCGGAGCGCAAGCGCTTGCGCAGGTCATCGGAAATCTCGCGCTTGGCCCTGATCTCGTCGAGGATGTCCTTATGGCGCGCGTCGAAAAACGCGTACAGCCCGAGTTCGAAGGGCTTAATCCGGGGAACTTCGAGCTGGTCGAAGTAGCCCTCGTTGGCGGCGAAGATGATGAGCACTTCCTTCTCGATCGGGAGCGGCTCGTACTGGTTCTGCTTGAGCATCTCGGTCAGCCGCTCGCCGCGATGGAGCAGGCGCTGGCTGGACTGGTCGAGGTCGGAACCGAACTGCGCGAAGGCCGCCATCTCGCGGTACTGCGCGAGATCGAGCTTGAGCGTGCCGCCGACCTGCTTCATCGCGCGCACCGCCGCCGAGAAACCCACGCGCGAAACCGACAGTCCCACGTTAACCGCCGGCCGGATGCCCGAGTAGAAGAGGTCGCCGTCGAGCACAATCTGGCCGTCGGTGATCGAGATGACGTTGGTCGGCACGTAGGC
>JAKAVN010000205.1 GCA_021827495.1 Deltaproteobacteria bacterium | reverse complement strand
GTGTGCGTCGCGCAGGGCGGGCGGCACTTCCTCGAGCTGCGAGAACGACAGCACGTCGGTCGTCCGATCCTTGCCGCGAAAGTCCCGGTTGAGCGCGTGAACGAAGCTGTCGTCTGCGATCACCACCGACAGCTCACACGCCTCGAGCCCCACCAGCGCCATCAGCCGGCGCGCGTCGGCGCGCAGCCGCGCCACGTACGGCCGCCCGCAGCCGCTCTCGCATCGCAGCGCGACCGCCACCGCCTATTCCTTCGCGGGTTTGATTCCGTTATCGGGCGCGGCCTCGAGGCGTCCCTCGGAGGCCGCCTCATAGGCGGTGATCACCGCCTGGACCAGGCGATGGCGGACGACGTCGCGCTCGTCGAAGTAGACGAACGAGATTCCGGGCGTGCGGGCCAGCACCGTGCGCGCCTCCTTGAGCCCCGACAGCTTGCCGCTGGGCAGGTCGATCTGCGTGATGTCGCCCGTGATCACCGCCTTGGAGCTGTAGCCCAGGCGGGTGAGGAACATTTTCATCTGCTCGGAGGTCGTGTTCTGCGCTTCGTCGAGGATGATGAAGGAGTCGTTCAGCGTGCGCCCGCGCATGAAGGCGAGCGGCGCAACCTCGATCGTGCCGCGCTCGAGCATCCGGCGCGCGCGATCGAAGTCGACCATGTCGTGCAGCGCGTCGTAGAGCGGCCGCAGGTACGGGTTGACCTTCTCCGCGAGGTCGCCCGGCAAAAAGCCAAGCCGCTCACCGGCCTCGACTGCCGGCCGGCACAGCACCATCCGCGTGACCTGGTTTTTCATCAACGCCGCCAGCGCCATCGCCATCGCCAGGTAGGTCTTGCCGGTGCCCGCGGGTCCGATGCCGAAGACGATGTCGTGCGCGCGGATCGCGTCGATGTAACGCTTCTGGTTGACGCTCTTGGGCGCGATCACGCGCTTGTGCGCGGAGATGTAGATGGTGTCGAGGAAGATGTCCTTGAGGTCGACGTTGCCGTCGGCGCGCAGGATGCGCACCGAGTATTCGACGTCGCCGGGGTAAATCGAATGGCCCTGCTTGACGATCTCGTAGAGTTCGCTGAGCACCTTGCCGGCCAGCGCCTGTTCGGGATGCTCCCCGGAGATGCGCAGCGTGCTGCCGTTGACGCCGATCCGCACGCCGAGCGCCTGCTCGATCACATGGACGTGGGCGTCATGCTGGCCGAGCAGATCGGTGAACAACCGATGGTCGTCGAAGTGCAGTTCGAGCGAGTCTTCGGTGGCTGGCTGAGAAATGGCTGTGCTAAGCCTCGTACCGTCTATTCGCGTGGCGCGGACCCCGATGGCTGGATCACATGGTCAGCGGCGTTCCCGCAATGCTAGCTCTTTTCGCGCGCACTTTTAAAGCCCGCCGGTTGGACGCGCAAATTAAGCGTGCGGATCATGCATGAGTTACGCGATCAGCGTGGCGACGCGTTCCAGCGCCTCGTCGAGCCGCGAGGCGTCGCGTCCTCCCGCCTGCGCAAAGTCCGGGCGCCCGCCGCCCGTCCCGCCGACCATCGGGGCAAGCTGCTTCACGATGTCGCCGGCCTTGACTCGGCCGGTCAGGTCGGGCGTGACCGCGACCAGGATTCCCACCTTGTCGTCGACCACCGAGCCGATCGCGACCACGGCGGAGCCGTATTTCTGGCGCAGCCGGTCGGCCATCTCGCGCAGCGCGCGCGGGTCGACCCCTTCGACGCGCCGCGTGACGACCTTGACCCCGCCCGCCTCGCGGACCTGCTCGGCGCCCACGCCGCCCGCCGCGCCGTCGCCCGCGACCAGCTTCCGCTCGAGCGCGCGGAGCTTTTTCTCCAGCTCCTTTTCACGCGCGAGCAGGCGCTCGAGCCGTTCGACCGCCGCGTCGTCACGAGCGCCCAGATGGGAGCCTATTCGCTCCAGGATTCGCTCGCGGCGGCGAATCGCCTCCAAGGCGCCCCGCCCGGTCGCAGCCTCGATTCGGCGCACACCGGCGGCGACGCCCGATTCGGCCTCGAGCTTGAAAATCCCGATGTCGCCCGTGCGTCCGACATGCGTGCCGCCGCACAACTCGACCGAGAAATCGCCCATCCGCACCACGCGCACGACGTCGCCGTACTTGTCACCGAAAAAGGCCAGCGCGCCGGCCTTGATCGCGTCGTCGTAGGCCATTTCTTCGGTCGCGACCTCGGCGTTTTCGCGGATGCGCGCGTTGATCTCTTCTTCGATCGTCGCGAGATCGCCTTCGCCGACCGGCCCGCTATGGCTGAAGTCGAAGCGCAGGCGGTCGGGCGCGACCAGCGAGCCCGCCTGATGGATGCTGGTGCCCAGCACATCGCGCAGCGCGTAGTGCAGGATGTGGGTGGCGGAATGGTTGAGCATCGCCGCGTCGCGGCGCATCCGATCGACTTTGAGTCGAATGTTCTGGCCTACCGCGAAGTCGTTGGCGGGCTCACGCAAGAGCCTGCCGACGTGTACAATTGTGCCGCTTGTTCGAAGCGTGTTGGTCACTTCGAAAATAGCTCCGCTGTCCCCTTCAATGACGCCCCGGTCGCCGACTTGGCCGCCCCCCTCAGGATAGAAGGGCGTCTCACGCGACACGATCCCAACGAGATCGCCACTTCGTGGATCGAGGACCGGATTGCCAAAAACTTCCGACTCAACCGCGAGACTCCGCAAGTCGTATCCGACGAAGCGCGCTGCTGTGACGTCGCGAAGCATGATTGTAGGCATGCCAACCTCGCCCTTGCGCGCGGCCCGCCCGCGCTCGCGCTGCTCTTCCATAAGGCGGTTGAATTCCGCGACATCGACGGTGATTCCCTCGTCTCGCAATACGTCTTGTGTGAGATCGAGCGGGAATCCGTACGTGTCGTAAAGCCTAAAGGCGACCTCACCAGAAAGAATTAACCCGGGACCGCCGTACTGTTCGCTCATGACTGCCGAAAGTCTATCCGAGGCTGGAACAAGCCTACGGTACTCCTCGCTGCGAAGCCGACGCACTTCAGCCTCTAGGTACTGCTCTCCCATCACGAGCGCTGCGTCGAACCGGGTCACCTCCTCTCTTACCGTCTTGTCGATTTCATGTTTGGCGCGCACGAGCTCGCTATAAACGACGCCCATCGCATCAACGACGCTTGCGCAGGCCCTTCCCAGCAGCTCGTCAATCGCTGACACCTCGAGGCGACGGGCTTGCCTTGCGCCACGGCGAATTAGGCGCCTAAGAACATATTCTCTGTCGGCATTACCAGGCCTGAGCCCTTCTGCGATAAGAAAGCTAACTGCTCGCGCGTGGTCTGCTATGGCACGATAGGCAATATCGGTTTCGCGATGATCTCCGTACTTCTTGTGATTACCCACCGCCATGACGACCTCCTCTAGCGAGCGGATAATCGTCTGGAACAGATCAATGTCATAATTCCCCAGCACGCGGCCAGTCTCCAGGCTCTGCAGCACCGCGGCGACGCGTTCCAGCCCGGCGCCCGTATCGACATGCTTCATCGGCAGCGGCGTCAGCTGGCCGGCCGCGTCGCGGTTGAACTGGATGAAGACGAGATTCGCCAGCTCGATAAACCGCGAGCATCCATCGACGTTGACCGCGCATTGTTCGCTCGGATTCGCGTGCCCGCTCCGCTCGCAAGCGGCGGCGCCGCGATCGATATGAATCTCCGAGCACGGGCCGCATGGCCCGGTCTCGCCCATCTCCCAGAAATTGTCCTTCTCGCCGCGGCGCAGGATGCGTTCGCGCGGAAGGAATCCCCGATCGAGCCACGCCTTCTCCGCCTCGTCGTCGTCCTTATAGACCGTTGCCCACAGACGGTCGGCGGAGATGCCCCAGACTTCGCTTATCAGCTTCCAGTGGAACTCGATCGCCTCGCGTTTGTAGTAATCGCCGAACGACCAGTTGCCGAGCATCTCGAAGAACGTGTGATGGTATGAATCGCGGCCGACCGCTTCGAGGTCGTTGTGCTTGCCGGAAATCCTGAGGCACTTCTGGCAATCAACGACGCGCCGTGACGCGGGGGTGCGAAGACCCAGAAAAAAATCCTTGAACGGGACCATCCCGGCATTGGTGAAGAGCAGCGTGGGGTCGCCCTTGGGCGCCAGCGAGGCCGAAGGGACGATCCGATGGCCGCGTTCCTTGAAAAAGTCGAGGAATGATTGACGGATTTTGTCAGTAGTCCAGCGCATATGCCATTTATTCTAACGCAGACCGCCACCTGAACTGTAGGGGCCGCCCGCGGAAGCGGCCCTGCCGAATCCGTGCTTGGAAAAGAAGGGCCGTGCTCGAACGGCCCCTACAGAAACTACAGAAACAGCGTTAGCCGGGCAGAACTTCCACGTCGATGCTGGTGTTTCCGCTTTCCCTGTGTCGCGATACCTGGAGCATCGCGCGCATCCGCACACATGCCGCCTCGAGCGCCGCGTCGCGCGCACGAGACCATCGCTCCAGTGCCGCTTGCGCAGCCGCGGCGAAGAACGCGGCGTCATCGAGGCGGCCGCGGCGCGCCAGCCCCTTGCCATAGATGAGGCATTTCGCGGCCATCACCTCCGCCGCCGCCGCGCGCCGGGCGCCGCCGAGCGCGGGGTCGGCGAGCAGCTTCGCCAGCGCGAGAATACGGAAGCGGTCGAGCGCCGCAACGGTCGCTGAGAGCTGTCCGGGAAGACCGGCCCGGCGAACGGCCAGCGGCTCGTCGAGTAGGCCGGCCTCGTGGCGCGCCAGAATTCGAAGCCAGAGATCGTAGTCTTCGCACGCGGCCATATCTTCGTCGAAGCCACCAACTTCGTCGAGCAACTCGCGCCTCAAGATGGCCGCCGACGGGCTGATGAGACAGGCGTGGA
>JAKAVN010000204.1 GCA_021827495.1 Deltaproteobacteria bacterium | reverse complement strand
CACCATCAAGGGCTACCTCCAAATCAACAACCACAGCCCAAAACCCTTCGTCTGGACCACAACCGCCGACCAAATCTTCGATTCGCGCGCCAGATCTTGTCAACGAACTTCAGGAACACAACACGAGGACGTCATTTATGCAGGTATCAATTAGCGCCCGAACGGGAAGATGAAGCTCCAGCCTTCCGACGGGGGAGGCGGATCATAGTAAACCGGCGGCGGCGTGTAATAGTAGTTCGGCGGCGCATAGTAGTCAGGCGCAGGCGCATAGTAGTAACTCGGCGGCGCATAATTATAGTTCTGGTATTGATTCTCGTGCCTGCCGTTATCGTGCCGCCCATGGTGTCGCCCACCATCGCCGTGGCCATGACCACCCCCGTCGGCCAGCGCCAGCCCCGCGCCAATACCACCGACCACGAAGGCCAAGCCGATCGCCATCGCGATCCTGCCGATTTTGGAGCGCAAATCCTTGCCGAGCGTGGTCGAGGTTTCCATGGTGACTCTCCATCTCCCGGAATGATTCTCTGTAAGCGGACGAGGGCGCCCATTTGTCGTAATCGGACTCACCGTTACTTGTGCTTTTTCGCTGCGGCACGCGCGCGGCTTCGGAATAAGGCATCGGCGGTCTTCTTCTGCGCGTCCGACATGGTGTCGTACAGAGCTTGGAAAGCCGGAAGGAATTTATGGATTCCCGCCGCTTGCGCATCGGTGATGGCCGCATAGGATTTGAGCTGGTCCATGGCGCTCATGGATTTTGCCTGCTCGACCCCTTCCTCGCGAAGATCCGCAATCGCGTGCGCGTTATCCCGCATCACCTGGGCGACGGCTTTCCATTGAGTATCCTGAGCGGGCGTGATGCGGAGTTTGCTGTGCATCGCTTTGATGCGCGCGTCGACTTTGGCGTCCACCGCGGCATTGGCCTTGGCCGCAGTGCGCGGGCTTTCCTCCGGTGCGGGCACTGGGGTGGCCTGTGACGGAGCAGCCCGCACCAAAATTTCCTGTGCCGATGGAGGCTTGGCCGTAGCCGCCTGGCCGAGGTCGCCCGAAGCCGCCGCGGGCAAGGGGCTGGCTAGAACGAAGGCGCCGAGCAGTGTCGCCGCCGCAACTACGCGGATAGCTGAATGTGTGAACAGGAACATGATTTACACCCTCTGTTGGTTGCGACCGCTTCAGGCCGGGACTCCGGCACGACCAAACCGCGTTACAATTATGAAAAATACTACTTTGTCCCGCGAGCGAACAACGTCGCGCGGTTCCTTACGGAACCAAACCGGCGTCGTCACTCTGTGAAGCTCCGGGCGCGCCGTCGTCGTGGGCGGGCAACCCGCCGACGATTTAGACTTTCTTGCGGCGCTTGGAGAGGTAGTCGACCAGCAGGTACTCGCCGAGATGGTCGGGGCGGGTGTAGAGCGCGCGGCCGCGGTTGATCTGAGTCATCTTCTCGACAAAGGCGCGCAGGCTCGGCGAGTCGTCGAGCATGAAGGTGTTGATCGTGATCCCCTTGCGGGTGGCGCGCTCGACTTCCTTGAGCGTCTCCTGCGCCGCGCGCATGCTGATGCCGCCGAACGACAGCGGCCATTCGCAATACAGGCGCTTGTTGAGGAAGTAGGCGGTCGGCTGGCCGTCGGTGATCACGATGATGTGCTGGTTGCGCGAGGGATGGCGCCCGAGCAGGTCGCAAGCCAGGCGCAGCCCGTCCTGCAGGTTGGTGAACGGGTCGCCCATGTTCCACGAGGCTTCGGGCAGGTCCTTGAGCTTGAGTTCGACCGCGCGGGTGAAAAATCCGACGATCGAAAAAAAGTCGCGCGGGAACTTCGCACGGATCAGCGTCTCCATCGCCATCGCGACCTTCTTGGCCGCCGCAAAGCGCCCCTCCCAGCTCATCGACCACGACATGTCCAGGCACAGCACCGTCGACGAGGAACTCGCGTAGTCGTTCTCGTAGACCTCGAAGTCGCCGGGCTCCAGCCTCAGCGGCACACCCGGCCGGCGCGCCAGCGCGTGCTTGAGCGTGGCGACCAGGTTGAGGTTGAGCGGATCGCCGAAGCTGTAGCGCTTGGTCTCGTCGGGGCGGATCTCGGTTATTCCGCGATGGTCGGTGGGATGCGCGCCGCCGCGGTCCTTGAGCAGGCCCTGGTAGATGTCGCGCAGCGCGAGCTGGCCGATGCGGCGCACGCCCTTGGGCGAGAGCGCCATGTGCTCGCCCTTTTGCACCATGTAGCCGCCCTGTTCGAGCAGCAGCAGCACCTGGCGCAGGTTCTGGAAATCCTGCTCGGCCTGCTGGCCCAGCAGCTCGCGCAGGTCGTCGATCGAGATGTGGTCGAAGTTGCCCGACATCAGATCCTGCTCGAGCTGCTTCATGCGCTCCATCTCGCGCATCAGCTCGAGCGACTGCTGGTAATCCAGGCTCTTGGGCCCGTGGAACAGGTGCTGGTTGCGCTCGCGGAAGCTTTCGAGGTCGCGGATGTTTTCGTATTCCTTGAGCAGTTCATCGAAATCGGCGCGCGCCTGGGGGTCCTCGAACTCGTGGCTCTCGAGCTTGCGAATCGCCTCCGAGAGCCGCCGCGGCATCCGCTGAAGCCCGCGCAGCTTCTCCTCCATTCGCGGCTTGCCGCCCGGGCGCTCGGCGCCGAGCCGCTCCAGCGTGCGGCGCTCGCGCTCGACGAGGTCCTGGAGCCGCTGCTCCATCTCGCTCAGCGCCTCCTTGAGGTTGAACTCGCGGTAGCGCTGGCGCAGCTCTTGGCGCAGTTGCTCGAGGAACTCCTCCAGGCCGGCCACGCGCGTACCGTCAAAGTCCATCCCCTGGCGCGTCATCCAGTCCATCGCCTGGCGCACGTCGTCGGTGTAGGAGAGATACTCGGCCAGCTTCTCGAACACCTTGTCGGCGTCGAGCCTGAGCTTCTGGCTGCCATCCCACGCGGTGTAGCGGATCTCGATCATCGGCGGCGCCGCCCCCGCTGCCTCAGGCGTGATAGGCGAAGCGCCCGCCCTGGCGCTCCTTGTTGAGCTTCTGATGCAGGTGCAGGCCCTCGAAGACCAGCTCGCTCGCGGCCGCCATCAGGCCCGGGGTCTCGAACGAGCCGAGCTGTTCGACCGCCTCGCGCAGCCCCGGAACCTCGCGCAGAGCGTCGAGGTACTCGGAGGCCGGCGCGCTGTCGGAGACCTCGACGCCCCATCCGCCCTCGAAGTAGCCGGCCACGCGGCGCAGGTCGTCGACCTTGAAGTAGCGGTCGAAGACCTTGAGCACGGCGCGGTTGACGAGGCGTTCGATGAGGTCCTCCTCCTTCTTGTCCTCGCCCACGTACTCGAGCTCGATTTTGCCGGCGGTCGAGGCGTAGAGCGCGGGCAGATCGGACAGCCGCGGCACGATCTCGTTTTCGCCCAGGCGCACGGCGCGCTTCTCGGCGTTGGAGATCACGGATTCGAAGTTGTTGATCGAGACCCGCACCGAGACCCCCGAGCTCTGGTTGATTTCGTTGGAGGCGCGCGCCTCGAAGGTCAACTGCGCGACCACCTCCTTGATGAACGGCGGCACCCGCAGCGCCATCCCGGCGCTCGGCGGATAGCCGCACTCCTGCTCCATGATCGCGATCTCGTCTTCGAGCGTGCGCGGGTAGTGGGTGCGGATCTGGATGTCGAAGCGGTCCTTGAGCGGCGTGATGATCCTGCCGCGCGAAGTGTAGTCCTCCGGATTGGCGCTGGCCACGAACACCAGATCGAGTGGCAGCCGAATCCGGTAGCCCTTTATCTGCACGTCCCGCTCTTCCATCAGGTTGAACAGCCCCACCTGGACCTTCTCGGTCAGGTCGGGCAGCTCGTTGATGGCGAAGATGCCGCGGTTGATGCGCGGGATGAGGCCGTAGTGGATGGTCTCCTCGTCGGCGAGGTAGCGCCCCTCGGCGACCTTGATCGGATCGATTTCGCCGATCAGGTCGGCCACCGAGACGTCGGGCGTCGCCAGCTTCTCGGCATAGCGCCGCTCGCGCCCGATCCATTCTATTTCAAGCTCCTCGCCGAACTCGGCCAGCCGCCGCCGGCAGGCGCCGCAGATCGGCCGGTAAGGATCATCGTTGATCTCGCAGCCCTTGACCGCCGCCACCCGTTCGTCGAGCAGGTCGGCGAGCAGCCGGATGAGGCGCGACTTGGCTTGTCCGCGCTCGCCGAGGAAGATCATGTGATGGCCGGCGAGCACGCCGTTTTCGATCTCGGGCAGCACGCTCTGGTCGTAACCGATGATCCCGGGCAGGATGCGCGTGCGCGCGCGCAGGCGCTCGACCAGGTTGCGCCGCATCTCGAGCCTGACCGGCAGCACCTCGACGCCCGCCGCGCGCAGTTCGCCCAGCGTGCGAATCTTGAGCAAGTCTTGCTTCATTTGAAAATCCAATCCCGAGTTTAGGATATGGTGGCGCCGGCCGTCTTGAAAAGCGGCTCGAGCAGGTCGAAGGTCTCCTCGAGATGCTGCGAGAGCACGCGGGTTGCCGCCAGCACCGGCATGAAGTTGACGTCGCCCTCCCATCGCGGCACCACGTGCCAGTGCATGTGATCGGCGAAGCCCGCGCCCGCGCTGCGCCCGAGGTTGGCGCCCAGGTTGAGCCCGGCGCAGTTGAGCGCGCGGCGCAGGCGCGCCACCGCCGTGGCCTGCAGCTCGGCGAGTGCGGCGCGCTCGGCGCGCTCGAGCAACTCGGGCGAGGCGAGATGGCGGCGCGGCGCGATCATCAGGTGGCCGTTGTTGTAAGGGTAGCGGTTGAGAATCACCAGCGCGAGCGGCCCCGCGTAAAGCACCAAGCGGCGGCGGCGCTCACGGGCGCCGAGCGCGCCGAAGCAGAAGATGCATCCGCGCG
>JAKAVN010000203.1 GCA_021827495.1 Deltaproteobacteria bacterium | reverse complement strand
CTCGGCCGCCAGGCCCACGGCGAGCGTGTTGGGCGCCACCCAGCTCAGGCTCACCGCGTGGAAGTTGCCGTCGAAGCTCGCAACCGAGTTTTCTCCGCCGTTGCTGATGACGTAGCGCAGCACGATCTCGATTCGTCCGGGCTCGGCCGCGGCCACCGCCAGAGTCAGCCCGTCCGGGCTCGCGGCGAGGCCAACGATCTTTCCGTGCCGCGCGCCCGGTCCGCCGTCGGCCGCGACCAAGCGCCTTTTTTTGTAGCCGCGGCCGCGGAAGCCGAGCACCTGCGTGCGTCCATCCAACGTCCCGGCCAGCGCGATCTCTTGGCCGCCCTGCAGCCACAACGGCGGCTGGCCGGCGATCGGCGTGAAGCCGGGCGCCGCTACCAGGGCTTTCAGAGTGATTGCGGGCGTGAGGTCCATCGTTGCCGTATGCTGCGTGACCGGCGGCGCGGACGCCTTCTTGTAGCCGAGCATCGAGCACGAGCATAGGCTCAATGTCAGCATGGCGATGAGTAGCAGGGATCGGTGCATGGAAAACCGCTAGTTTGGAAGTACCCCCCGCCCAGGGCCAAGCTCGGAGGAGCGGAAGATGAGGATAGCGATTCGTTCACTGCGGCGCGAGATGAAGCTGGCGCTGCTGGTCGCGTTGGTGGCCGCACTCGGCGCGCTGGGCCTTCATTATGGCCTGCCGAAGGCCGGGATCGCGCTGTTCGTCGCGGCCGCCTGGATCGCGGCTACCTTCTATGTGCTGGTCTTCCGGCCCTCGCGGATTCCGCGCGGCGCCGTGCTGATCCTCAAGCTCACGGGCGCGCTGCGCGAGAGTGCGCCGCGCTCGGCGCTGGACCAGTTGCGCGGCCGCGCCGCGCTGTCGCTGTTCGATCTGCGCCAGGTGCTCGAGGCCGCCGCGCGCGATCCTCGGCTGCGCGCCGTGATCGTCAGAATAGCCGCGCTCGAAACCGGCCTCGCCACCGCCGATGAGTTGCACGCGCTGTTGCGCGCGCTGGGCCGCGCCGGCAAGCGCACGATCGCGCTTTTGGAGGGCGACAGCACCGGCGCGCGCGAGTACCTCGCCGCCTGCGGCGCGGGCGAGATCGTGGCCAATCCCAACACGGTCGTGATGATGCTGGGCGTGGCCGCGGGCGGCGTCTTTGTGCGCGGCGCGCTGGACAAGCTCCAGGTCGAGGCGCAGACGCTGCAATGGAAGGAGTATAAGGGCGCGGCCGAGACCTTTGCCCGCGAGCGGATGTCGCCCGAGCTGCGCGAGAGTCTCGAAGCGATCGTCGCCGACGGCAAGGAACTGCTGGCCGCGCGCCTGGCCGAGGCCCGCGGCTTCGCGCGCGCGCGCGCCACCGAGCTTGCGGGCGGCGGCTTCCTGAGCGTACGCGCGGCGTCCGAGGCCCGCCTCATCGATCGCGCCGGCTACCTCGAAGACCTGCGTGCCGAGTTCGACCCCGCGCACCAAGAGCGCGTGTTCATCGGAGTTGGCCGCTACCTGCGCCATCTCGCGTATGCGCGCCGGCCCGGCCGCCACGCGCAACTCGCGCTGATTCATGGCGTGGGCCCGGTGATCGCCGGCGATCCGCCGGCGGCCGGTGATTTCCTAAGCGGCGAGGCGGTCGCCGCCCAATTCCATCGCGCCGCCCGCGACAAGAGCATCCGTGCGATCGTCTTCCGGGTCAATTCACCCGGCGGCTCGGCGCTCGGGTCGGACCTGGTATGGCGCGCGCTGGGCGAGGCGCGCGAACGCGGCAAGCCGGTGGTGGTCTCGATGGGCGACGTGGCCGGCTCGGGCGGCTATTACGTCGCGATGGGCGCGGATCGAATCGTCGCCGGGCCGGCCACCATCACCGGCTCGATCGGCGTGGTCTACGCACACTTCAATCTGGGCAAGGCGCTGGCGGCGCTGGGCATCTCGATGCAGTACGTCAAGAGCGACGAGATTAGCGACGGGCTCTCGATGACGCGCGCGCTCAGCCCCGCTGAACTCGGCCAGCTCAACAGCGCGGTGGGCGAACTCTACGCCAACTTCACCGCCAAGGTCGTACAGGGGCGCGGGCTTGATGCGGCGCAGACGGAAGCGATGGCGCGCGGGCGGGTATGGAGCGGCGTCGCGGCCAAGCGCGGTGGCCTGATCGACGAGCTGGGCGGACTCGACAAGGCAATCGAGATCGCGCGCGAGCGCGGCGGAATCAAGGCCGGCGAAGGCCACGAGATAGTGCTTTATCCGGCGCCAGGCATCCTTGCCGGGATCCGTACCATGACCGCCGCGGCGCGGGTGCCGTGGGCTATCGGGTTGGCCGCGGAGACGTTCGGATTGCCGCGGCGCTGGGCGCCGGCCATGCTTGGTCTGCTGGCGCGCGGCGGCGCGCTGCTGATCTGTCCGTTCTTCTGATTCGACTGCGGCCCGCGCCGTCCGCGAGTGCGGATTAAAGTTGCGTGGTGCGGATGCAGCGGTCCCACGGATAGCCGCTGCGTTTAACCGATGGCCGCGCCTTGCAACATTTGCTGGTCCAGTACAGCGCCATCAGCGATCCGTCTCGCTCGGTGGCGGCCTCAGTTGAGCGGCGTTCTGGTGAGCGGCGTTCTGGTCAACGTCACGCAGCGCGCTCGCCAGTTCCCCACCCGGAGCGCCCTTCCACCGGTTGCTGAAAACCAGTTCGGACAGCGGCAGCCTCGGCAGCCAGCCTACGGCTTCCAACAGAGGCCGTTGCGCAAACTCGACCGGATAACCGACGCACATATAGCCGACCACGACTACATGATCGGGAATTCCGAGGATTTGCTGGAGCACTTCGGGTTTCAGGATACTCACCCAGCCAACGCCGATTCCTTCGGCGCGCGCTGCCAACCAGAGGTTCTGAATCGCGACGCAGGTGCTGTAGATGTCGGTATCGAAAATAGTGTTCCGGCCAATGATGGCCGGGCCGAAGCGCGTGCGGTCACAGGTGACGCAGAGGTTGAGCGGCGCCTCGAGAATGCCCTCGAGTTTGAACGAGAGGTATTGAGCCTTTCGTTCCGCCTCGAAACCCTCGGCGGCGCGCAACCGTTCGGCGTCCACGTGGTCGTGAATTTTGCGGCGCAGCTCGAGATCGTCAACCACAATGAAGTTCCAAGGCTGTGAGAAGCCAACTGAGCCCGCGTGATGCGCCGCGGAGAGAATCCGCGCGAGCGCGTCCGGGGCGATCGGATCGGGCCTGAACGATCGGATGTCCCGCCGGCGCGCGATGGCCTCGTAGACACCCCGCCGCCATTCGGCCGGAAATACATTCAACGCCGCCATGTCACTGCTCCATTTCCATGCTGTGCGGATTCTGCTTGGCAACGCCGAGCGTACCGAGTATTGAGATCGCGCTCAACACCGCTGACTCGACGCTGTCCGCCCCAAACCCTTCGCCTGGACGGCCACAGCCGATAAGATTCTGGCCAACGCCGCGCGTGGTAAAATTATTTTCGGGACAACAGCCTAGCCTGCGGCCGCATCGATGGGCGCCGTTTCAACACCTTCCGCCGACGCACTGGCCCGCCGCGACCTAACGCGCATTTACGCCGCCGCGGTCTCCGCGGCGGCGCCGGCGCGTCTGGTCGGGCTGGCGCTTGGCGGCGGACGAGCGGGCGCGGAGAGGGTTCCGGCGCTGCTGGCGGATGCGTCGCGCATTTTCCTGGTCGCGGCCGGCAAGGCGGCGCGCGGGATGGCAGCTGAGTTGGAGGCGCGGCTTGGCCCGAAGCTCGGCGAGGCCCTCGCGATAGTTCCATCCGCGGCGCCAGCCGGGGCGCCCGGCGCGGCGCGCAATACCATCCGGACCATCGCGGCCGCGCATCCGGTGCCCGACGCCTCATCGCAGCGCGCCGCCGAGGCCGCGCTCGAAATCGCCGGCCGTGCCGGTCCTGGCGATCTGTTGCTGCTCGCGCTCAGCGGCGGCGCCTCCTCATTGATGGCCGCTCCGGCGGCGCCGGTGACACTGGCGGACAAGATTGCGATCAACGCCGCGATGCTGCGTGCGGGCGCGCCGATTCGCGAGCTCAACATCGTGCGCCGCCATCTCTCGGTGATAAAGGGCGGCGGACTGCTGCGAGCCTGCGCGGGCGCGCGCGTGTTGAGCCTCATCCTCTCCGACGTGGCGCAAAACGACCTCGCAACCATCGGCTCGGGACCCACCGCGGCCGACCCCACGACCTTCGCCGAAGCGATCGCCGTGCTCAAGCGGCGCGGGCTGTGGGGCCGCGCGCCGAAATCGATCCGCGACCGGCTCGAGCGCGGCGCGGCCGGAGAGGCCGCTGAGACCATCAAGCCCGGCGACTCGCTGCTTGCGCGCGTCGACAACGTCGTGATCGGCGACAATCGCACCGCGCTGGAGGCCGCCGCCGGCGCCGCCGCCGCGGCGGGCTATGCGGTCGACCGATGGCGCGAACTTTACGGCGAGGCCGACGATGTGGGCCGGGCGCTCAGCGCCCATCTCTCGGCCGTCGGCGGCGAGCGTGTATGCGTAATCGCCGGCGGCGAGCCGGTGGTCACGGTGCGCGGGCAGGGGCAAGGAGGCCGCGCGCAGCAGGCGGCGCTGGCGATGGCGCTCGAATTGGAGCGGCTCGGCCGCAGCCGCCGCATCGCCGCGCTGTTCGCCGGTACCGACGGCATCGACGGCCCCACCGGCGCCGCCGGTGCGTTCGTCTCGCCGCGCACGGCGGAGCGCGCGCGCGCGGCGGGCCTCGATCCTGCCGCGGCGCTGGCGCGCAACGACGCCCATCCGCTGTTCGCGGCGCTCGGCGATCTCCTGGTGACCGGGCCGACGGGCACCAACCTTTCGGATATATTCATAGGATTGGTCAACTGTTGATCCGGAACGGGGTTGGTTTGGGATCGCGCTCATTTTGAGACAAGGG
>JAKAVN010000032.1 GCA_021827495.1 Deltaproteobacteria bacterium | reverse complement strand
GGGTGCGCCGGCAGCACCGCCATGATTCGTTCGGCGTCGCCCCGCACTTCGAGCTCGATATGGTCCGAGCCCTTGACCATCGCCTTAAGCTCGGCCGGTGTTCCGATCGCGATGATCTTGCCGCCGTCGACGATGGCGATGCGGTCGCAGAGCGTTTCCGCCTCGTCCATGTAATGCGTGGTGAGTGAAATTGTGAGCCCGGTCTCGCGGCGCAGCTGCTCGAGCAGATCCCACACCGCGCGCCGGCTCTGCGGGTCGAGTCCGATGGTCGGCTCGTCGAGGAACAGCACCTCGGGCGAATGGATGAGCCCGCGCGCGATTTCGAGCCGCCGGCGCATCCCGCCCGAGTAGGTCTGCACCAGATCGTTGGCGCGCTCGGTGAGGCCCACCAGGTGGATCAGGTGGCGCGCGCGTTCGCGCCGCACGCGCCGCGCGAGATTGTACATGCCGCCGTAAATGTCGACGTTTTCCCACCCGGTGAGGTCGAGGTCAGAGGTCAGCGCCTGCGGAATCACCCCGATCGCTTCGCGCACGCGCGCGGGTGCGCGCGCCACGTCGAAGCCGGCGACGAAGCCCTGTCCCGCGGTCGGCACGATGAGCGTGGTGAGCATTCGGCTGAGCGTGGTCTTGCCCGCGCCGTTGGGTCCGAGCAGGCCGAACAGTTCGCCGCGCCGGACCTCGAAACTCACGCGGTCGACGGCGGTGAAGCTGCCGAAGCGTTTAGTGATCTCGCGCGCCTGTATTGCTGCTGACTGCAATTCCATTGTTAAGCGGAAATGCGACCTCGGCGGTCATTCCCGGCTTCACCTGGCCGGCCGTCTGCAACACCCGCACCTTGACGTAGAAGGTGCGGATGTCCTGGCGCCCGCGTCTGACGTCGGTCTCGGTCGCAAACTGCCCCTCCTGTCCGATCGCCATCACCTGCCCCGGAAAAACCAGCGGTGGATGGGTCGGCAAGCTCACCTGCGCGGGACCGCCGACGCGGATCGCGCCGAGCTCGGTTTCCTCCATGTCGACGCGGGCCCAGATCGTCGAGAGGTCGTCAACCGTCAGGATCGGCGTCCCCGGCGTGACCCATTCGCCGACTTCGAGATTTTTGCTCACCACGGTGCCGGAGACCGGCGCGCGGATGGTGGTGTCGTTGAGCTGGTCGCTGTAGTACTGGACGTTCGCTTTGGCGGCGCTGACGGCGCCGCGATAGCCGTCGAGCTGCGCGCGCGCATCGTCGCGGTCCTTGGCCGATATCACGTGCGCCGCAAAGAGCTTATCGTTGCGCGCCATCGTCAGCTCGGCGTTGTGCAGGTTGGCGTTGGCGTTCTCGAGATCGCCGCGCGCCTGGGCGAGCTGGTTTTTGAGGTCGATATCCTCGGTGCGGCAGAGCACCTGGCCGCGCTCGACCGTGTCGCCCTCGAGCAGGTCGAGCTGTACGATACGGCCGGCGATGCGACTGGTGATGTTCACCTCGGGCGCTTCGATTATGCCCACGGTGGTGATGGTCGTGGTGTCGGGCGCAGGCCAAAGATACCTGCCGCCCAGGATGTAGCCGCCGCCGAGCGCCAGCGCGACGGCCGCCAGCGTCACCACTTTGCGGATGATGGTTCTCATGGAGCTATGTCCGCCCGGCTCTCGCCGAAACTGAAGCGCCGCCGCCGTCGTGATTTTCAGCCGTCCGGCGCCCGCGGGGCGCTCCCCTACGGCGGTGCGAGGAGGCTTGCAGGTCGCGCGCCAGCCGGCCCCTCAGCTGGTCGAGCAAGTCGGCTTTGAGTGCCGCGATGCCGCGGCCGATCTCGACCATGCTGGTGCGAAACGGGCTCGCCCCATGGCTTCTCATCTCTTCCAGCAACCGTTCGAGGAACGCCGCCCACGCCCCGGCGAAGCGGCGCTCGCGCTCGATATGGTGCAGAGCGGTTTCCGGAGCGTGCTGCGCGAAGTAGATTTTCACCTGCGCCTCGTCGTAGACGAAGATCGGCTGCGCCGGCTCGCGCAGCGTGCGCAGGAAATGCTCGCGCCCCTTGGGCGTGATCGCGTAGACCTTGCGCGCGCGCCGGCCGTTGCGCTCGGTGTGCATGGTGACCATGGCGTCGCGCGCGAGCTTCTTGAGCGCCGGGTAAAGCGAGCCGTCGCTGGTCCGGTAGAAGAAGCCGATCGGATCGCGAAAGCGCCGCTTGAGGTCGTAGCCGGTCATCTCGGATTCCATCAGGAAGCCCAGGATGGGGAACTTGATGTCGATGCGCGGCGGCTGCCTGGGCCAGTTGATTTCCGCTGGCGCCACCCAGCGCGAGAAGGATTCTTCGCCCGCCGGGCGCTTTCCAGTGGCCGCCGCGGGCTTTGCGCGTTTCGCGTCCATCACGATTCCTGCAACGCCACAATATATCGGTTTGATATATCGAGACAAGCCGTCGGGGCCAATTCGGCGAAACCACGCCAAACCGCGGTTCTTTGTGCGACGATTGTTCGCCCGCCGGGAGAGGTCCCGGCGGGGCGCCACGGGACTGCCCCGGCCGCGGAGCGATGTGGGTTGGCGCGCAAGGGCCGCGCAATCGCCGTCGCGGCCGTCAACAACCCAGGGGTGACCGCCAGGCGGCGGCTAGCGCATGATCTGGTTGAGTTCGCGGCACACCGCTCAATCCTTCGAGCCGTAGCTGACCGCCATCCCGGCGCGCGCGTCCTGCTGGATCCCGTACTGCGCAATCGGATAGCGCAGGCCATTGGCGGCGAGCCGCTTCAATCCTTCGATCGTCTTGGGCAGGTAGCGCGGCGCAATCGCCATCAGCAATTCGTCGTCCAGCACGCCGCCGTAGCGGCGCTCGGCAAAGCACGGAATCGAGACGCTCGGCTCGCCGGTCTTGAGCGCGCGGCCCCACGAATCAGCGCACGCCGACTCGCCCACGCAGCCCCACTGGAACTTCTTGTAGCCCGCCCATTGCAGGCCGTTGATGAAGATAATCATCTGGCCCGGCGTGCCGTAGATGAGGCAGATGTCGGGCGGGTTGAGCCGTCCCGCGATGAGTGGCGAGACCACCATCCCCGCGTACTTGCCGTGCGGCACGACATCCATCGCATGCTGATGGGCCGAGGCGTCCTCCAGCGTCGAGTACCATACGCCCGCTATCCGCTTGCCCGAGAGCCAGGCCTCGTCGGCCGGCTGCAGTCCGATCACCACCGCGCACTGCGCGCCGACCAGGTCCTTGGCCGTGATTCCCACGGTCCATCCCATGCGCGCCGCCTGCGCGACGATTTGGTCGGTGGTGTGGATCGACTTCGGCCTGCGCAGCTTGGGGGTCTGCTCCATTTCCTCGACCGTCGTGAACAGTTTCATCCCGATCGGCGTGGTGCGCAGCCGCAGCAGGCGGTTCAAGTCGTCGACGATCTGGTTCCAATCGTACTTTTCGGGCTCGGCGAAGCTGGCCGGTCCCTGGCGGGTCTGTTCCATCTGCTCCTACCTCCGGGTGGGCGTGCGGCGCGCCGCTACGCGCTATATACCACAAGTCGTCCGTTCTGCCACGGGTCCGCGAGCGGCCGCAGGCGTGCGCGCTGGCCAAGCGCACGGGGCGCGGCGTACATTACTCCTCGATACTCCTCGATGCTGACTCGAAAAGCCTCGAGCTGAATAGAACTTGATGAATGTGGAGATGTGACAGCGATGACACGTGACAGGCTTGTTCCAGAGGACTTCGGACCGCTTAAGGGCGTGCGGATCATTTCGGCCGGCAACTTCATCGCCGAGCCGTACGCGGCCCAACTGGCGGCCCAGATGGGCGCCGAGGTGGTTCACGTTGAGCAACCCGGCATCGGCGATGTGGCCTGGCGCAGTTTCGGCAACAAACTCCCCGCGCGCGACGGCGGCGAGGCGGTTGGCACCAACTGGATCCAGGAACGGCGCAACATGTTCTCGGTCTCGCTGGACATTTCCAAGCCGCGCGGCCGCGACCTCATGCTCGGGCTCGCGCGCGACGCCGATCTGCTGATGGAAAGCTCAAAGCCCGGCACCTGGCAGCGCTGGGGCCTCGACGACGAAACGTTCTGGAAGCTCAACCGCCGCCTCGTCATCACTCACGTTTCCGGCTATGGCCAGCATGGCGACCCGGACTGGATCAAGCGCGCCTCCTACGATTCGATTGCGCAGGCATTCGGCGGCACGATGTACCAGACCGGGTTTCCCGACCCGATGCCGCCGACGCGCGCGCAGCCGTATATCGGCGACTACACCTCCGCGTACATGGTGCTGTGGTCGTCGCTGGCCGCGCTGCTGCACGCGCGTGCGACCGGCGAGGGGCAGGCGATCGACCTCGCGCTCTTCGAGGCGCTCCATCTCACGCTCGGCGGCACGATGATCGATTACTTCCAGCGCGAAGTCGTGCGCGAGCGCAGCGGCAACAAGGGCCTCGAAATACAGCCGCTCGACACGTTCAAGGCAAGCGACGAATGGGTGATGCTGGCGGCGACGGGCGGCACCTATGAGCGGCTGCTCGCGGCCATTGGGCTCGATCCCAAGGACCCGCGCTGGAAGAAGGCGCACGTTGAACTCGACTCGCCCGAGGGCCGCGAGTTTGACCGCCACCTGCGCAAGTGGATCGGCGAGCGCACTGCCGAAGAGGTGGTGCGCAAGCTCAGCGCCGAGGCCAAGGTCCCCTGCGGCGTGATCATGTCGAGCCGGGAGATGGCGGAGAACCCGCACTACCGCGCGCGCGGGCTGCACGTCGAATGGGAGGACGGGCAGGTCGGCCGCGTCAAGGGAATCGGGTTCGCGCCGCGCTTTTCCCGCACCCCGGCCAGGATTTGGCGCGGCTCGGTGCGGCTCGGCCATGACAATGCGAAGATCTACGGCGAGCTGCTCGGCATCGGCGCCGCCGAGTTGGAGGAACTCAAGCGCGAGGGCGTGATCTAGCGCCGGCCGGTTTCTAAAGCGACATTTTAAGACGCACGCGCAAAATCCAGCACGGCTGCTGGGCGCGGCACTGCCCGAACATCAGCCAACCGCGAATCGATGGGCGCCATCAAAGCCGGCCGCTACCAGGCGCCGCGGCGGAAGACCGTGGGAAGGATCAGTACGTTCGCCGGGCCCGGTTGAACTGGGGGCGAAGGAATTTCGATAAGCGAGGGATGGCCTCGCGGGTTCGGCGCAGGCCCGGGAAAGGAATCAAATCTGGGTACCAGAGTGGCAGGCGCCTCAACGATCGATCCCGGTGCGAGAGTAATCGCCAGCTCGCGCGCGTGATAGGCGCCCCATTGTTCGTTCCCTGCGGCGGCGGCGACCAAGGCTTTGCTGAACAGAAATACCACCGCCAAAAGGATGATGGTGTTGTAGCGGACCTTCGTACGTTCCTCCGTACGTTTCTCCTGTCCCTGTAAGATTGGACGGCAAAGCGGGCCGGATCATTCGAAGCCCTGGCGCGCAGCTTTGGCGACACGATGCGCGTTCACCATGTCCAGAGTGACGTGCCGAGGATCATTCGAAGCCCTGGCGCGCAGCTTTGGCGACGCCTGTGAGCCTAGGCGCCGGCCTGGGTTATCGGGTTCCAGCGCGAAATTGCCCCCCAAGACGCGAGCGGGCGGCCGTGCGGATGGCGGCTTTCCTATCTTCCATGGAAGGTCAAGATCGGCGTCACGGTGATGGACGTAAGGCGGCCGCTTTTATCGAAGTTGATCCTGACCGCGATGTCCTCGCGGGTGAAACTGAAGCGCGAGCCGACGTTGCGGATGCCCGTCAGGTAGGAGCGCTCATCGGGCAGGTAGCTGTGCTGCCATCCATGCGCCGTGAGGTACGAGTCGACCTGGCTGGCCGGCGTGCCGACGGGAAGGTCGCGTCTTAGCTGGGTCTCGAGCTGGTGCGGCGCGGGGCCCCGCGCGCATCCGGCGATTCCGATCGCAACCGCCAGCAGTGCTGCGATAGCGGGTTTCATTGAAGCCTCGGCGAAGGGCGCCGCCCCTGCGCGGCCCCGGATCGCCTATGCGGCGGCGCGCTGGCCAAGCACTTGGCGCAGGAACTGCCCGGTGTAGGAATTCGCTGCCGCCGCGACTTCCTCGGGCGTGCCCTTGGCCACTATCTCACCGCCGCGGTCGCCACCCTCGGGTCCGAGGTCCACGACGTAGTCGGCGGTCTTGATCACGTCGAGGTTGTGCTCGATCACGATGATGGTATTGCCGGCGTCGGCGAGCCGTCCGAGCACTTCAAGCAGGCGTTTGATGTCGTCGAAGTGCAGCCCCGTGGTGGGTTCGTCGAGGATGTAGAGCGTGCGGCCGGTGGCGCGGCGCGCCAGCTCCTTGGCGAGCTTGATGCGCTGCGCTTCGCCGCCCGAGAGCGTGGTCGCCGACTGGCCGAGATGAATGTAGTCCAGCCCGACATCGCGCAGCGTCTCGAGCTTCTGGCGAATCGGCGGCACCGAGCCCATGAACTCGGCCGCGTCGAGCACGGTCAGGTTGAGCAGGTCAGCGATGCTCTTGCCCTTGTACTGGATCTCCAGCGTGTCGCGGTTGTACCGCTTGCCGCCGCATACTTCGCAGGTCACGTAAACGTCGGGCAGAAAATGCATCTCGATGCGGATGATGCCGTCGCCTTGGCACGCCTCGCAGCGCCCGCCCTTGACGTTGAACGAGAAGCGCCCCGGTCCGTAGCCGCGCATCCGCGCCTCGGGAAGCTGCGCGAAGAGCTCGCGGATGTGAGTGAAAAGTCCGGTATAGGTGGCGGGGTTGGAGCGCGGCGTGCGCCCGATCGGGCTCTGGTCGACATGGATCACCTTGTCCAGGTGCTCGACGCCCTCGAGGCTCTTGTGCGCGCCGGCCCGCTCGCGCGAACGGTTGAGCTTCTGCGCCAGCGCCCGGTAGAGCGTGTCGAGCACCAGCGACGACTTGCCCGATCCCGACACGCCGGTGATGCAGATCAACACGCCGAGCGGAAAGCCCACGGTAAGATCGCGCAAGTTGTTCTCGCGTGCGCCCTTGATCGTAAGCCAGCGGCCCGAGAGCGGGCGGCGGCGGCGCGGCGTCGGAATTTCAAGTTCGCCCTTCAGATAACGCCCGGTCAGCGACGCCGGATTGCGCATCACCTGCGCCGGCGTGCCCTGCGCGACCAGGTGGCCGCCATGCACGCCCGCGCCCGGGCCCATGTCGATGAGATGGTCGGCCTCCAGCATGGTCTCGCGGTCGTGCTCGACCACCAGCACGGTGTTGCCGAGGTCGCGCAGGCGCTTGAGGGTGGCGAGCAGGCGCTGGTTGTCGCGCTGATGCAGTCCGATCGACGGCTCGTCGAGGATGTAGAGCACCCCGACCAGGCTCGAGCCAATTTGCGTGGCCAGCCGGATGCGCTGGCCCTCGCCGCCCGAGAGGCTGGCCGAGACGCGGTCGAGCGTCAGGTAGTCCAGCCCGACGTCGGCGAGGAATCCCAGGCGCTCGCGGATCTCCTTCAGGATGAGCCGCCCGATCTCCTCCTCCTGGCGGCTCAGCTTGGGCGCGGCGAAAAACGCCACCGCCTGCTTGACCGACATCGCGGAGACCTCGGAGATCGACTTGCCGTTGAAGCGGACGTGGAGGCTCTCCTTCTTGAGCCGCGCGCCGTCGCACTCCGGGCACGGCCGCATGTTCATGTACGACTCGAGCATCTCGCGGATGCTCTCGGAGTCGGTCTCCTTGTAGCGGCGGTCGAGCCAGGCCAGCACGCCTTCGAACGCGCGCTGGTAGCCGTGGCGATGCTCGCCGCGCTGGTAGGTAAACCCGATCTCCTCGTCGCCCGATCCGTTGAGGATCGCGCGGCGCAGCTTGGCCGGGAGGTTCTTCCAGGGCGTGTCGAGGCTGAACTTGTAATGCGCCGCCAGCGCCTCGAGCACCGGCTGCATATAGTTCATCGTGGCCCACGGCGCGATCGCGCCGTCGGCGAGGCTGAGGTCCTCGTTCTGCACCACCAGTTCGGGATCGAAGTACATGATCGAGCCGATGCCCGAGCAGGCCGCGCACGCCCCGTGCGGGCTGTTGAACGAGAGCATCCGCGGCGTGATCTCGGGATACGAGATGCCGCATTCGACGCAGGCGAAGCGCTGGCTGAAGTAGACCTCACCCGCCTCCTTGCCGTCGAGCCGCTCGATCTTGAGCAGGTCGTGGCCGTACTTGAAAGCGACTTCCAGCGAGTCGCTCAGGCGCTTCTCGATCCCGCGGCGGATCGCGAGGCGGTCGACGACGACCTCGATGGTGTGGCGCAGGTTCTTGTTGAGCGCGATCTCCTCGCCCAGCTCGCGCACCGCGCCGTCGATCTTCACCCGCACGAAGCCGGCGCGCCGCAGGTCACTCAGCTCCTTGCGGTACTCGCCCTTGCGGTCGCGCACGATCGGCGCGAGCACGTGAAGGCGCGCGCCCTCGGGCCACGACATGATGCGGTCGACGATCTGCTGCACGCTCTGCTGCGTGATCTCGCGCCCGCAGTTGTGGCAGAAGGCGTGGCCGACGCGCGCGAACAGCAGGCGCAGGTAGTCGTATATCTCGGTGATGGTGGCGATCGTCGAGCGCGGGTTGCGCGAGGTCGTCTTCTGCTCGATCGAGATCGCTGGCGACAGCCCCTCGATCGAATCGACATCCGGCTTCTCCATCTGCTCGAGGAACTGGCGCGCATAGGCCGAGAGCGACTCGACGTAGCGGCGCTGGCCCTCGGCGTAAATCGTGTCGAAGGCGAGCGAGGACTTGCCCGACCCCGAAAGCCCCGTAATCACGACCAGGCGATCGCGCGGAATCTCAAGGTCGATATTCTTGAGATTGTGCTCGCGCGCGCCCTTGATGACTATCCGATCCGCCATCGCCGCAGATTTACCGCATCAATTTTCCGTGTCTGGCCTTGCGCGACCGCAGCGCCGGCGCCGCGCCGGCGTCCACCGCCCGCCACGCGTATTCCATCGCCGCCACCATGCTCGCGGCGCTCGCCACGCCGCATCCGGCTATATCATACGCGGTTCCGTGATCGGGCGAGGTGCGCACGAACGGCAGCCCCAGGGTCACGTTCACCGCGCGCTCGAATTCCAGCGTCTTGAGCGCGATCAGTCCCTGGTCATGATACATCGCGACCGCGGCGTCGAAGCCGAACTTGCCGGCCGGTCGGATGAATGCGGTGTCGGGCGCCAGCGGCCCCTGTGCGTCGATGCCGGCGCGGCGCGCGCGGCGGATGGCCGGGGCGATCACGCGCGCTTCTTCATCGCCGAACAGCCCCTGTTCGCCCGCGTGCGGGTTGAAGCCGAGCACTCCCACGCGCGGCCGGCTTACTCCGAGCCGCCCGCTCAGATGCTGCGCCAGCAGCCGGATCGTATCAAAGACGCCCTGGCTGGTGAGCGCGCGCGAGACCCGCGCGAGCCCGATGTGCACCGTCACCAGCGCGAGCCGCAACTGGTCGCCCGCGAACATCATGCGCCACAGGCGCGCGCGGCTGAGCTCGGCGAGCAACTCGGAATGGCCGGGAAAGCGATGGCCCGCGCGGTTGAGCCATTCCTTGTTGATTGGCGCCGTCACCAGCGCGCCGGCCTCTCCCGCCATCGCCATCCGCGCGCCTTCCACTATATAGCGGTAGGCCGCCTCCGCGCCCTCGACGCTCGGCCGTGCGGGCTTCAGCGCGGAGGCGCCGAGCCGGCCGGTCCCCAGCACCGCCAGCCCGTCAGCCGAACGCACGGGCGCGTCGCCGGGACGCCATTCGCGCGGCGCGGGCACGCCACGGAGCCGGCGCGCGGCCTCGCGCATCGCGCCGAGATCGCCAACTACGACCAGCGCGGGAGAGCCGCGGCGCGAGGCCAGCGCGGCCGCGGCCTTCAGAATGACCTCGGGACCCACGCCGGCCGGATCGCCCATGCTCACCGCCAGGAGCGCTGGCCCGCTGCGCCTCGATGGCATCCGCCCGCGTCCCTAGTTGAACGTTTCGATGTAATGCTGCTTGACCAGATCGCTCTCGACCCACGTGGCGAACTGTTGTTGGGCCTTCTGGGTCACCAGCTTTTCCTGGATCTGAGCGGAGACCTCGGCGAGCGGTTTGACGCCGGGTAGGTCGTGCGCCTCGAGCTTGACGATGTGGAAGCCGTGATCGGTTTGCACCGGTGCGGAAATATCGCCCACCTTCATGTGGTCGATGGCGTTCTGGATCGGATCAATTATCTCGCCGCGCGAGAAGTCGCCCAACTCGCCGCCCTGGCTCTTGGAATCGTCGTCGGAGTACTGGCGCGCCAGTTCGCCGAAATCGGCGCCGCCAAGCACTTGCTTGTGGATGGTCTCGGCCTTGTTGCGCGCCGCCTCGATCTCGGCCGGCGAAGCCTTGGGCGGTATCGCGATCAGGATCTGTGCGAGCTTGAAGCGCTCCTTGCCGACGCTGAACTCCTGCGGATGCGCGTCGTAGTAGGCTTTGATCTCGTCGGGCGAGATATAGACCTTTTGCCGCACCTCCTTCTGGATCATCATCATTTTTTGCAGTTCCAGCCGGGCGTGCTGGCGGAACTCCTCGTAAGTGTGGCCCTGGGCCTGGAGCTGCGCGCGCAGCTGCTGCTCGTTGATCCCGGCGCTTTGCTCGAAGTTGGCGATGTATGCGTCGACTTGCCGCTTATCGATCCGGTCTTTGTATTTTTTGACTTCGCTCTCGAGCAGCCGCTCCGAAATGACCCCCTTGAGCACCGCCTTGTTTTCCGGCGCATTCATATCGCCCGGGTTCGCCAGCGTGACGTGGTTCAGCGCGGCAAACGCTGTGAGATCATGGACGGTGATCGGATCGCCGTCGATGCTGGCCACCACCCGATCGAGGTCAGCCTGCGCGCGCGCGGCGCGCGCCGTCGCCAGCCACAGGCTCGCCGCGCATGCGGCGATCAATGCCACGGCGTGCAGGCGCGCGCGAGAACGATGCTGTTTCATGGTCTCAACTGGCGAGCGGCCCGGCGGGGCGGCCCGGCCCAGCCTCCAACTTTTCACAGGCCGCCAATGCCTGCAAGACACCGTCGAGCTGCTCGAATAGCAATTCATAATTGTTGCCGGCTTCCCCGGCGCCGGTCTCGATCCGCACCACCACCTGGAACGAAGGGGTGAGCCGGATCCGCCGCCGGTTGGCGCCGGCCAGCGCGGCCAGCCTGGCCGTGTCCACCGGCGCCTCGGGATGAAATTTCACTTCGAGCTGGTCGCCCTTCAATATCGCGCTCAGCAGCATCATCTCCCGCATGCGCCGGCGCAGGTCCATCGCCGCCAGCAGGTTGTCGACCAGCGTCGGCGGCGGCCCGAAGCGGTCGCGCATCTCCTCGCGCAGCGCGTCGAGCTCGGCCCTGGCAGCGGCCCGCGCCATCCGCCGGTACAACACCAGCCGCTCGCCCTCGTCGGGCACGAAGCTGTCCGGGATGTAGGCCGGGATGCCGAGCCTGAGCTCGGGCTCGAAGTCGGGCCGCAGCGGCTCGCCGCGCAGCTCGTGGATCGCCTGCTCCATCATCTCCGTGTACAGCTCGAAGCCGACCGCGGTGATTTGGCCCGACTGCTCGCGGCCCAGCAGGTTGCCGGCGCCGCGATGCTCGAGGTCGCGGATCGCCAGCTTGAAGCCGCCGCCGCTTTCGGCCTCGACCAGCTCGCGCAAGGCCGCGATGCGCTTTTTGGCGTCGCGCGTGATGATGTGCTCGCCCGGGATGAGCAGGTAGGCGTAAGCCTTCTGGCGCGCGCGCCCGACCCGGCCGCGCAACTGGTAGAGCTGGGCCAGGCCGAAGTGGTCGGCGCGGTTGATGATCATGGTGTTGGCGTTGGGGATGTCGAGTCCCGACTCGATGATCGCCGAACACACCAGCAGGTTGACGCGGTTCTCGATAAACTCGCGCATCACGTTCTCGAGCTGGCGCTCCTTCATCTGGCCGTGCGCGACGGCGACTTTGGCCTCCGGCACGATCCCGCGCAGATGGCGCGCGACGTAATCGATGTTCTCGACCCGGTTGTGTACGAAGAACACCTGCCCGGAACGGTTGAGCTCGCGCATGATGACTTCGCGCAAGAGCCCGTCGTCGAAATGCGCCACGAAGGTGCGGATGGCCTGGCGATCCGGCGGCGGCGTCTGGACCACGCTCAGGTCGCGGATACCGAGCATCGCCATGTGCAGCGTGCGCGGAATCGGCGTCGCGGTCAGGGTCAGGACCTCGACCAGTTTGCGCAGCCGCTTGACGCGCTCCTTGTCGGCGACGCCGAAGCGATGCTCCTCATCGATGATCAGCAGGCCGAGCCGGGGAAACTCGACGTCGCCCTGGAGCAGGCGATGGGTCCCGACCACGATATCGACCTGGCCCCGGCGCACGTCTTCGATCACCGCCCGGTTCTCGCGCGGGCTGCGGAAACGCGAGACCATTTCGATCCGCACCGGGTAGCCGGCAAAGCGTTTGCGCAGCGTGTTCCAGTGCTGTTCCGCCAGCACCGTGGTCGGGACCAGCATCGCCACCTGCCGCGCGTCCATCACCGCGATGAACGCGGCGCGCAGCGCCACCTCGGTCTTGCCGAAGCCGGCGTCCCCGCAGATCAGCCGGTCCATCGGCTTGGGCCGGCACATGTCGCGGATGACCTCGTCGATCGCGGCGAGCTGGTCCGGCGTTTCCTCGAACTCGAAGCGCTCGGCGAACTCCGTATAGTCGGCCCCCGGATGGGCGAAGGCATGGCCCTCCATGACCTCGCGCGCGGCGTAGATGTCGAGCAGCTCGGAGGCCATCGCCAGCACCGCCTCCTTGGTGCGCCGCTTGACGCGGTCCCATGAGCCGCCGCCGAGCTTGTCGAGCTTCGGCGCTTCGCCATCGCCGCCGATATAGCGCTGCACCAGGTTGATGCGCTCCACCGGCACGTACATCGCGTCGCCGGCCGCGTATTCGAGCGCGAGAAAATCGCCCTCGGTGCCGGCGACTTTCATGTGGCGCAGGCCCCGGTAGCGCCCGATCCCGTGATCGATATGCACCACGGCGTCGCCCGGCTTGAGCTCCTCCAGGTTGAGCAGCGCGCCCTTGGAGGCCGGCCGCGAGCGCCGCCGCACGCGCGGCTCGCCGAAGATGTCCTCTTCGCTGTAGACATAGAGCCCGTCGGCCTGCAGCACCGCGCCCGTTGAGACTTCGCCCTCCATGATCACGGGGCGGAAGTCGGGCCATTGGAGCAACGCGCCGAAGCTTTTGCACTCGGTGTTGAGTTCGAGGCCGTAGGCCTCCAGATGGCGGCGCAGGCGCGCGGCCTGGCCGGCTCCTTCGACCACCATCAGCGCGCGGCTATGTCCGCGCCGCACCTCGCGCAGCTCCGCGGCGAGCGGTTCGAAGGTGGGCGGTGTGTGCGGCCCGGTGAGCGAAGTTGCGCCGAGCTTGAGGCTGAGCTGGCATCTGACCGCGATCGGCGGCGCCCAGCCCTCGCGCGGCGCGGCCACGGTCACCAGCGAACCTACCTCGACCGCGGTCATCGCGCCCAGCGCGTTCTCGAATTCATCCGCGCTGAGGTAGAGCGACTCGGGCAGCGGATGGAATGAAGGCTTGCCCTGCGCGGCCGCGGCCTCGGCGGCGGTTTGCGCGGCGATTCTGAGCGCCTCGGCGAGCACGCGCCCCGGCTCGATTATCCACGCCACCGTGCCGCTGGGCAGGTAGCTGAAGACGGTGTCGAGCGGGCGGCCGAACAGCAGCGGGGTCAACAGCTCGGCGCCCGGGAACAGCAGCCCATTGGCCAGCGAGTCGCTCAGCTCGGCCAGCTCCTTGCGCACCAGCCCGATCTCGCTCGCGCGCAGCGCCACACGCTCGCGCAGCTTGTCGTCCTTGAGCGCGATCGGTGGCACATGGCGCGTGCGGATGACGATCGCCTCGCGCGTCTCGCCCAGCGAGCGCTGCGAGGCGGGGTCGAACCGGCGCACCGAGGTCACGATGTCCTCTTCCAGCTCGATACGCACCGGGTTGTTGTACAGCGGCGAGAAGATGTCGACGATTCCGCCGCGCACGCTGAAGTCGCCCGGCTCTTCGGTCTGCGGCACGCGCTGGTAGCCGAGCGCGCTGAGCGCGTCGATTAGCGCCTCGAGGTCGAGCGTCTCGGCGGCGGCGATTCGGACCACCGAGGCTTCGAACACCGGCCGCGCAATGGTCCGCATCAGCAGCGCCTCCGCCGACGCAATCAGCATCGGCGACTCGCCGCGCAACGCCGCGTATAGCGCCGCGAGCTGCGCCGCCTGCGTATGCACCGGCGGCGAGAGATGGGCGAACGGCTTCAGCTCCCAGGCAGGCAGCAGATGGACCCGGCGCGCGGCCGGATCGCGCTCGGGCGCCTCGTCGAGGAAGAAGCCGGCCTCGCTCGCCAGCGCCTCGGCCTCGCGCGCGAGCGCCGTCACCACCAGGATCGGGCGGCCCAGGGCGAGCGCGGCCTCGCGCAGCATCAGCGCACTCGCCGCTCCCTTGAGCCCCATCAGCGGAAAGCGCCGCACACCGCCGCCATCCAGGCGCGCCTTAAGCTCGCTCGCCGCCTCTTTCAGACTCCGTTCCAAGTCGATCTTCGACCGCTCCGATTGGTCCTCGATAGCTCCCGCGATGAATCGCCGAATTAAAGGTCAAATAAAGGATCGAATTAAAGGTCAAACTAAAGGTAATGATCCAATCGATAATAGCAAAGGCGCCCGCCCCGGTCGTTCGCGCGGACTCCCGGCGCGCGCTTAGCGAGCCGCGCTCTTCGGAAAGCCCAGCGTCACCGGGAGCTTGACGGTCGTGTATGATCCGCCGCGCTGCTGGCGCAGCACGGTCAGGTAGATGATGTCGCCGGGATGGAGTTCGGCAAGCCGGTCGGGCAAGTCGGAGTCGCTGGTCACGCGATGGTCGTCGATCGCGACGATCAGGTCGCCGTCCTCGCCGAGCTGGCCCGACTTGGCGAGCAGCGGCCTAAGCGCCGCATCGAGCGGGCCGAGCAACTCGCCCGCGGTGGTGCCGCTGGCGCCAACCGTGGTCATCGGCGTGGGCGCCTTCAGCCCGGCGCGCGAGGCGGGGCTGTCCGCGTCGACGTCCATCACCTGGAGCCCGCCGACCTGCTGCCCGTCGCGCATCGAAACCGTGTACAACACCGATATGCCGAGGTAGGGGCGCGGGCCGCGATTCTCAGGCGCGGGCAAATCCGCGGGCAGCGGAGCGTTATCGGAGCCGAGGTCGGGCTGCGGTGCACTCCCCGCGGGAGCAGCAGGCGCCTGCGTGCTCGGTTGCACCCCAGACGGCGCTGTCGGCGGAATCACCAGCGTCTGGTCGCCGCCGGCCGGGATACTCTTGGTGCCGCTCTGTGTCTGGGCGGCCGCCGGCCGCGCGCACACGAGCGCGATAGCGAGCGCGGAACAAAAAGCGAGCCGAGCGAGGTCCATCATTTGGAGTCCGTCGGCCTGGCAGCCGTCGCAATGATGATAGGGGCTGCGGATCGGAGCCTCAAGCGCACGCTGCCGACAATTCTCAACGCCTTCGGCAGCCTTGAACGCCGTAAACTGAGCATGCCAAAGTGGTGACGAATGGGCCATGAAAATAGTTTGCACAGTCAGGCTTAGGCCGCCGCAGCGCGCGCTCGTCGAACAGGCCGCGCCCGGCGCCGAAATCGTCGATCGCCAATGCCGCACCGCCGAGGAGATGGCGGAGCTGCTGGCGTCGGCGAACGGATGCGACGTGTTGTTCACTTTCCGGGTGTCGTCCGAGATGATGCGGCTGGTGCCGGGCCTAAAGTGGATTCAGCTCCTGAGCGCCGGCGCCGATCATGTGATGAAGGGGCATCTCGATAATTCCGTCGCGATCACCACTTCCAGCGGAATCCATTCGGCCACGATGGCCGAGTACACGATCGCTTCGATGCTGGCGTTTGCGCACAAGCTGCACTCGCTCATCCGCGCGCAGATGAATCGCGAATGGCGCCGCTCGGAAGATTTCATGTCGCTGGTCGACGCGATGCGCGGCCATACGCTGGGTGTGGTCGGGTACGGCTCAATCGGCCGCGAGACGGCGCGGCTGGGGCGGGCGCTCGGAATGCGCGTGATCGCGCTCAAGCGCAACCCGGCCGTGCGCGCCGATCCAGGATGGATGCCCGCCGGGCTCGGCGATCCCGACGGCAGCATCCCCGAGCGCTTGTATGGCCCCGGCGAGCGCGTGGCGATGCTCGCCGAGTGCGATTACGTGACGGTCACGCTGCCGCTCACCGAAGCCACCCGCGGATTCATCGCCGAGCGCGAGTTCAACGCGATGAAGCCGCACGCCTATCTGGTCAACGTCGGACGCGGCGAGGTCATCGACCAGGGGGCGCTTATCGAGGCGCTGCGCGCGGGCCGTATCGGCGGGGCCGGGCTCGACGTCTTCGAGCGCGAGCCGCTGGAGGCGGACAGTCCGCTGTGGGAAATGGAGAACACCATCCTGACGCCGCACATGGCGGGCGCCTTCAAGGGCTACGTCGAAACCTGTTGCGAGTTGTTCGCCGACAACCTGCGCCGCTTCGGCGCCGGCCAGCCGCTGCTCAACCAGGTTGACCCGGCGCTCGGCTACTGAGCTGCCAGCCGCCGCCGCGCATGCGCCGGCAGCGCCTTGTTCGCCCCGGCGGGGCCTTTTATGCTGCCTGCTGGGCGGTGGTGCAATGGCCGACTGGGATCCCGAACTCTACAACAGGTTTCGACGTTATCGCGCCGAGCCCTTCGCGGCGATTATGGCGCGGCTCGAGTTCGGCGGCGCGGAGCGGATCATCGACCTCGGCTGCGGCAGCGGCGAGAATACGGCCGAGCTGGGGCGCCGCTGCGCCGGCGGCGCGGCGGTCGGCCTGGATTCGTCGCCCGCGATGATCGATCGCGCGTGCAAACTGCGCGAGGCGCTGGAGCCGGCTCTTCGCGGGCGGCTGCGCTTTGTCCTTGGCGACATCCGCGAATTCAGCGCCCGGCGCGAGTACTCGATGGTCCTCTCCAACGCCGCGTTCCAATGGCTCACGGGGCATCGCGAAGTCTTCGCGCGCTGCTTCCAGGCGCTGGCGCCCGGCGGACGGCTGGTAGTCCAGATGCCGGCCAACGATCACGAGACCGCGCTGACCACGATCGACGCGCTGGCGCACGAGCAACCGTGGCGCGCGCGGCTCGCCAGCATCAGGCTGCCCTCCAGCACGGTTGCCGCGCCCGCGGGTTACCTCCGGATGCTTGGCGAGATCGGTTTCGCCGGCGTCGATTGCTACTACCATACGTTTCACCATCCGATGGGCGCGCCCGCCGAGATCGCCGCATGGTGCCGCGCAACCGCGTTGCGACCTTACCTCGATCCGCTCGACGCCGTTGCGCGCGAGTCTTTCGTCGCGGCGCTGACCGCGCGCTTGGAGCAGGCGTACGGCACGCGCGGGCCTTTGACCTTCAACTTCCGCCGGCTGTTCATCTGGGCGCGCCGCCCGGCGCCATGACGTGGAGCGCATGCGCATAACTCCGGTGCTGATTGCGCATGGCGGCGCGGGCGGCCGCGGCCCGGCCGCGGAGCGCCCGGAGCGCCGGCGCGGGATGCTGGCGGCGGTGCAGGCCGGCGCGGAAATCTTGCGCGCTGGCGGCGGCGCGTTCGATGCCGTCATTGCCGCGGTGCGCGCCCTCGAGGACCATCCGCTGTTCAACGCCGGCCTCGGCTCGCTGCTGACGATTGAGGGAACCGTGGAGATGGACGCGTCGGTGATGGTGGCCGTGCCACCGCCGCGCCGCGCCGCGGTGGCGGCGGCAAACCCGCGCGGCGCAGCGCGCGGAGCGCGCCCGCACGCGGAACTGCGCGCCGGCGCGGTCGCCGGCATCACCCGCGTGCGCAATCCGATCCTGCTCGCGCGTGCCGTGATGGAGCATACGCCACACCTCCTGATGGCCGGGGCCGGCGCGGAGCGCCTTGCGCGGCGGGCCGGTATCGCTCTGTGCCGCCCCGAAGATCTGGTGACGCCACGGGCGCGCGAGCGGTGGCGCGGTGCGATGGCGCGCCGCGCCGAAGCGGCCGGGAGCGCCGCGGGCGGCGCTCCCGGCCGCTTCGGCACCGTCGGTGCGGTCGCACTCGACGCCCGCGGCGTGCTGGCGGCGGCGACTTCGACCGGAGGAGTCAGCGGCAAACTGTCCGGACGCGTCGGCGACTCGGCCATAATCGGCGCCGGCACGTTCGCCGACGCGCCCGGCGCGGCGGCCGCCACCGGGCAGGGCGAGGCCATCATTAAGGCCGCGCTCTGCCGCGAGGCGGTGATGGCGCTCCGGCGCGGCGAGCCGCGGGCGGTCGCGGAGCGCGCGATCGCCGAACTGGCAGCGCTCAGCGGCGGCCAGGCCGGGGTCATCCTGGTCGATCGCCGCGGCCGGCCGGGCTACGCGCACAATGCCGAAGTGATGGACCTCGCGATGTTCGACGCGGCGGGCGGTTTCGAGTACCGATGGGCCCTGCCGCTCCAGAGCCTGGGCCGCGGCGCGCCGGCGCCTCGCGGCTAGCGGCATGCCGCCGATGGCGAGCGAAGTGCGCCCATGTTGGGGGACACAACGAGCGATGGCGGGCGCGCTGGTGGCCGCGGTGGTGGTGTTGAGCCTCGGCATCAGCGCGCCGTTTGAGAAGGACCAGGAAACGCAGTCGGCGCAGTGGATCGAGGGCATCACTCAGCGCGGACAGTGGCTGCTACCGGTCGACAATTACGGCGGAATCGACCGCAAGCCGCCGCTTTACTACTGGCTGTCGGCAGTGGCCGTGAAGGCCGGCGCCGGCCGCGTCGACGAGGTGAGCGCGCGCCTCGTTTCGCTGGCCTCCGGCATCCTGCTCGCGGCCGCGGTGATGGGGTGGAGCGCGGCCTTCATCGGCGAGTCCACCGGATGGCTCGCGCTGGCCTTCGTGCTCGGCATCTACGGGTTTGCCTCGCGCGCGACGGTCGACCTGACGGACATGCTGCTTTGCCTGCTGCTCTTTGCGGCGTGGTGCTGTGTGTATCGGCTGTTGGAAGGGGGCGGCTCACGCGCCACGCCGGTTTTCGGCGGCGTCCTGTTGGGACTGGCGGTGCTGACCAAAGGCCCGGTTGCGATCGTGCTGATCGGGCTCTCCGGCCTTATCTACCTGTGGCTGATCAGGCGATCCCCGCTCGAGGTGCTGGGCCGCGGATGGCCGTGGCTGATGGCGGGCGGCGCGATCGCGATCGGCGCGTGCTGGTACGTCCCGGCCTTCGTCAAGGGTGGGCGGCTCGTGGTCGGCGTGTTTCTGTCCGAGAATTTCGGCCACTTCATGCCGTCGGCGCTGGGCGGGACGGGCGAGGCGTCGCGGCCGATCTGGTATATCGCGGTGCGGATGTTCGGCGGCGCGCTGCCGCTCAGCCTGCTGGCCGTGGCGCTGGCGATTGCGCTCTGGCGGCGCGGCTGGGATGAGCGGGCGCGCAAGCCGCTGCTGTTTCAGTTGAGCCTGGTGCTGGCGGTGCTGATTTTCTTCTCGATGGCGAGTTCCAAGCGCGACGATTACATTTTGCCCGCGCTGCCGGGATTGGCGATCCTGTTCGCCGCGCTGTTCACCGGCGCGGCAATTGCGCCGGCGCACGAGCGCTCCCTGCCGGGCAGAATCCGCGACCTCACGGCGGGGCTAATCGCGGCCGCTTTTCTGGCCGCGGTCATCGGTGCGCTGATCGCCGCACCTCAGCCCCGCCTGCTCTCCGCGTTTTCCGCCGGGCTGCAATCGAGCGACGCCGATTTTCTGAAACTCTTCATCGGCGGGATGGGCCAGCGCGCGCTGCCGTTCGCGATTTTCGCCGCCGGCGCGATCCTTGGGGCGCTTGCCGTGTTTGCCGGGCTGCTTGCCCGCCGCCCGCTGTGGTCGGGCGCGGGGCTTGGGCTGATCGCACTGGCCGGTTCAACGCTTTTCGCCGGCACGCTCAGATCCGAGCTTGCGCGCGAGCGGTCCGTGAAGACCTTCGCACAGGAGGTTCATCGCCGCATCGGCGGCGCGCCGCTCTACGTCGCGTGGGGCCGCGATTACGAGCTGTCCTTTTATTACGGCCGTGGCATTTGGGGACTGGACCAGGCCGGCGCATCCGCCGCCGCGGCGAATCGCCCGGTGTACGTCGTCGCGCGCCCGCGCGGACTTTCACGTATCGCTCCGGCGCTTCGCAGCCGGCTGAAGCTCATGATGCGCTCCACTCTTATCGGCGGGGGAGGGCCGCCCGCGCTGTATGAACTGCCGCCCGCGTCCACTCCGGCCGCTTCGAATTCAGGCGCCGGTGCGACCAAATAGAGCGGTTGGCCCCATCCCCGGCGGCCTGAGGTTTTTCGAGCAGCAGTGGTGACGGCCGCGACAGGTAGCGGCGTTCGGGAGTGTTAGTAAAGCGAGTCAACGGACTCGAATCTTTGGCGAGGCTTCGGATTTCGCGGTCTGTAGTGGAGGAAGCCGCGACATCGGAGCGGCATTCGGGAGTGTTGGTAAAACAAATGGCGGGAAAGGCGGACATAGTTCAGGAGTCGATAAGCTGGATCCTGCGGCTGGTGGTGTCGCTGATCCTTCCGCTGACGAAGCGGGCCAGCGCAAAAGCGCCGGCCCCGCGGCGTTACCGTAATAGGCTTTGCGGGAGTTTCAAGCCTTGGCGCTCGGACGCGAGGACACCGCCTCGTACCATCCCGCCAGGTTCTTCCGCTCGGGCGCTACCCGCAGCTTGATCAGCCTGGCGAAGTCGATCGCCACCAGCGCCGTGATGTCGGCGATGGTGTAACGCTCGCCGGCGATGAATTTGCGCTCGGCAAGGAAGCCGTCAACCAGGCCGAAAGTCCGCTGCGCCGCCTGCCGGCAGATCTCACCATACTCGGGCACCTGCGGGATGCGTCCCTTGAAGAACTCCGACGTGTTACGAAAGCATCCGGTCACCATCGCGAACAGATTCAGTTCCATCCGCCGCTGCCACATTTCGACCAGCGCCTTGTCGCGCGCGTCGCCCCCCCATCAGGCGCGGCTCGGGATGGGTCTCCTCGAAGTAGCGGCAGATCGCGACCGATTCGGCAAGGTTGGCGCCGTCGTCCAGTTGCAGCACCGGCACCCCGCCCATCGGGTTGATTTTCAAGAACTCGGGCGTACGGTTTTGCCCCTTGGCGAGGTCGACCTGTTCGTCGGGAACCTGCACGCCCTTTTCGGCCAGGAAGATCCGCACGCGGCGGGGATTTGGCGCCAGCTTGCTGTCGTAGAGCTTCATCGGTGGTTCTCCTTCAGAAGTTGGCGGCTTTGCGCGCGATGCTAGCAACGGCCGGGTCTCAAAGCCAAACGTGCGCGGTTTGCCCGCTTCATTCGGCGGAGTTATTCTCAGCTTGGATGCCGATCTATGAATACGAATGCACGGCCTGTGCGAAAGTAAGCTCGCACGTCGTGATGGGTTCGCGGCGGCGGCCAAGGCTGGCCTGTCCGGCGTGCGGAGCGGCGCGGCTTAAGCGCGTGATGTCGTCATTCGCGGTGGTTGCGAGCGAGGCGTCGCGGCTGGCGGACTTCGACACCTCGCGGCCCCGCGACGACTCGTTCTACCGTGACTCGCGCAACGTCGGACTGTGGGCCAAGAAGCGCGCCAAGGAATTGGGCGCGGACTTGGGAAGCAAGTTCGAGGAGACAGTCGAAAAAGCGCGTAGCGGCAAGCTCGTCAAGGAAATGCTCTCTGGCGAGGGACGCTCCGGGCGGCGGGACGAGTGATGCGGCGCGGCGCTATGGCCATCACCCCGAAATAAAGGCGGAACAAAGGGGCAGGATAAACAAGGGATGGACGAAAAAGATCGCCTTGGAGACAAGTTTCGCGACGTCGAGCGCGCGCGCGAGGAACAGTGGGCCCATCAGCGCGACCAGGAACTCCTGGAGAAACTGCGCAAAAAGGGCGAGCAGGCGCTGTGTCCGCAATGCCGCAAGCCGCTGGTTGCCGAGACTCGCGGCGGCGTTGCGATGATGGCGTGCGCGGACCAGCACGGCGCCTGGCTGCGCGCCGAGGTGTTGGAATCGGTCTTCAAGCGTTTGAAGTAACTGTTATATATAGATCGTCAAGGCGTCCCGCGACCTCGACAAGCTCGGTCCATTCGGCGCGCGCCCGGTTGCGCGAGCGGGGAGAATGCCATGAAGCTCGCAACGTTCACTCATCAGGGGAGCACCCGAATCGGCGTCGTGGTTGACGACGTGGTGGTCGATCTTGCCGCAGCCGCGCCGGAATTGCCGCGCGAGATGGCGGCGTTGCTGGCGGGCGGCAGCAGCGCGATGGATCGCGCGCGCGGCGCCGCGGCCGCGGGCAAGAACCGGATCGCGCTTGGCCAGGTGAAGCTCGAGGCGCCAATCCGGCGGCCGCCCGAGTTTCTCGCGATTGGCCTCAATTATGCCGACCATATCGGAGAGACCGGCCGCGAGCGTCCGGCCTTCCCGATCTTCTTCAACAAGCAGATAAGCTGCGTCAACGGGCCCTACGACCCGATTCATCTGCCGCGCGCCTCGGCGGCGCTCGATTACGAGGGCGAGCTGGGACTGGTTATCGGACGGCGCTGCCGGCACGTGCCGCGCGCGCGCGCCCGCGAGGTTATCGCGGGTTACATGATCGTCAACGACGTGAGCGTGCGCGACTGGCAGCGCAAGGCGGCCACCATGACGCTCGGCAAGTCGTGGGACACCCACGGCCCGACCGGGCCATGGATCGTGACGCCGGACGAAATCGGCGACCCGCACGCGCTCGAACTGCGCACCCTGGTCAATGGCGAGGAGCGCCAGCATTCCAACACGCGCAACCTGATCTTCGACTGCTTCTCACTCATCGAGACGCTCTCCACCGTATGCACGCTCGAGCCGGGCCTCATCATTTCAACCGGGACTCCGTCGGGCGTGGCGCTGGCGATGAAGCCGCCGCGCTGGCTCAAGGCCGGCGACGTGGTACGGATCGAAATCGAGCGTATCGGCCATATTGAAAACCGCGTGATCGACGAGCCCGCCAGCACCACGCTTATCTGACCCATGGAAAAGCCGGAAGATGCAGCGGCCACGCGAGGGTTGATAAAACCAGCCCGAGTTGACAGGCTGATTCTCGCCCATTACATCAGGGTTGGATGAGGAACAGGCGGTGGTCGGACTGATCGGCGGAGCCGTGCACCCAGGCTAATGTTCTAATGTATTTCCAATTCAGCGTCGCATTGGCCTTGATGATTCTTGCGCTCGGCGTCTCGGCGCTGCTCGTCGGCCTGCAAAAGCTGCTGGCGCCGAGCAATCCGTATGCGCGCAAGCTGATGGCCTACGAGTGCGGCGAGCCGCCCACCGGACGCGCCTGGATAAACTTCAACGTCCGTTTCTACCTCATCGCGCTGATCTTCGTGATTTTCGAGGTCGAAGTCGCCTTCATCTACCCGGTCGCCGCCGTGTTCTCGGAGTGGGTCCGCCATGGCCAGCGGCTATTCGCGCTCGGCGAACTGCTGATCTTCCTGTTGATCCTGTTCGTGGGACTGGCCTACGTCTGGGTCAAGCACGACCTCGAATGGATCAAGAAAGTCCCTGACTGATAGCGTAGATTGATAGGCGTGAAGGTTGCAGAATGCCGCTGTTAAACAGCCTGCCGGATTATGTCCTGACCACCAAGACCGACGAGCTCATCAACTGGATGCGCAAGTCGAGCATCTGGTACATGCTCTTCGGACTGGCCTGTTGCGCGATCGAGTTGATGCATACGGGCGGCCCGCGTGCCGACATCGAGCGCTTCGGCGTCACCCCGCGCGCCTCGGCGCGCCAGTCGGATCTGATGATCATCGCGGGGACGCTGACGCTCAAGATGGCGCTGCGCACGCGGCTGCTGTATGACCAGATGCCCGATCCCAAGTACGTGATCTCGATGGGGAGCTGCTCAAACTGCGGCGGACTGTTCCAGCTCGCCTACTCGGTGTGCGACGGCGTCGACAAGGTCCTCCCGGTCGATGTCTACGTGCCCGGATGCCCGCCGCGCCCCGAGGCGCTGACCGAGGGCCTGCTCAAGCTGCAGGAAAAGATCATGACCGAGCGCTGGCTCGCGAAGGCGCCGCGCGCCAAGGAGCAGGCCGCTTAAGCGCCGCCGGCGATGGAGCCGCTCCAGATATATGAGCGACTTAAGGAGCGCTTCGGCGAGCGCGTCCTGGAGACGGTTGAGAAAAAGCCCGACCCGTTCGCAGTGGTCGACCCGGGCGCGCTGGTCGAAATCTGCCGCTACTTGTGCGACGGCCCGGAGCTTGCGATGGATTGCCTCTCGAACGAGACCGGCGTCGATTACAAGGATCACATCGAGGTCGTCTACCATCTGTTTTCGTATCGCCATCGCCACGGCGCCGTGCTCAAGGTCAAACTTCCGCGCGAGAACCCGCAAGTCGCAACCGTCGAAGGCGTCTGGAAATCGGCCAACTGGATGGAACGGGAAATCTTCGACCTGGTGGGCGTCAACTTCGAGGGCCATAGCGACCTGCGCCGCATCCTGATGCCCGAGGACTGGCCCGGCCATCCGCTGCGCAAGGACTTCGTCGAGCCGCAGGAGTATCACGGCATCGCGACCGTGCGCGAAAGCCCAATCGTGCGCCTGGATCGGCAGAAGAAAAAATGAGCGGCACGGCCGAACAGACACTGCGCGCCGAGGAGATGACCCTCAACATGGGTCCGCAGCATCCTTCGACCCACGGGGTGCTGCGCTTTGTGATTCGCGCCGACGGCGAAGTGCTGCGCGAGGCCGTGCCGGATGTCGGCTACCTGCATCGCTCGATCGAGAAGATCGCCGAGAAGGTCGGCTATCACGGCTTCATGCCGTACACCGACCGGGTCGACTACGTGTGCGCGATGTTCACCAACCAGGGTTGGGGGATGGCGTGCGAGAAGCTCGCGGGCATCGAAGTGCCGCGGCGCGGCGAATACTGCCGGGTGATCGCCGCCGAGTTCAACCGCATCGCTTCGCACCTGCTCACGGTCGGCGTGTTGGGGATGGACATCGGGGCGATGACGCCTTTTCTGCACGCGCTGCGCGAGCGTGAGATGATCAATGATCTGATCGAGGAGCTGTGCGGCGCGCGGCTGACCTTCAACTACATGCGCATCGGCGGGGTCGCCTGGGACCTGCCGCCGGGCTGGCGCGAGAAGGCGCTCGCCTACCTCGAGCATCTCGATCCGATTCTCGACGAATACAACGCGCTCATCTCCTACAACAAGATCTGCATCCAGCGCCTGGCCAACGTCGCTCCGATCAGCCGCGAGGACGCGATCAACTACAACCTGGCCGGGCCCAACCTGCGCGCGTGCGGCGTCAAGTGGGACGTGCGCAAGGACCTGCCGTACTCGGTCTACCCCGACTTCGAGTTCGACGTTCCGATCGGCCACGGCCAGTGGGGCACGCTCGGCGACTCGATGGACCGCTACATGATGCGGATCTACGAGATGAAGGAGTCGGCCAAGATCCTGCGCCAGGCGCTCACCCGGATGCCCGACGGCCCGGTGCTGGCCAAGGTGGTGCGCAACTTCCGCCCGCTGGCCGGCGAATGCCAGGTGCGCGTGGAAAGCGCGCGCGGCGACCAGGGCTGGTACGTGGTGAGCGACGGCAGCGGCTATCCGTGGCGGGTCCACGTGCGGACCGGTTCCTTCGCCGCGATGGGCATCATTCAGAAGCTGAGCCGCGGGCTGATGATCGCCGACCTGGTGGTGCTGATCGCGAGTCTCGACGTCATCGCGCCGGAGATCGATCGCTAGGGCGGCAATGCAAAGCTGGATCGACAGCCTGATCGCGGCCGGTGACTTCGGGAAAAATCCGCCGCGCGATCTCGTTTACGCGCTCTTCATCTTTGGGCTTAGCGCGGTGGTCTTCCTGGGCGTGGCCTTTCCGTTTGCCGGCATCGTGAGCTGGGTCGAGCGCCGCGTGTGGGCGCGTATCCAGTCCCGCGTCGGACCCAACCGCGTCGGTCCCAATGGCTCGCTGCAATGGCTCGCCGACGGCCTCAAGCACGTGTTCAAGGAAGACATCATCCCCGACGAGGCCGACGCCCGGCTGTTCAAGCTGGCGCCGTACGTGGTCGTGCTCGGCTTCGTGCTGCCGTGGGCGGTGATGCCGTTTTCCTCGGCGCTGATCCTCGCCGATCTCAACGTCGGCATCCTCTACTTCACCGCGATAACGGCGCTGACCGTGGTCGGCGTGCTGATGGCCGGATGGGCCTCGGACAACAAATGGTCGCTGATCGGCGGAATTCGCTCGGCGGCGCAGATCGTCAGCTACGAGATTCCCGCCGGGATGTCGATCTTCCCGGTCGTGCTGATCACCGGCACGCTCTCGATGCAGGGCATTATCCGGGCCCAGGCATGGGAACCGTATCATTGGTTCCTGTTCTCGAATCCGTTCTGCTTCGTGGCGGCGATCGTCCTTTACATGTCGGCGCTGGCCGAAGGCAATCGCACCCCATTCGACCTGCCGGAGGCCGAGTCCGAGCTGGTCGCCGGCTTCGCGACCGAGTACAGCGGGATGCGCTACCTGCTGTTCTTTTTCGCCGAGTGGGGCAACATGTTCATCGCCGGCGCGCTCATCACGACCCTCTACCTCGGCGGCTGGCAGGCGCCGCGGCTCAGCTCGAGCCCGGTGGTGATGAACGTGCTCGAACTCTTGAGCTTCAACGTCAAGGTGCTGTTCCTGGTCTTCACCTCGATGTGGGTGCGGGCGACGCTGCCGCGGGTGCGAATCGACCAGATGATGTCGCTGTGCTGGAAGTTTTTCGTGCCCGTCGCCTTCATCAACCTGATCGGCACGGCGCTATGGGTGGCGATCTGGCCCGGCGGCAACCCGGTCGCGGGCTACGTGATGTTCGCGCTGGGCCTGGCGATCGCCGTGCTGTTCATTCGGCGCGTGATGTATTATCTAAAACGCTCGCGGATGGAGATGTACCTGCATCCGACGATCTGAGCGGGGCGTGCGGCGGGACGATGGGAGCGGCATCCGAATACTTTGGCCATATCAAGGACGCGGTCTTTACCATCTTCGATGGGATGGCGGTGAGCGCGTCGCATCTGATCCGCCGCCCGTACACCATCCAGTACCCCGACCGCACGCCGGTGCGGGTGCAGGACACGCTGCCCTTCCGCTATCGTGGCATCCTCGACGTCGACCTGGAGATTTGCACGGGATGCCTCGCGTGCGAGCGCGCCTGCCCGATCGACTGCATCGTGATCGTCTGCGAAAAGAACGCGCAGACCCGCGAGCTGACCATCTCGCAATTCGACATCGACATCGCCAAGTGCATGTACTGCGGGCTGTGCAGCGAGCCGTGTCCGACCGGCTCGATCCATCATACGACCGAGTTCGAGGGCGCCGACTTTTCGCTGGAGAGCCTGATTCGGCGCTACGTGCCTGAGCCGGTGGTGGCCTACAAGCCGAAGAAAGGCCCCGAGCCCGACCCGCGCGTGAGCCAACTGCTCGAGCGCGGAATGCGCTACGTCGACGAATGGGCGCAGCCGGGCAGCGACAAGCCGCCCGCCGCC
>JAKAVN010000202.1 GCA_021827495.1 Deltaproteobacteria bacterium | reverse complement strand
GCTGTTCGCGGCGCTCGGCGATCTCCTGGTGACCGGGCCGACGGGCACCAACCTTTCGGATATATTCATAGGATTGGTCAACTGTTGATCCGGAACGGGGTTGGTTTGGGATCGCGCTCATTTTGATCCAAGGAGAAAGAGGCAGGATGGCGAAGCCGGCAGGACTGGGGAGTATTAACGGCGCGCACCACGGCGGCGCCAACAACAAGGGCCGGCGCGGCGCGCGCGGCAGGGCGGCGGCGGCACCGCGCGTGACGCTCATTCCCGGCGACGGGGTGGGCCCGGAGGTTATCGGCGCGGCGGTCACGGTGATCGAGGCCGTTGGCGTAAAGATCGATTGGGATCGCCAGTTGGCCGGCGCGGCGGCGCTCAGGAGGTTTGGCTCGCCGGTGCCCGATCAGCTTATTGATTCGCTGAAATCCACCGGCGTCGCGCTCAAGGGGCCGCTCGAGACGCGCGTGGGCGCGGGCTATCGTTCGATCAACGTTTACCTGCGCAAGCTGTTCGACCTTTACGCCAATGTGCGCCCGGTGATAACCCAGGCCGGGCTGCATACGCCCTTTCGCGGCATCGACCTGATCGTGATCCGCGAGAACACCGAGGATCTCTACGCCGGCATCGAGCACCAGGTCGCGCCAGGCGTGGTCGAGAGCATCAAGATCATAACCGCGCGCGCTTCGACCAGGATCGCGCGCTTCGCCTTCGACTATGCGCGCAAGCACGGCCGCCGCCTGGTGACCGCGATTCACAAGGCCAACATCATGAAGCTCTCCGACGGGCTGTTCCTCAAATGCGCGCAGCGCGTCGCCCGCGACTATTCCGACATCGCCTACCAGGAACAGATCGTCGACGCCGCGTGCATGCGGCTGGTGACCAATCCGCGCGCCTTCGACGTGCTGCTGCTGGAAAACCTCTACGGCGACATCGTCTCCGACCTTTGCGCCGGACTGGTCGGCGGGCTGGGCTTCGTGCCGGGCGCCAACTACGGCAAGCGTGGCGCGATTTTCGAGACCGTCCACGGCACCGCGCCGGACATCGCGGGCAAGGGCATTGCCAACCCGATCGCGGCGATCAAGACTGGCGCATTGCTGCTCGACTACCTGGACCACGATCGCGCCGGCGGCCGGATACGCGCCGCGGTGGACACGGTTTTGCGTGCGGAGCGGACGCTGACGCCGGACATCGGCGGCAAGGCGAGCACCGGGGATATGGCCGCGGCGGTGATCCGCGCGCTCAAATAGCGGCCGTCAGCCAATCGTCGAAAGGAGAAAAACCGCGGACACTGGTTTGATTCGCGCCGAGCAAATCGCGCGCCTTTCCCGCGCGAACTTTGACCTCGCGGTCATCGGCGGCGGAATCAACGGCGCCGCGATCGCGCGCGACGCGGCGATGCGCGGGCTCAGCGTCGCGCTGATCGAGCGCGGCGACTTCGCCGGCGCGACCTCCTCGCGCTCGTCCAAGCTGATTCACGGCGGCCTGCGCTATCTGCCGCAGGGCCAACTCGGCCTCGTGCGCACGGCGCTGGCCGAACGCGAGCGCCTGCGCCGGCTGACCGCGCCGCATCTGGTCAAGCCGCTGCGCTTGCTCTTTCCGCTCTATCGCGGCCGCGGCCCGGGCCGGATCGCGCTTGGCGCGGGACTGTGGCTCTACGACTTGTTCGCCCGCCCGCCGCGCGCTGAGCGCCATCGCGCAGTCAACCGCGCGGCGGCGCTCGCGGCCGAGCCGATGCTCAATCCGCAGGCGCTGGTGGGCGGCGCGCTTTACTACGATGCCGGCGGCGATGACGCGCGGATCACTCTCGAGAACGTGCTCGACGCGGCTTATCATGGCGGCGCGATCGCCAACTATGTCGAACTGGAGCACTTCGCGCACGCGCAGCGGCGGATCGCGGCGGCCGAGGTGCGCGACCGGCTCGGCGGGACGCGCTTCGAGCTGCGCGCGCGCCTGTTCGTCAACGCCGCGGGGCCGTGGGTCGATGACCTCCGGCGGCTCGACGACCCGGCCGCCGCGCGCTCGGTCCGCCTGACCAAGGGCGTGCATCTTGTGATCGGCCGCGAACGGCTGCCGGTGCGCGAGGCGCTGGTGCTGGGCGACGCGCACGGCCGCATCGTTTTCGTGATACCGCATGGCGGCGCCGTGCTGGTCGGCACCACCGACACCGACTTCGACGGCGACCGCGAGTGCGTCGCCGCCGGGCCGGGCGACGTCGCCTACCTGCTGGACGTGGTTTCGCAAAGCCTTCCCGGCGCGAAGCTTACCGTCGCCGACGCCATCGCGAGCTTCGCCGGGTTGCGCGCGCTGGGCGCGGCGGGCGATGGGCGCGCTCCGTCGGCGGTGTCGCGCGAAGAGGTTATGGTCGAGAGCCGCTCCGGGCTGATCTCGGTCGCCGGCGGCAAGCTGACCACCCATCGCGAGATCGCCGAGCGCGTCGTGGATCGCGCGGCGTCGATTCTCGACCGCGGCGCGGGGCGCTCGCCGACGCTCGATACGCCGCTGCCCGGCGCGCGCCGGGTGGAAATCAAGGACGCCGGCGGCGCCGCGCAGGCGCTGGCCGCGCTGCCGGCGGATTTGCGCGAGGCGCTGGCCGCGCGCTATGGGACGCGCGCGATCGTGCCGGCAAGCCTCGCGCGCCAATCGCCCGAACTGGCCCGGCCGCTGGTTGCGGGATGCCCGGTGGCGGCCGCCGAGGTCATTTACGCGGTGCGTTATGAAATGGCGGCGTCGGTCGCCGATTTTATCCAGCGCCGCACCGCGCTCTCGTGGCGCCATCCACGATCCGCCGGTGCGGCGGCGCAGCAGGCGGCGCGCCTGATGGCGGCCGAGTTGGGATGGGACCGCGCGCGCGAACAGGCCGAGCTTGAGGCGTGCAATCCAGCGGCGCCCGCGATTGCGCCTGCAACGCCGCGCGCCGGCGCGGCACAGCCGTAATTGCGATGGCCCGCGAGTCCCGCAAAAGTCTGCTCGAGCGCACCGCGCGGATTGCCGCGGCGCTCGCCCGGCTTTATCCCGAGGCCCGCATCAGCCTCGATTTCAGGACCCCGTGGGAATGCCTGGCCGCGACAATTCTTTCCGCGCAATGCACGGATCAGCGCGTAAACCAGGTGACGCCGCGATTATTCGCCGAGGTGCCCGACGTGCGCGCGATGGACGCGGCGCCCGCCGGGCGCCTCGAACGCCTGATTGTCGGCGCCGGCTTCTTTCGCCAGAAAACGCGCGCGCTCAAGGGAGCGGCGCACGCCATTCTGGAGCGCTTCGGCGGCGAGGTTCCCTCCCGCATGGAGGACCTGGTGGCGCTCCCCGGCGTCGGCCGCAAGACCGCCAACGTTCTGCTCGGCCACGTCTTCGGCCAACCCGGCCTCGTGGTCGACACCCACGTGCGGCGGCTTGCGCGGCGGATGGGGCTGACGTGCGAGTTCGACCCCGACAAAATCGAGCGCGATTTGCAGGCGCTGCTCAAATCCGCCGAATGGACTCGGTTCTCGATGCGTCTAATCCTGCATGGACGAGTGATATGCGGCGCGCGCAGACCGCGCTGCGGGGCCTGCGCGCTGGCGGTGGATTGCCCCCGGATTGGAGTGGCGGGGGTGTCGCGGGCCGGGAGCGGGGCTAAAAAGCGCAAGGATGGCGCGGCTAACCAGCGTGTTTGACCGCGCGCGGCGACGTGTAATAATTGCCGCACACCGAAAGCGTGATGTGCCGTGAGACTGCGTATCGACGAAATAACCGCCGAGGCCAGGGAGGTCTCGTTTCTCCAGTCCGAGGAGGAAGTTAACCGGCGGCTCGCCCAGGGTCCGGTGCACGAGTTCCGGGTGGGCGGCCCGATCGCGGTCGATTTGTCGTACTACCGGGCCGGTATGGAACTGTTTTTCAAAGGCCGGCTGAGCGCCCCGATGGTCGCTTCGTGCGCCCGCTGCGCGGAGGAGTTCAGCGCGCCCAACGCGCGCCCGTTTCGCTTCGTACTGGCGCCGCGCGCTGCCGCCGACGACAGCGAGGGGCGGCTGCGCACGGAAGACCTGGAATTTTCGCTCTATGACGGCGAGGAGGTCGATCTGGCCCCGCTGGTCGCCGAACAGCTTATTCTCGCGCTTCCCAGCCGGGCGCTGTGCAGCGAGGATTGCCGGGGACTGTGTCCGCGCTGCGGGACCAATCTCAATCTTCACGGGTGCGGCTGCGCGCAACCGGCAAGCGACCCGCGCCTGGCGGTTCTGCGTGCGCTCAAGGTCGAGCGCTCCTGAAGCCGCGCAACCATTCCAAACGGGAAAGAGTAACCATCTATGCAAGCACCGAAGCGTCGTACCTCCCACTCCAAGCGCAACAAACGCCGGGCCCATGATGCGTTGCGCGCGGTCAACCCCGCCGCCTGCGCGCAGTGCGGCGAACCCACGCTGCCGCATCACGTGTGCCATCACTGCGGCGCCTACCGCGGACGACAGCTCGCCGAGACCGCTGAGTAGACGGTTTCGGAGCGGCGCGTGAGAATCGCGGTTGACGCGATGGGGGGCGACCTTGCCCCCAAAGCGACCGTCGAAGGGGCGGTGCTGGCCGCGCGCGACTTCGGCATCGAGATCGTCCTGGTCGGCGACCTTGACCTGCTCACGCGCGATCTGGGCGAGCACAAGACCGGCGGGCTCAAGATCACTATCGAGCACGCGCCCGAAAGCGTCGCGATGGATGAACTGCCGCTGGAGTCGGTGCTGAACAAGCCGCGCTCCTCGATTCACGCCGGGCTCGAGATGGTCAAGCGTGGAGAGGCGAGCGCGTTCGTCAGCGCGGGCAACTCGGGCGCGGTGATGGCGGCGGCGATGATGATCCTCGGCACCCTGCCGGGCGTCGACCGCCCCGCGATCGCCTCGCTGGTGCCGGCCAGCGACGGCTTTGCGCTGCTCATCGACGCCGGAGCAACCACAGA
>JAKAVN010000201.1 GCA_021827495.1 Deltaproteobacteria bacterium | reverse complement strand
CCCTCGGCCAGCCACCACCGCCGAGCCCGGCGACTGAATCCAGCCCGTCTATCGCCGCAATGGCGATCACACTGACTAATCAAACCCCTTCCTCAACACCCTGCTAGACGGTTTGGCAGCCCCTCGCTCCTCTCTGCCGCGTCGACGTCACCCTTGAACACGAAGTGTACGTAAACCCGGTCAATCAGCTCCCGATGCTCTTTGAGGTCCTTCTTGAGGTAGCTCAACAGGTCATTTTGCTGAGGGTCTTGATTCGCACTTCCGAACACGCGCGCGAGCCCGTCCTTCGCGAGGCGCTCCATCGATCCCTTAGCAGGTTGCGGAAAAACCCGGCGAAAGACGATTGCGGCGAAGGGTAAGCATTACTACGATCATGAAAGTGGGTCTTGGATTAATGTTGTTAGGGGTCAAAAATCCTTTTTCCGCAACCTGTTAAATTGCCCATGATCCTCGGACCACTTGAACTGAAAGAGATAAAGGTTGCGGGCATCACGGTCGAAAAAGTATGAGTCGATTCCGTAGTCGTTCCCTCGGAACGCTACCTGATGCGCAATTTCGTCTACGTCGACCTTAAATTTTCGTGTCAGGTAGAGAAGAGCAAAGTAGTCTTCTTTGCGACCGCCATAGCGTCCGTGGTGTTCGGCGTATAAAGAATCGAGTCGCTGCTGGTCAGCCGTTTTTATCGGCATGATGGAACCTTCCTTTATCTTTCTTGCTTCCGATGGCCGGTGAACCCGCTCAATACACGGTGGCCTGTAAAATGTCGTTCGGCGGACAGTCTTTTAGCCGGGATTTCCGTTTTACGCCCCGATTTCAACAACCCATATAGGTGGGGCAGTCACCGTTTGCAAGATTCTAGTGACGAACTAGCCGGCTATGCGGCGGCCTGATTGCCCCAAGCACTCCACCCTTCACGCTATTCACTGCCCACGGGCGAATAGCTTAAGCTTGGGCAGTGCGCCTGGGTGCGTCCGGTCCGGGGATGGTTTGCGTTTCAGGCAGTCGCCGCGGCGGCGTGACGGCGGACGTGGATTTTGCTTTCGCGCTTGCGCGTGCGGGCGATGTCGTAGGACGACTGCATCCGCATCAGCGTTTCCATTTTCGGGCCGAAAGCCTTTTCGATCCGCAGCGCCATGTCGCCGGACAGGTCCGACTTGCCGTTGAGCAGGGTCGACAGCGTCGGGCGCGAAACGCCGAGCGCTTCGGCGGCAGCGGTCACGGAAAGGCCGAGCGGCTCGATAACTTCAGAGCGGATAAATTCGCCGGGGTGCGGCGGGTTCAGCATACGCATGGTTTCCTCCTTCAATGGTAGTCCTCAAGGTTCAAGCCACAGATTTCGTTTTCCTCGATGCGGAAGGTCAGCCGCCAGTTCGGCGTGACGTGCAGGCTCCAGACGCCCCTGCGGCCGCCAGTCAGTCTGTGGGCTTTCCACACCGGGATCGTTCGCAGCTCGTCTTCGCTTTCCATGTCCTGCAGGAAGGCCAGCATCATACGGAGCTTATTCACGGTCGCGGCCGGCACGCCCTGCGGGCGGTCTTCCGTGAACAGGCGTTTGACGCCCTTGTGAATGATGCTGCGTATCTTCATGTGATAAGCGTAGCCTAACGGGCTACACCCGTCAACGGTAATCGCCGGGGTTCTCGATCACGAATTGTTACAAAATGGCTAAAGGCGGCTTTCAATTTTAAGGCTTCATGCGGCCGCATGGCCGAGGCCACCCCATCCGACGGTGCCGGCGCGGGCGGAGAGCCGCGCGCCGCCAGCGGAGCGCGCGCGTTGCGCACGCGGGCGGTGCGCAGGAGCGCGTGGTGGCGAACGCGGGACCGCGCGACGCGTCATTACTCAGTTGTCACCTAGATCCGGCGGTGTCCGCTGGAGCCAGCGTTCGACGAAGTCGAGCCGGTCCTTGCCCCAGAACATCTCGTCGCCGACGAAGAATATCGGCGCGCCGAAGACGCCGCGTTTGATCGCTTGCTCGACGATCGCGGCAAGCTCATCGCGGATCGCCTGGGAGTCAGACGCGGCGAGGATCGCGTCGGGAGCGAGTCCGCTCGCGGCGATGCTCCGCGCCAGCACCGCGCGGTCGGCGATATCCTCGTCGCGCTCCCAATAGGCGCGGAAGACCGCCTGGGTGAGGCGTCCCGCCGCCTCCGAGCATAGCCCGCCCGGATTCGCGCCCTGCGCAGCGGGCGCATGCGCCGCGGCGAGCACCGCGCGCAGCGCCATCGCGGTCTTCATCGGAAAGCGCCGCGGGCGGCGAAACGGCAGCCCGGTCGCCTCGGCGTAGCGGGCATGGTCGCGCCACAAGTAGTGCGCCTTGCGCGGCGTCATCGCCATCACGTCGAACCCGGTGCCGCGAAACAGCGCGGCCAAGTGCAGCGGCAGCCATCGCACCACCGCGCCGTTGCGGCGGCATAGTTCGGGCAGCATGAAGGTCGAGAAGTAACTGTTGGTGCTGGAGAAGTCGAAGTAATAGTCGACGGTGCGCATGGTGTCGTCCCTCGGCGGCGGCCTGATAGAGTGCGCGCGCGCCGCTGAAGCAGTCTGGATCCGCAGGCTGCGGCGGGCAAGGGCCGCGCCACCGTTACGGTCGTGCGCGCGTTGGAAAAGACCGCCTAATCCCCCCTCGATTTAGCGCGGGGCGAGCGCCTCGATCGTACGTTGGTCGGGAATCATGCTGCCGTCGGGAGCGATCGGCACGATGCAGACGTGAGTGGCGCCGGCTTGGTAATGGGCAGCGATGCGCTCGCGGATCTTGCCCTCCGATCCCCAGGCAACGATCGCGTCGACCAGCCGATCGCTCCCGCCATTGGCAAGATCGCCGGGGCCAAATCCCAGCGGCGTGAGATGTTTCGCGTAGGTGCGCAGGCCAAGATAGAAGCTCGTGTACTTGCGGGCCGCGGCGCGCGCCTTGACCGGATCGCTTTCGAGGTAAACCGCCTGCGCGGCGCAAATCCACTTGTCCGGCTGGGCGGCTGCGCGCACCCGGGCGGTGTGTTCGGGCGGCACGAAATAGGTGTGCGCGCCCTGCGTCTCGGTGAGCGCAAGCCGCATCATCTTGGGCAGCAGCGCTCCAAGCACGACCGGCGCGGGCTGTTTCGGTTTTGGCGCCTGATACTCAACGGTCTTCAGCCTGGCCAGATACGCGCGCATGTAGCTGAGCGGCTTGTCGTACGTGAGGCCGCGCATCGCTTGCAGCTCCCGATGGCTGACGCCGAGGCCCAGGATGAAGCGGCCGTCGAACAACTCGGCAAGCGTGTTGGCCGCACCCCATGCGGTCACCGGTTCGCGTTTCTGAATGATCGCGACGGCTGCGGCGACGATGAGCTTCTCGGTATTGCTCAAAAGGTAGGCGGCGTGAGTAAAGACCTCGCGCCCGAACAACTCGGCGAACCAAAGCGAGCTATATCCGAGCCGCTCGACCTTGCGAGCGAACTGCCCGGTTTGCGCCCCGCCCATTCCGTCAAGGAAACAGAAGACACCGGGCGTGCGTAAGGCAGATACGAAATTGCTGTAATCGACTCCGCTGGTCATCTAAGAAATCCTCTAAGAAATCCTCTCGCAGGCGCCATCACATGAACGCGTGATCAGGCGGTGAGATTGTAACCAGAGAGGAAAGAAGCCACAAACCGCCAAGGCGCTGAAAGCCAAGGTCTACTTGGCCATTCCTATCATGCCTGCATGGCGCCGTCCGTCCCGATGATCGCCGCGCGCTCGGGATAAAGCTGGGCATTACGCGCAAGACTGCGGCCGAGAATCATCTTGTGGTTTCGGTGAGAGGGAATTCGACCAGCGCCTCGCCGGTCGCCACGACTTCGCCGCGTTGATTGCGGACTTCGACGTCGATAACGACCCAGCGGGACCTTGCGGTGACGAGCTTCGATTTCAGCGTTCCGTGCGGGCGGATCGTGTCTCCCGGCCTGACCGGCTTGATCCAGCGCGTTTCCAGCCGGCGGTGCACGGCGCTGGCCGGATACGCCCAATCGGTCAGCATGCGGGTGATCAGCCCGAAATTGTTCATGCCGTGCATGATAATGCCGCCGAAACTGGTCTTCCCGAAGCTGCCCTTCATATAGTCGTCATCGAGATGCAGCGGATTGAAGTCGAGCGAAGCCTCGCAGAAGGCGCGAATGGATTCGCGCGACACGTCGAAGGCTGGACCGTCAATGCGGTAGCCGGGAGCCAAACTGTCAAACGTGATGGACATCGGAAATGCTCCTCAAACCGGCCGGATGGTCCAGCCGCGGCCGCTGCAGATCACCGCGCCGCGCTGGTTGAAAAAAACGTTGTCGTGAATGACGAAAAGCCGCGCTTGCTTGATGAATTTGTCGAGCGCGCGAGCCTGCAAGGTGATCGTGTCCCCCGGGCGAGCCGGGAGGTTATAGCTCCACGCCTGACCGGCATTCACCGTGCCTGGAGTGCGCATCCAGTCGTCAGCCGGCGTGCAGGCGAACATCAGCAGGATATGGATCGACGGCGGCGCAATCAGTCCGCCGTAAGGCGTCTTGCGCGCGTAATCCGCGTCGAAATAGAGCGGGTGATCCTCGCCGACCGACCGGCAATATTTCTGAATAGCTTCGACCGTCAGGGTGTAAGGAATCGTCTTTCGCGGCTCGCCCGGGACGATGTCGTCCCAAATTTTTCGGCTGGCCGCGTTTTTCCAAAAGTCTTTCTCGAACGCTTGCGCCACCACAAAACCTCCGTATGTTCACATAGTACTATTGTGTCATAAAGAGAATTACCGCTGGTCGAACAATATACTTCGTAACCTGCCAATCTTAGCAGGCGAGTGCCGCGGTTCATTGTGGTCCCAGCGTTCTAGTGTCGTGTAACGCAAATATGTTTAGCATCCGCGCGCCAGTTATGCCGGAAATAGGCGCGATTTCGCAAACATTTAGGCAGTATCGCGACACCGGGTCCTA
>JAKAVN010000200.1 GCA_021827495.1 Deltaproteobacteria bacterium | reverse complement strand
TCATGTGCACCACCGAGGACCCGGCGAAGTCGACGTGGCCGTGGCCCAGCGCGAAGTTCACGCCCATCTGCGCCAGCCATCCCCCGCCCCATACCCAGTTGCCGTAGAGCGGGTAAAGAAACATCGACATGAACAGGCCGTAAATGAAAAATGCCGAGAACTTCCAGCGTTCCGCCATCGCGCCGGTCGGAATCGTCGCCGCGGTGTCCATGAAAACCACCGCGAACAGGAACATCGCGAGGCTCGCCGGGTCGTGGCTGACGCTCAGCAGCGCGAACTTGCGTGCGCCGAGCACGCCGAAGGCGTGGCCGCCCAGATTAAGGCTCAACTCGTGGCTGGCGATTCCGGCCGCGCCGAGCGAGGGCCATTGCGCCACCCCGCCCATCATCAGCGCGTAGCCGGTCATCCAGAATCCGATGAGGCCGATCGGATAGATCATCAGGTTCATCGCCATCGTGTTGACCGCGTTCTTGGACCGCGTGAACCCGGTCTCGAGCAGCGCGAAGCCCACTTGCATGAACATCACCAGAAACCCGCCGACCAGCACCCAGGCCAGGTTGAGCGAGGAAGTGAGCGAGGCCTGCGGATGGGCTTCAATCAATGGAGCGGAAACCGGGGCCTGGGCGGCGGCGGCCGCGGCCAGCAGCGCTGCGGTCGCGGCCGCCAGCGCCGCGGCGCGAAGCGCCAGGCCCAGCACACGAGCACGCCTTGCACGCGCCATCATCTCACCTCCCACGGAATGACTGGCCGGCCCGCGGCTGCGCGGCCGGGTAGCGATTGGCGAGCCAGATGAGCGAGACGAAGATGCCCGCCAACGATCCGAAGAACAGCACCATCCACAACGCCCGCCGCACGCGCTGTGCGCGCAGGCTGCGCGGATGCAGCCGTGTCGCCCGGCCGGTCAGCCGGACCCGTTCGGGGGCATTCAAGTCCGCCAGCACCTCAGCGGCGCTCTGGTAGCGGTTGCGCGGCGCGCGCTCGATGGCGCGCAGGATGATTTCCTCGAGCTGCGGATCGATGCCGGGGACGAAGCGGCTGGGCGGCTGCGGGTCCTCGCCGGTTTTCGCCCGCATCACCGCGTACACGTTGCTTCCCGCAAACGGCAGGTTGCCGGTCAGCATCTCGAACAGCATCGTGCCGAGCGCGTAGATGTCGGTGCGCGCGTCGCCGTGGCGGCCGTTGACCTGCTCGGGCGCCATGTAATCCGGCGTGCCGATGGCGGTCGACAGCCCCGACCAGGTGAGCCGGCGGGCCGACTCGTCGAGGGCGATCCCGAAATCCATGATTTTGACCTGGCCGGCGGCGGTGACCAGCACGTTCTCGGGCTTGAGGTCGCGATGGACGACGCCCTGGCTGTGCATGTAGACCATCGCGTTGCAGACCTGGCGAGCGAAGTCCAGCGCGCGCGCGGTGCGCAGCGGGCGCTCGTCGCGCATGATCGCGCGCAGCGAGACGCCATCGACGTACTCCATCGCGATGTACATCCGGCTTTTGTGCCGGGGCGCCAGTACCTTGATGATGTTGGGATGATCGAGGCGGCGGCCGACTTCCTCCTCGCGCTTGAAGCGGCCGTAGAAGACCACGTCGCTCTCGAACTGCAGATAAGGAACCTTGATCGCGACAGCCGCGCCGCTCAGTTGGTCGACGGCCTTGAAGATGGACGCCATGCCGCTGCGCGCGATGAGTTCGGTGAGCAGGTACTGGTCGAGCTTCTCGCCGGCGTTGACCTCGCGCATCATTGGCAGAGCCTGCCCCCGCAACGCATGCGCGCGGACGTTAACACCGCGCCGCTGGCGCCCGCAACGCGCGCGAACGCCCGAGGTGCGCCGCGCGGCGCGCGCCAGCCGCGTTCAGCGCCTCCGTCCAAAGAACCTCCCCAACCGCGCGCGCCATCCCATGCCGGCGCCGCCCTCGGCGAACGGCGTCGCGCCGCGCATGATGAAGACCGCGGCGGTAAGGTTGTCGGCGCTGCCGCGCGCGTTGGCCGCCTCGATCAGCGCCTTGCAGGCCGCGGCCGCGCCGCCAGGCCGCAGCAGATGCTCGAGCTCGCGAGCCTCGAGCACGTTGTAAAGTCCGTCGCTGCACAGCAGCAGGCGGTCGCCCTGCACCAGCGGCATCGAGAGCCGATCCACCGCCACGATCAGCTCGTGGCCGAGCGAGCGGCTCAGCGTCGAACGCTCGGGGTGATGGCGCGCGCGCGCCGCAGTCATCAGGCCCATCCGCACGCGCTCGGCAACCACCGTGTGGTCCTTGGTGATCTGCGCCATGCGGCCGCGGCGCGCCAGGTACAAGCGGCAATCGCCCACGTGCGCCGCGCTCAGCCTCCCGCCCTCGACCACCACCGCGGTTAGCGTGGTGCCCATCCGGCGCAACTCGGGCACCGTGATCGCACGGTTGTGAATCTCGATATTGGCGCGCTGGACCGCGCGCTGCAGGCGTTTGGCGGCGCCCCATGCGGGCGGGCTCTCGCGGTAGGTCTCGAGCGTGATGGCGACCGCCATCCGGCTGGCGATCTCGCCGCCCTCATAGCCGCCGATCCCGTCGGCGACCACGAACAGCGCCGCCTGCGGGCCCTCGACGAAGTGGCCGCAGGCGTCCTCATTATCCGGCCGATCGGTGCCGACATCGGACAGAACGGCGAGATCGAAGTCCGGTTGCGCGGCGTCCGAGACGGTCGATTCGGCCATGCAAGTTTCAGCCGGACGGCCGCACAAGCCCGCAGCTCAGCGACATCCGCGCCCGCGGACGCACCATGCCCGGCGCACGTGCCCCGCCGGCGCTTTTGAGTGTCGCGAGGTCAGGATTTTCGCGCGGCACGCAACTCCCTTTCCGCGCTGAGCCAGTCGGCGAGGTCGTCGCCGTGAGTGGCGCCGCGTGCGAGAAAAAGCTCGTACGCGCGCCCGCGTATGATTTCGACGTTCAGCTCGCTATTCGACCCGCCCGCGGCCGCACCGATATGCGCCGACAGACCGTTGGATGCCTGCTCTGTGGCCGCAGCCTGCTTGTCCGCGCTCTTCGTCCGCCGCCGCGCCGTCGTTCCGCGCCCCTTTCTAACCGTACCCATCTCTTTCAAAAACCTCCTTGAGAGAGACGTTCCCATCTATCGATACCGTGTAAGTGGCATCGGGCCAAGAGGGCGCCGTTGAACCATGGCCTGCGCGCTTGCCGGCCGGGCAGGAAAGCGGCGCGGCACGCCGCTGCGAATCATCCCGTGCCAGCGGAAATTGTCGCGCTTTGTTGCCTGCGCCATCCCGGCCGCGTCAGAAAAGGAGCCCGGTTTCGATGAGGCCGCGGACCTGCGCGGGATTCTTGCCTTGCGGGCCGAACACATCGCCGGACGTGTAACCCATCGCTTGCACGTACGACACCTCGGCTCGAAAGAAAAACTGTTTGTAGTGGAAAGTCGGCGTCAGCGTCAGAGACCAAGCTTCGCTGCCGACTCCATACAAGAGGTTTGCGGCGCCGTTGGTCGTATTCTCATTCCCCGTGCTTCCGATATATTCCGCGCGCCCAGCCAGAGAGATCTTATCGGTGAAAGCGTAACTCGCGAGGATTGCTCCACCTATGGTCTCGGTCGCCTTGTACACTCCGATGTCCGGATTGTTCGGGATAACGGTCTCTTGAAAATAGGGCTCAATGATCCAGGGTGCGGCATTGTATTCGTAGATTAGGTTGTAGATTTGGCCGTTGTTGTTGAGAAGCGGCGTTGCGAAATTCGTGGTTTTCGCAAACCCGAGGTTACCATCGCCGACAAAGCTCAAAGTATTCGCGGGATTTATCGCCCACGCCACCGAGCCGGTAAGCCAGGTGTAGCTGTGGGAGTAGAAACCGTTGTTCCAGCTCAATGATCCGCTGAGCGGTCCCTGGCTATAGTTGAGCTGGACGCCGCGATTGATGGCGTTTTCCTGATTCCACAGTAGCCCGCGCTCGATATTCATGTTTTCGAAAGTGAAAGTGTACTCGGCCCCAATCAGCGTCGGCAGGTTACCGGCCATGACTGAAAAGCTGTCGGTGGGGGCAATCTTTAGATAGGCAACCGGCAGAGGCCCATACAGGGCGTTTACCGCGTTCCCTAAGTCGACATACGGAGCGCCGAGCGCGGGAATACTATAACCTCCCACCTGCAGGTAGTATTGAATCACGCCATCAGCCTTCTGGATGATGGCTTCCGCGTTGCTGAAGTCCACTCGGTTGTTGAAGTCGCCAGGTACGGCGTGGTTCTGAAATATCCCGATTCCGCTTACGACTCCATTGACATCGAAGTCGAGGAGATTCGCGACTGGCGCGGGCAAGTCCGAGAGAAAGGGCGCCAGTTTCGGGAGGTTGATTTCATTGGGCGAGGCCATCTGTAACGGTCCCACCATGGAGGGCGATGAAAGCGGCGGCACCGGGGTAGCCGCCGCAACGGGCGAAGCGCTGGCTGTCGGAGTGGCGCTCGAAGTTCCAGTCGCGGTTACGGCAGATCCATCGGCCCACGCATTTTGTTCACACGCGATCATGAGAGTCAGGAGGAGTGCCCATACGAGGCTTCCGACGGTCGAACGTCCTGTGCGATGTCCCATGCTTAAGCTCATCTCTGTTCCTTTGCGTCTGCTGAATAGTCAGGTTTAAGGTGCGCGTAGGCGCACGTGACAGGGCCGTTTAATCAAGTTCCATGCCGTCTTAGCGCCCAGCTAGTCACCCGATTTCCCCAACATTCTCGGGCCTTTGTACAATCAGTTGACCGCATCGCTGATCAACGAAACGGCATCTGCCGCCCCGCCGGTCAGCACACCGCGCCCGCCGGGGTCGGATGGGCGCCGATTGCCGCGCATCCGGCCCCGAAAAATGCTGCGCCGCACGGCGCGGCGCGGCAATACGGCGGGGGGGCGGGGCGCGCGGCGCGCGGCCCCGCCCCCCCCCCCGGGCCTTCGGTTCCCCTTCGCCGGCCCCGGCCCC
>JAKAVN010000199.1 GCA_021827495.1 Deltaproteobacteria bacterium | reverse complement strand
CACCCCAATCGAACCCTTGAAGGCCTCCGCAACCACCCTCCGGAGCGTGTCTCCCGCGTTCGCTTGAGCTGCCAACATGACTTTCAAGTAGAAAAACTACTGAGCAACCGGTTTTTTCCGCAGCCTGTTAAGCTGTGTTTTTCTCTGACCGCGTCAATAAACGGAGCGATTACGTGCAAGCCAGCGCGCAAGGTTGTGTGATATCGTCCGAGCCGTTCAATCACCCAAGCTTGTTGCTGTGGCACGATCTTGGTCGCTGCCGTAATGACAGTGATCGCACCAGCAGCGAACAGAATGACAACGATTAAAATAGCCACCTTCCACCTCTCCTTATTCTGGTAAAATCCAAAGCGTCAGGCCTTTGACTGTCATGACTTTACATCTGCGGCCGCGAGGTATCGGAACGCTGCTCGCATTGTGAGCGCTCCATGTGGTACCCCGAAGTTCGGCCTTGCCGAAGCCGAAGGGAACTAAATCTTCGAGCGGGAGTGCGATCTGGCCAATGATGTTGCCGAACTCGTGCTCGTGTAATCCTGTGTGTGATGCAGCTTCTCGAAGCCAGTCGCGAGCCCAAAAGACGGTCGCAGCTGACAACACCGCGAAGCTAACGAACTGAACTGGCACGCTATATATGCCCAGTACGGTCATGAGGCCCACGGCGAGGGCGCTACTCCCAACGCAGAAAAGAGTGAATTCTCGGGTAGCGCCAGCCTCTATTACTAGCAGCACCATGCCGATAGCGACCCAAAGCCACCATGCCATAAGATTGACTCTTGTACGTTGAACTAACAGAAGACCTGGTTAAACGCTACAGAAAAGCCTACAAACAAGAGGTTTGTCTTAGCCACCAACGTGTAAATGTTCGTCGGCGAGCCCGCGCAAGCCGTGTAATCTCTGAGCGCTCGGATTTACGTTCGTACAGAGCGTGTTTCCTCGCACCTTCGATGGATGCGCATGGATTCTGCTGGGCCCGAGCCGTACTCGCTCAGAACGGCACCTACGAGGCTGATCCCGTTGTAAAAACCTTAAGAAGCGCTATCGCAGACGGTCTTGTACCAACACTTTTGTGGGCGACCGACATCACGTTCGTAAACGTTGCATCGAAAGGTAGGACCTAAATGGTACGATGAAAAAAATGGAATCTCGTTGATCATCCCTAAGCAAGCGGATAGAGAAGTGATGGATAGCTATGGCATCTATAAGATAAGTCTGGCGCCGAGTCCATAGCTGCTCAGCTTGATCTAAAATAATCGAGATTGGGGAAAGTCTTGTTTTGTTGGAGGCGGCAAAGGCGATGGTGCGGGGGGCCGGGCTGGTAGTGCTCGCGGCCGCGATGTTGGTGGCGGCGCCGCGCGCGGCGCGCGCGCAGCAATCGCTCGAGGTCGCGCCGCCGGCGCCGCAGTCGCAACCGAGTTTCCGCCCGCGGCCGACGCCGACCGCACAGCCGCCATTGCCGCCCTCCCGGCAGCTCGAGGAAATTCCGCCCGCGATTACCCCCGCGCCAACACCGCCGCCCGGAATCGTTCCCCCGCCGCAACTGCCGCTCGCACCGCTTCCGCCACCACCACCACCACCGCCGGCGTCGATGCTTCACGCTCAGCCGATCCTGCCGGCGGTATTCCGCGGATGCTGGGATGGCCGCGTGCGGTATCTCGACTCGATCGAGCGGATGTACGGTGCGCCCACGGTTGGCATCTGGACGCCGAAGACCTATCGCATCTGTTACCGGCGTATCGGGAGCAAACCGTTCGAGCTGACCTTCAGCCAGGTCGGCGTGGACCCCAGCACGAAGATCATCAACCCCATGGGGCGGATGGATCTCATTTCGACCGACGGCCGCGACGCGGCCCGCATGCGCGCGCAGTTGCACTTCGACGAGTACTACGCGAGCCGCCGTTTCGCAGGCCTTACGTTCGCGGTCGACGAGGAGACGATCCTGGACTGCGCGGTCCAGGGCGGCGGCGCGATGCTGGTGCGCGGTTTGGTATTCGGCCGGCGCGATGGGAGCCCATGGTTCCGCGCGAGCTGGCACGCGGTGTTCGCACGCGTCGGAAGCTTGCCGGAGTAGCAAAGCGCGTCGAAGCGCAAGGCGCTGATGCAGACAGAAGCGGTTCTCACAGAGATTCAGAACCGCCTATAGAGGGAACTAATAGAAAATCAGCGGCGCAGGCGGCTGGCGACGTCGACCCGCGCGCGCAGCACGCGCAACTCCTCGGCGCTGGGCGGCTCGGTAATCGGCACCGACGGCGGAATCACCAGCTCGAAGCCCGTGCTCTCGCGCACCGTCGCCGCCCTGACTCCCGGATGGAGCGAGCACAGGCGCATCCGCCGCGTCTCCTCCTCGAAGTCCATCACGCACAGCGGCGTCACGACGTATTTCGGGCCGCCGCCCGGCAGTCCCAGCTTGCGGCGCGCGTCGGCGCCGCCCGTACCCCATCCGTAGGCGCTGATATAGTCGCAGCGCTCGACCAGCAGGCGCGGGCTATGGCTGTTGAGCACGATGTAGTAGCGGCCGACGTGAGTGCTGAGCGATGGCGTGCCGACCGAACCGGGTCCGCGGAACTTCAGGCGCCGGTAATCGGGGCCGATGCCAATCAGGTTGGTATTGCCGAAGGGATCGACCTGGATGCCGCCGATGAAGAAGACGTGGTTGCTCCAGTCCTTGAGGCGGTCGAAACGATGGCCGGTATCGCTGTATGACTCGGCCCATCGCACCACCCGCCGGTCCCATCCGAAGGCCGGCATCGGAATGGTTTCCAGGTCAGCGACATTCATCCGCGCGCCGAGGAAAACCAGCTCCATGTTGGGGCCGTGCGTCAGATGGGCCAAGCGCACCGCGGCCTCGGCCACCGGCATCGCGACCCCGACGCGCAAAAGCTCGCCGTCGTTGAGATCGCGCGCCAGCAACACCGCCATCAGTTCCTGCACGCCGTATTCGCCCGCCATGCTGCCCTCGCGACTCATCCGCGATGCCCCGTTTGAGCCGGCGCCGCCGCGCTACGCGGTCGATCCGCTCTCGGTGCTCTCGCCCGCCGCGCCGCCGGCATTGACGCGCGCCAGGTAGCACATCGGGAAGCGCCGGTTGAAGACGAAGCCGTAGATCAGCAGTCCCGTAGGTATCAGAAATCCCGGCGCCAGTCTGCCGAGGTTGCCGCCCACCATCGCGGCGATCGCTCCGAAGCCGACGTTGACGCTGAACAGGCCACACCAGAAAAGAGTCATGATCCAGTTGAGGCGATGGAAGATCGGAAGGTCCCAGACCTCGCGCGGTTGCTTCTCGCGCGCGTAAGCGGCGGTAAACGGCCTGCCCACGGCCACCGACGCCCATCCGGCCACGGCGTAGAACGACCAGATGACCATCACCTGGTAGACCGGCAGAGCCGTCGAGCGCAGTCCGATCATCAGGATCGATGCGGTGACGAAGTAGGCCAGCATCGTCCAATCCATCAGCTTGACCGTCGTCCACCGGCGCAACAGGGCGAGGTAGACCAGGCACATGATCGTGCCGCCGGCGGTCGCCACGCCCCAATGGTTGCTGACGGCGGCGAAGCTGTACAGCAGCCACGGCAGGCTTGCGAGCAGCGCGATCAGCTTGCCCGGGGATTTTTTTTCTTCCGCCACGCGTGCAACTCCTTAACCGGAACTCGCGATCAGTATTCGTGCAACTCGAGCAGCCGCTTGATCCCGACCGCTTCGAGATAGGCGGCGAGGCCCTCGGGAGCGCGGCAGTAGCGGTCGAGATATTCTTCGAGCGCCGCGCGCTCGCCGCCGGCGGCCTGCTCGGCGGCTTGCAGGTAGGCGCGCAAGTGCGCGCCGTCGGTGATGTAAAAGCCGCGGCTGTAAAACGGATGCGCACCGAAGGGCGCGCGCACGATCGCGTCGGCGGCGGCGATGGTCGTCGCCCACGGGTCGGCGCGAATCTCCTCGTTGGCGATCACCTGCTCGACCTGCACGATGGTGCGGTCGGCGGCGCGGTATTGGAACAGGTCGAGCCATCCGGGGCCGCCGAGATGGCGTACGTTGCCGTAGGCGTCAGCCGCGGCGGCGTGCAGCAGCGTGAGGTCCGGCTTGATCGGCGGCACCGCGATCAACTCTTCGCCGCGAATCGGATCGCGGAACACTTTGAGGTCGGGATTGACCTGCGGCAGCGCGGTGCCCACTCCCGCACGCCACGGCATGAACGGCAGCATCTGCGCCGCCGCCTGCAGCCCGGCGCACAGGATTCCCTCTTCGCACTCCCAGACCTCGATTTCGCCGCGCTCGGCCGCGCGCCGAAACGACGGCAGTACGGGAACTCCCGGACCGCCGCCGGCATAATAGCTCACGGTCTGGCGCACGCATCCGGCCGCGATCAGCATGTCGAGCGCGAAACCGCTGGCGACCAATGTAAGATTGCGCACGCCGCGGCGGATGATCCGGCGCACCAGCGCCATCGGCGCGGGATCGCCGATCGCGACGGCCATCCCGTCCTCGACCCAAGCCGCGGCCTGCTGCTCGTCGATGATGCGCTCGCGCCGTCCGGTGTTCATCGCGCAGCCCCTCCCATCGGAGCGCCAGGGCGGCCGCGCCGCATTCACTTCGCGCCCGCGCCGCTGCCGTCTTAACACCGAGGCGTTCCTGGCCCCGCTGCGTTCCTACTCTGCTGCGAAGCGGGGCCGATCGGCAAGCCCCGCGCCACGGGGCGGCCCGGATTCACCAAAAACGGCGCGCGCGGCTAACGGTCGCGGCCCGCACTTTAGTAAGATGCGGGCCGGCGATTTGAATCCGCACGGCAGGAGAGGACCGGCATGAGCAAATTCGAGGAGTACCAGAACCGGTACAAGCACGTCGCGATGGAACGCCGCAACGGCATCCTGCAGATGACACTGCACAGCGCGGGCGGCCCGCTCAAGTGGGGAGGCACGCCGCACGAGGAGTTGTCGTACGCCTTTTACGACGTCGCGCGCGATCATGGGAACCAGATC
>JAKAVN010000031.1 GCA_021827495.1 Deltaproteobacteria bacterium | reverse complement strand
CACCGCGGAAACCTCCAATCTTTGGAAAATCATTCTACCGCGCTCCCATCGCCCAGTTACGCAAAGGTCTCCGCCGGGAGAGACAAGCGTGAGGGAGCGGGATGTTGAAAGGACTTTTTCAGCACCCTGTTAGGCCTGCGCGTCGGAGTTCGGCGCCGTTTGATTCGTCCACCAGCGGACGAGATAGATGGCCACGGCGATCAGCACCGCGCCGAGCGCGATCCATCGCGATCCCCAATGGACGAACCCGACCACGCGCCAGATCTCGTCGCCCACCAGGTAGCCGATCGTCACCATGAGCGAGCACCAAATAAGCGCCCCCAGCACGTTCCATCCCAGAAACCGCAAAAACGGCATCCCCGCCGCTCCCGCCATCGGCCCCGCCAGGAAGCGCGCGCCCGTGATGAAGCGCGCCATGAAAACCGCCTTGCTGCCGTGCTGATCAAAGAACAGGCGCAGCCGTTCGAGGCGCCGGCGCACAAACTCGAATCTTGCGGCGAGACGCTCGAGCAGATGCTGGCCGCCAGTGCGTCCGATCAGGAAGCCGCAGCAGTCGCCGGCCACGGCGCTCGCCACCACCACTATATAAACCGCTTCGAGATCGAGCAGCCCGCGGCCGGCGAGAAAGCCGGCGGCGATAAGCACGGTCTCCTCCGGCACCGGCACGCCCAGGTTGCCGACGAAGACAAAGGCAAAGATGCCGAGATAGCCCCAGGTCGCGAGCACATCGGGGAGTTCGGCGGGGTTCGTGAGATGATGCATCGGCGGTTGGGTCTTCGCAGCCGCGCCATTCCCCTGCGTTGCTTCAAGCTTGCCCGAATCGGCCAGCCAAGGTAAGGGGGGAGCCGCGCGAGCGCAACTTCGGTTCGGGGCAGTGCGGCGAAGCGGCCGCGGCTCATCGCGCGAATCCGATCGCCGAGCGCCCCGGCCTAGCTGTGGCGGCTGGTGGAATTGGGGCGAACTGGCGGAGCCGGAAGCTTGATCTTGCGCCCGTTGACCAGCCATCCGCCATTCTTGAAGCTCGGGCGGCAGACGTAATTGGCGCCGTCACGGGCCACAATGCCGCTCTGCTCGAGTTGCTTGAGTTGATTCGCGTTGGCCAACTGTGCGAGGAAGCTGGCCGGCGCCACGACCTCGGCCGAGGCATGTCCGTACTTGTTCCATGCCCGCGCGATCATGCCCTTGCGATCGGGATTGTCGGCCTTCATTAGCGGGTCGTTGGCGAGATCGGGCGAGATTCCGAAGGTGGCTTTGCCAACCGCCTCGCCATTAGGGCTGGCGGCGTGCAGATCAATAGACAGGACCGGCGCCTCTTTCACTATCGCGACGAACAGCTCGGCCATCTTTTCCTGGAGCATCCGCGCCTGCGCCTGCTGGCCGGAAGCCGAGTGCGAAATCGCCGCAGCCGCATCTTTGAATTGATCGACCGGCTCGGGCGGGATGCCGCTGAGTTCGGCCGCCAGGCTCATTGGCCCGAGTTTCAGCGCGCCGCCGGCGATACTCCCGATCGACACCATCTCACGCACGTCGAGCCGGCCGTTCTTGATCGCGGTGCGGGCGGCCAAGCCGATATCCTGGACGAGGCCGCTGGCCGAGGGGTGTCCACCGCTGCCGACGATGCTGTAGTTCACACGGCCTAGGTTGAGGGTCACGCCGCCGAGCCACAGCCCGCCGCCGCCGTGGCGATGCGCCTCGCCGCGGATCGCCAGGCCGGCCATCCCGGCTTCGCCGAACGCGCCGGCGGCGGTTATGCCCGGAGCGTCGCCGCGTATGAGGTAAGCGTCTTGCGACAGATGCGCTTGCGAGTCGAAGCCGCCGAATTCGGTGGTGAACTTGTGCGCCGAATCGGTGTGCTCAGAGGCCGCGCGCGAGACGTAGGTGTCCAGCGCGCCACCCATCCAAACGACCGTGGAGATGACGATCGGCGCATCGCCGAAGAGCTTGTTGAGCGCGTCCTGCAACCTGGGCGGCGGATCGGTATCGACCACCGCCGCGACCGGGAATGCCAGGTGCCATCCGTTGTAATATCCGAGCGGCCCGTGATGCACATGCTGTACGAAGGTGATCGCGCCGCGGCCGGTTGCGACGCTGACGGTGGCGCGCGAGGAGAACCATCCGCGCTGGTAGGAGTCGAGCCTGAGAGCATGGGCGGTGCCCGCCAGTTGGCCGACCGACTCACGATAAACCCGCTCCGCGCGCCCGCCGAACAGGGCGGGAGTCACGACCACCACGCCGAGGCATAGGGCCACGACGAGGTACGCGGCGCGTGCCTGCCCTCGTGCGCCGCCGCCGTGGGGTGCGAACATGGCAATAAGGGCTATCAGCCGAAAGTCGCCCGAACAAGATGCGTTAGTCCGTCTAATGAAATCGCACGCTAATGAAATCGCAGGGATTCAGCCGCCATCCGATGCCGCGCGGGGCCATTCGCTGATAAGGGCATTACCCTCATCTCTGTCAAATGCGCTATTGGGTATCTTTGGGTGCGGGCACTTGAGCGTGATAATCGTCGGCTATCGGCGCGCCGTGGCCCAGCGCAAACTCGGCCCGGCGAGGTCGCCATGAAACTCGAGGAACTCGAACAGAGGCTCCGCGTCCTGGAAGACCTCGAGGAGATCAAGCAGCTCAAGGCGCGTTACGCGGCGCTGTGCGACAACGGCTACGACTGCGACGGCATCGCCGCGCTGTTCACGCCCGACGGGGTATGGGACGGCGGCGATCTCGGCCGCGCCGAGGGCCGCGGCGCCATCCGCGACTTCTTCGTCAAGGCGCCCAAAGCTTTTCCGTTTGCGATTCACCACGTGATGAATCCGATCATCGAGGTCAGCGGCGACACCGCGCGCGGGCGCTGGTACCTGTTCAGCCGCTCACGATGGCCAAAGGCAACCAGGCGGCGTGGCTCGCCGGCCGCTATGAGGAAGAGTACGTGCGCACGTCCGAGGGATGGCGTTTTCGGCGGCTCAGGCTTACGCCCACCTTCATGACGCCGTACGAAGAGGGCTGGGCAAAAAAGAAATTCATCTGACGCGGCGCGCCGCCCCGCGCAATCCAAGGAGGAACGCATCATGGCACTGGCAGGCCAGGTAACCAATCCCCAACGGCTGGAAGGACGCGACTTGACCTTCCAAAGCGATGGCGCCGCGATCAACGCCTACCTGGCGCGGCCGCGTGAGCCCGGCTCCTATCCCGGCATTATCGTAATTCACGAGGCCTGGGGCGTGCTCGAGCATATCCGCGACGTGACGCGCCGCTTCGCCAACCTCGGGTATATTGCCCTCGCGCCCGACCTCTATACCCGGGTCGGCGCGCCCAAGCCCGAGGACAGCATGGATATCGTGCGCAGCCGGATGCTGGCGCTGGCTGACGCGCAGCTCGTGCGCGATCTCGACCAGGCCGCTGAGCTGCTCGCCGCGCAGCCCGGGATGAGCGGCAAAATCGGTTGCGTCGGATTTTGCATGGGCGGCCGCACCACGCTGCTCTACGCATGCGGCAGCAACCGGCTGAGCGCCGCGATCGATTGCTGGGGCGGAGCGGTCACCGCCGACGCGGCGCCGGCCACGCCGCAGCGCCCGGTGCCGATCGCCGACCTGGCGCCGCGCCTGGGCTGCCCGCTCTACGTGGTCGCCGGCGAAGAAGACGCCAATCCCTCGCCCGCCCAAATCGAGGTGTTGCGCCAGCGCCTTCAGCAGGCCGGCAAGACCTTCACCGTGGACATATTCAAGAACGCCGGCCATGCGTTCTTCGCCGACTACCGGCCAAGCTACCGCGAGAAGGCGGCTTTCGAGCTGTGGCCCAGGATGGCGTCGTTCTTCGATACGCATCTACAGGGCAAAAGATGAGGCAAGCCCCGATACGCTGAAGCCAACGGGCCGCGCTGGGTTGCTGAAAAGAGTATTTTGCCGGGCGCTCCTTTTATGTTGATTTGAGCTGCGGCGCAGTTACGCACCGTCCGCTCACCGGCAGCGGTCGAGGACGGTGAAGGTGTCGGTGAGTTCGTCGTTGGCCACGATCGCCGCGGGCAGGAAGCGCCGCACGCAGGCCGGCTTCGAAGTTTTCGCTGAGTCCATCGCGGCGTGCCGCGGCGCGGGCGAAGCGGCCCCGCTACTTCAGCGCGCGCGTCGAGAACCCCCGCTCGTTGTAACAGAGCAGCGAGCGCTTGCCCTGGAGCGTGGTCTCGAGCACGACCTCGCGTCCCCACAGGCGCGCCACGTAGGCGAGCGTCTTCTCGGCGTACTCGAGCTGGAGATCGCGGCCCTCGTAGTTGTGCTTGAGATAGAGCGTGCGGTTCTGGCCGAAGTCGGCGTCCTCGACCTTGATCACCGGGATCGAGCTGGTGCCGATGTTGCGAATCAGCGTCTCCTTGACCTCGCGCCAGCCTTCTTCGTCGGAGACTTTGTCGACCACCAAATCGTCGCCGCGCGCCTCGTACTTGAACAGGTCCATCTCGCGCATCAGACCCTCAGTCAGGAAGCGGCGCAAGAACGAACTGTCGCGCTCGGTCTCGCGCACCTCGAAGAGCTTGGCCTCGCCGCTCTTGGCCGGCGGGCCGTCGCGCTTGAGCTCCTCGGCGGTCGGCTTGGTGTGGCGGCGGTGGATGTCCTCCCACAGCTTGAAGCCGAGATAGTACGGGTTGATCTGGCCGGGAATCGGACGGACGACCTGGTTGTGGCGCACTATGAATTCCAGGTGCGGACCCTGCTCGAGATTGAGCGACTCCAGAATACGCTTGTGCCAGTAGCTCGCCCATCCCTCGTTCATGATCTTGGTCTCCATCATGGGCAGGAAGTACTTCGCTTCCTCGTCCACGATGGTGAGCAGGTCTTTTTCCCATTCCCTGAGGAACGGGTTGTGGTCGCGGATGAACAGCAGGAGGTCCTCGTCGGGCTCGACCGGCACCTTGCGGAGGTCGGGCTCGTGGACCACCTCGCGCGCATGGATGCGGTGAAAGGGGTCGGGCCGGGGATGGGCCGCTTCGACCAGGCGTTCGAGCTGCTCGCTGTGGCTCAGCTTGCGGATCGCAAGGTTGCGCCGGCATTGCCAGCTCAGCGCATGGGCCGCGTCGAGCACGCGCTCGACTTGCTCGATACCGATCGAGGGGTCCTCAAAGTAGTGCCGCACGCGCAGCGCGTGGGCCTTAAACAGTTCGATGGTCAGCGAGGCGCGGGTGGTGCGATAGGTAAAATTGTTCTTGAAGAAATCATTATGGCCGTAAACGTGCGCCATGGTCAGGATCTGGAGCAGCAGCGTGTTGTCGCGCATCAGGTAGGCGATCGCCGGGTCCGAGTTGATCACCATCTCGTAGGGCAGGCCGCTCACCCCGTGGTCGTAAAGTGTCTTGAGCTTTTCGTAGGACTTGCCGTACGACCAGTGCGGGTAATGCGATGGCATCCCCGAGTACGCCATGTAGCCGAGCATCCCGAAGTGGTCGCAGAGCTCGAACTCCTGCGTGTAGCAGTCCAGGCCGAACTCGGCGACCTTCTCACGGATGCGCGAATCCCATTCGACCAGGCTTTTGAGTTCGTAGTTCGCCATCAAAGTCTCGCGCGCCGCCCGCGCGGCCAGTGCCCTCCCCTTTCGCCTACTCCTTGATCCGATCTTTGGCGAGGAAGGCTTTGAAGGAGGGCCAGATGTCCTCCTTGCGCTCGATCAGCACCGAGTGGAAATTGGGCGCCTCCAGCCGGCGGAACACGTTGAGCATCGACGATTCATAGTAGCGCGAGCCCAGCGGTTTGATCTCGCCATAGCCGAACAGGTTGCACAGCTCGGACAGTGCCTTGGCCGCCTTGAGCGCCGCCGGATTGTCGGAGTCGAAGTTGTCGCCGTCGGAACAATGAAAGGTGTAGATGTTCCACAGCGAGGGATGGTAGCGCTCGTTGATGATCTCGAGCGCCTTCAAGTAGCCCGAGGAGATGAAGGTGCCGCCGGCCTCGCCCTTGTGGAAGAACTCTTCTTCGGTGACCTCGCGAGCCTCGGTGTGATGCGCGATGAAGACGATTTCGACGTTGCGGTAGCGCGTCGCGATGAACTGGTAGAGCATGAAGAAGAAGCTGCGCGCCAGGTACTTCTTCATCGTGTCCATCGAGCCCGAGGTGTCCATGATGCACATCACGACCGCGTTGGACTCCTCCTTGGTGTCGGTCTCGACGTGGCGGTAGCGCAGGTCCTTCTGATGAAAGGGGAACCGTCCCTGCTCTTCCACGTCGCCGCCGCCGGCGTCGGCCTCCGGTTCGGCGGCCTCCTCCGCCACCTCGAGCGCGTTCTCGGCCGCTTGCCGCTGGCGCGCGGCAAGCATCCGCATCACGCGCTGGCGCGCGGTGCGGCGCTTGTCCAGCCGGATGCGGATGCCGACGTGGCGATAGCCCTTGCGCTTGAAGGAGCGGTCGGAGGGAATCTCGCGCAGCGCGCGGCGCTCGAGGTTGGGTAATTCGAGATCCTCGAACATGATCTCGATCAGTTCATCGAGCGTCACGTCGGTTTCGTAATAGTCGATGCCGGGGCGGGCGCCGGCCTGGCCGTCGCCCTGGCCCTCCTTGCCGACCTTGCCCACCACCTGGCCGGGGCGCGTGTCGCCCTGGCCCTGGCCGGCGCCGGGCGAGTTCTCGCCGTAGATGAAGCGGTACTCCTTGATGCCGCGCAGCGGTACTTTAATTACGCGATCGCGGTCTTTACCGATGATCGATTCTTCGGCGATGATGTCGGCGATATTTTCGCGGATCGACTCGCGGACTTTCTGGCGATGGCGGGCACGATCGCCGGCCGAGCGGTCGGAGTGTTCGGCGTCGGAGCGGCTATATTCGCGAAAGATGCTTTCGAGAGCCATGGTTCCGGCGGGTTCCTCCTCCGCCATCCCATTATACGCGATGCGCATGCCGGCGTAACGCCGCGCCGCGGCGCCTCGAGCGCCAGCGGTGCGGCCAGAGTGCGGGCCTTAACCCCGCCTGTCCAGCCGCCGCGCGCCGCTCACGCTAGTCCTTCCAGAGATTGTTGGCGGCGTACTTGAGTACGACGTCGACGCACGACTCGCAGTAGCCGTTCTCCAGCAGGTTGCGCACCATCGAGCCGTACTTCTCGGCCTGCTCCTCGTCGCGGGTGCGGGCCTTGGTGATGATCCGCGAGATGTCGCGCACCGAGGTCATCAGCTTCTTTTCGATCGCCTCCTTCAGCGGCTCGTAGCTGCGATAGCTGACCTTCTCGCCGCGCCGCGAGGTCGACCACAGGTAGGCGATCACTTCCTGGCGGAAACCGTCGGCGGTCGAGCCGATGATCGCGATCTGCTCCTCGATCGATTTCAGGAAGCCTTCGTCCGGGGGCAGCTCCTCCTTGGTGTTGCGGTCGCGCACCTTGGTCTTGTTGACGTAGGCCTCGGCGTGGTCGAGGTAGTTCTGAAACAGCGCTTCTGCCTGTTCCTGGTAAGAGTAGACGAAGGCGCGCGTGATCTCCTTTTCGAGCAGCTCGAGGTACTCCTTGTGCAGCGTGTCCTGGAGGAACTCGAGGTACTGCTTGCGGCTGTCGTCGGGCAGGTCGCCCTCCTTGACCATGCCGATCAGCGCCTCGCGCACGTTGATCGGATTGATGCAGTTGCCACTGACGTTGTCGGAGAGCGCGTTGTCGAGCGCCTTCATGATGAAGCGGGTCGAGATTCCCGACATCCCTTCGCGCTTGGCGTCTTCCTTGAGTTCGGTCACGTCGATCTTCTTGGTCCGTCCCTTCTCGACCACCTCTTCGCCGTTGTACAGCCGAAGCTTGGTCATCAGGTCGCACTTCGAGGTCGGCTCGAGCCGCGACAGGATCGCGAACATCGAAGCCAGCTCCAGCGTGTGCGGCGCGACGTGGGCGCGGAAGTCCGAGTTGCGGATGATCTTTTGGTAGATTTTGACTTCCTCGGATAGCCGCAGGTTGTACGGCACCTTGACCACCACGATCCGATCGAGGATCGCCTCGTTAGTGTGGTCGGCCCTGAACTTCTGCCACTCGGCCTCATTGGAGTGGGCCACGATGCAGGTGTCGACGTAGACCATCCCGTGGCGGCCGGGCGCCGGGATGACCTTCTCCTGCGTCGCGGTGATCATCGCGTGCAGGTACTCGGTCTCGTTCTTGAACACCTCGATGAACTCGACCACTCCGCGGTTGCCGACGTTGAGCGCGCCGTTGAGTTCGAGCACCCGCGGATCGCCCTCGGAGTACTGGTCGAGCTTGGAGATGTCCTCGGAGCCAATCAACACCGAGGTGTCCTGGTTGTTAGGATCGACCGGCGGCACCACGCCGATCCCGACCCGGTTGCGCTTGGAGAAGTTGCGGGTCTCGATCGGGACTTCCTCGTAGCGCTGGCCGAACTCCTCTTTGAGCCGGTAGCGGCACACCGGGCAGAGGTCGCCCTCGATATGCACGCCGAGCATCTTCTCGAACTCGCGCCGCAGGTGGCGCGGGATCAGATGCAGCGGCTCCTCGTGCATCGGGCAGCCCTCGATCGCGTACACCGTGCTGGTCTGCTCGAGGCCGCGCTGGACGCGCTCGACCAGCGAGCTTTTGCCCGAGCCCACCGGCCCCATCAGGTAGAGCACCTGGCGGCTCTCCTCGCCCTTGAGCGAGGCGGAGTGGAAGTAGCGCACGAGCTGCGCGATGGTGCGCTCGATGCCGAAGAACTCGTCGGCGAAGAAGTTGTAAACCTTTACCGGCTCGTCCTTGTACAGCCGCTTGGTGCGCGGATCGTCGGCGTCCTGGATGTTGTGCGTGCCGCTCGAGATGATCAGGTCATAGATACGCGCGTGAGCAAGCTTGGTGAAGGTGGGATCGACTTTCACCATTTCGAGATATTCGAGCAGCGTCCCACGCCACTGCTTCGATTCACGTGACGCCCGGTCTTGCTTGATCACACGCTCAAAGTCGTTAACTGCGGTCATCAGCAGACTCCTTGTTAGATTCGGACACCTATGGAGAAATTTCAGACGAAGAGACAACCGGCGGGACAATGCTGTGGTTGACGCGCATCCCTGTGCGATTGAGCATAACCGAACCTGCGGAACAATCAATGTGCGGCCTCGCCCAAATCCACCGCGCGAAGCCAGTTGTCCACAAGAATAACAGCCGCCGCCCCACGCGTTTATTATCCGCCGTCCGGCGCGGCTAAGCGATAGCCCCCTTAAGAGCCGGACTTCCCTCAGACCCTTCAGCGGTTGCCTCAGCCTCGCCCTCGCTCCAGCGCCGGCATCGCGATCGACTCGTCCAGCACGAGCCGTCCACGATCGTTGCGCACCTGCGCCGCCAGCACCCGATCGTCGTGCGCGAACGACACCCACCATCCACCCGCGGCCGCGCGCCCCAGATAATCCGCCTTGGCCTCCATCGTGCGCAGCGCATCGAGATCGTAGGCCTGGTTCCAGGGGCCTTTCATGTGCGAGCGGGTTGGCACGATGTCTGCCAGATGCACGAAGCATCCGCCGCCATCGGCGCGCACTGCCACAATCTGATGGTCGTGGGTGTGGCCGCCGGTCACCCGGATGTCCACTCCGGACATCAGTTCGGTGTCGCCGTCGAGCGGTTCCAACGCATTTTCCAGCGGCGCAAGACACTCCTCTATATGACGATACGCGGCACGCAATCGTTCATTTCTTGTCCCGCGCGCGATTTCCAACTCTCCCCGCTGCACCATCACCCTGGCCCGCGGAAAGGCCGCCTCCAGGACCCCCGAGGGCCGGCGCCGCACGAGTCCACCGCAATGATCGAAGTGCAGATGCGAGAGCACGACGTGCGTCACGTCGCCCGGCTCCATCCCCAGCGCTTTAAGGCCGTCCGGCAACCAGCCCTCGCCGTGATCAAAAATTTTGCGCTCGACCGAGCTCAGGCGGTTGCCGATCCCGGTGTCGACCACCACCGCCGCGCCGCCGCGCATGATGAGCGGGCAGGTGAGGTTGAGCCGGATGCGGTTGCGATCGTCGGCCGGATGCTCGCGTTGCCACAGCTCGCGCGGCGCCACGCCGAACATGCATCCGCCGTCGTTGCGCCATAGCCCGTCGCTGAGCAGCGCGATCTCGAATTCACCGACTTTGATTTTCGCCGGCACATCCATGGTTTCACCTGTTTCACTGACACTCCCGGCGCGGCTGCATTGTCGCCGCTCGAGCGGCTGTGCTATCCGCAGCCTCGCGCGCGCGATGCGCTTCGGCGCGTTTTTTCACCAAGAATCGGGCGCGGCCCGCAGGCCGCCACTCGTCCCGCAGTTGATTCATCACTTCTTCATTCGCCGCCGCGTATCATCGTGGGCGCGCAATACACTCGTGGCCTGTGGCTTACGCGCTGCCCGCGAGCCACAGGCCCAGCATCAGCGCGACCGCGCCCATCGCCGCCATCGCGCCGTAAAGCCGCAACAGCCACCGCAGCCGCCGCGCGCCGCCCCGCGCGCCGGCGCCGAGGCCGGTTGCCGCTCCCCACGCCACCGCCAACGCGGCCGCCATCCCGCACCACAGCAGCAGCTTGAAGCTCAACACCGCCACAAAGGCGGGCGGAAGACTGAAGCGGCGCGCGCGCGCCACGTAGAAAAGGTTGGCGATTCCGCTCAGCGGCAGGAGCACGATCGCGGCCAGGTTCAGCCGGTTGAGCCGGGGCGCGACGCGCGCGGCGAAGCCCGCGCGCTCCGCCTCGGTGGACGCGCCCGCGGCCAGCACGAAACTCAGGCTGACGGCCACCCATAACGCGCCGCCCAGCACGTGAATCCATAGAAAGGCGATCCTGAGCATCATCGGGCGGCCCGTCCGCAACGCCGGCGCGTCCTCCGTTTCGCCTCACACTAGCGAAGGGCGCTCGCGCGCGGCAACGTCGCTCCGGCGCCGCGAGTGTTGTTGAAATCAAGCTTTTGCACTATCAGCAGGATAGCGGCCCGCCGGACAATTTCGTCGGCCGGCGCACAGTTCGTCAGACAAGGCCACCGTCGGCGACCACGGCGCCGCGCGGGGAGGGTTGGTGAAAAAATGCTGGATGCGTATATCGAAGCCACCGAGTTGCGCGAGTTGGTGCTCAAGAAAGAGGTCCGCCCGCGCGAGGCCGCGGAATTTTTTCTGGCCCGAATCGAACGGCTCAATCCAAAGCTCGGCGCCTTCATGACGGTCGCCGCCGAGCGCGCACTGGCCGACGCGGCGCGCCTGGAACAGGTGAGCGCCGCCGAGGCAGCCGCGATGCCGCTTTACGGCGTCGCCTACTCGCTCAAGGACCTGACTTGGACGCGCGACATCCGGACCACGATGGGTTCGAAGAACTACGAGAATTTTCGGCCGCGCGCCGACGCCGAGTTGACGGTGCGCTTGCGCAATGCGGGAGGAATCCTGCTCGGCAAGACCACCACGCCCGAGCTGGGCGGCCGCCCGACCACCGAGGGCGGGCTATGCCCGCCGGCGCACAATCCGTGGAACCTCGAATACAGCGCCGGCGGCTCCAGCGGTGGCGCCGCGGCGCAGGTCGCAGCCGGCCTGGGTCCGCTCGCCGAGGGTACCGACGGCGGCGGCTCGATTCGCATACCCGCGGCCTGCTGCGGCGTGGTGGGGCTGAAGCCCTCGCGCGGGCGTATCAGCTTCGCGCCGGTGATGGGCGAAGGATGGGCCGGGTTCGCGACCGAAGGACCGATCGCGCGCTCGGTGCGCGACGCCGCGCTGATGCTCGATGTGATGGCGGGTCCGGTGCTCGGCGATCCCTACTGGGCGCCGCCGCCGGCCAAGCCCTTCGCGAGCGTCGTGGCCGATCGGCCACAGCGGCTGCGGCTCGGACTTATCGCGGGAAGCGCGCTCGGCCCGGTCGACCCCGAAGTCGGCGCCGCGCTGGAACGCGCGTGCGAGATCTTTCGCGCAATGGGGCACCGCGTCGAGCCGGTCGACGTCGATCCGGCCAAGCGCCTGGTCGATTACACCAGGATCGCGATCCGCGCCGGCCTCGCCGCGGTGCCGATCAAGGATCCTGGCGCGATGGACCCGGTCGTACGCCAGGCATGGGAGGCCGGCAGGCGCCTTTCCGCCACTGACTATTTGGGCGCGATGGCACGGATGCACAACGCCTCGCGCGAGATCGTGCAGGCGCTAGCGCCCTATGACGCGACGCTTGCGCCGACGCTGCCCGGCCCGGCGCTCAGGCTGGGCCTGCCGACGGACAAGTTCGAGGAACAACTCTACCCGCACCTCCAGTTCACTTTTCCCTTCAACGCCACGGGACAGCCGGCCTTCTCGCTGCCCAACGGGTTTACCAAGGCGGGGCTACCGATCGGATTGCAGATAATCGGCCGGCCGGCCGGCGAACTCGGCATCATCGCGCTCGCTGCGGCCTTCGAGGAGGCGCGGCCGTGGCACGATCAGCGGCCGCCGGTGGAATAACGCATCCGCATTTTCGCGCCGGCTAAACCGCCGCAACGCGCGCATCGATCGGCGAGCGCCGCCGCGGTTTGCCGGCCCGGCTATCGGCCGCGAAGAGCTATTCGCGCGCTTGGTGGAACAGCCGCCTTGCACGAGCGACGGCCGGTTGGCGGTCATCTATGTCCGAGCCAGGGCATGACGACTTCCAGCAGAATCAGGACCACGACAATCAGCTCGAGCAAAAGCACGCGCCGGTCGCGCGCGACTTCCGCCAGCAGTTCCAAGGCCTCCTGCACGGCGCGCAGCTTGAGCTCGAGCGCCCGATAGCGGTCGACCAGGTCAAACTCGGCTCTGAGGTCGCCGTAAATCCGATCCATCTCCGGGTCATCCCAGGCCGCGTCGGGCTTGTCCAGCAGATGGAGTACCGAGAGCACCTCGTTACGGGTCGAGATAGCCTCGCCGATGAAGCGATGGAGCGGGCGGGTGCGCAGCGGGACGGTTCCGCGCCGCTCCAGGCGCTCGACAAAGCTCGCGGTGCGAGTGGAAAGGCGGTCGACGATTCGCTCGTAATATTCCATCGCCGCGCTCTGCGCCACGGTGAGTGAAACGATCCCCGCCCGCGCGGGCGTCAGGCGGTCGACTCTGAGCGTGCCGTCGACGATGCCGGTGGAGAAGCCGGGATCCTCGAGCACCGAGTAATCTTCGCGGATCACCTGCGCCGTAAGCTTCGGACCGGTCCGGAAGAGCCGGGCCAGCTCGGCTTCGCGGCGCTCGGGCGCCACGTCGTAGGTCACCACCGCGCCGAAGGGGAAGGCGTAAATGCCGCCTTCCGGCTCGATCGGCGCGTATAGCTCGTGGGCGGAAATCTTGGCCTGTGGAAATACCGGGGCGAGTTGCCTGAGCTGGAGATTTTCCTCGAAGGCAATCGCGTAGAACTGGTGAAGCCGGGACGCCATCGGTGGATGCTTGCCGAACGGGAGCCTTCAGCAGGAGCCACCATCGCAGGTCTCTGTTTCGCCGGCAAACAGGCGATTCGTGGTACCTTGCTCCTCGCCGCCAGCTCGTTGATCGCGGCCGGACGCTTCGCGCCGTGCGGCGCGGGGGTTCAGCGCTCGCCCAGGCCGCGCACGGCCGGCATCACGTTGGCCGCGAAGCGTTCCATCGTCGCCATCACGTCGCGATGCGGTATCATCCCGCCCGCGTTGAACCAGCATACGAGTTGGTCGATCCCGCTCTGCGCGTAGACCTCGTTGATGCGCGCGATACACTGCGCGGCCGGTCCGTAGACCGCCATCGTTTCGTCGACCGTCTCGTAGGTCATCACCGCCGCCCGATCGCGCACCTGCTTGAGATACGCGTGGGAGCCCGCGTACTGGCCGCGGCCGCCGATCAGCGCTTGGTCGGCGATGGTGTGGAAGTAGTGCATCAGGCTGCGCTCGGCCGCGGCGCGCGCAGCGGCTCGGCTGACCCTCGCGGCGACGGGCAAGCGCGTCCTTTTTCGCGGACGCGCGCGCTGTGCCTCGGCGGGGCGGCTGCTATGCTGGTGGGCGGATGCAAAGGGTCGATCTCAACGACGTCTTGCGGCTGGCGCGGATGAGCGAGGACGACCTGCACGCGCTGGTCGCGCAACTGGAGTACTACCCCGCCGACGCGCCCACGCGCTCGCCGCTGCCGCGCGACCTGATGCTGCTCGACATCGCGATCAATCTGCGCGCGATCTCGCTCAAGGGCGGTCCGGTGGGCGCCGAACCGCAATGGCTGGAGCTGGCCAAGCGGCCGGAGCTGAGCGAGCCTGCGAACCTGGTCAACGAGATTTCCGCCTCCAGCATGTCGCTGGGCCTGCGCGTGCGGCGCTGAGAATTGCGCCGGGCCACGCAGCGCGCCGCGCGCGCGGCCAAGCAACTAATCAGCTAATCCACTATTCAACCTCTCGATAGCTCACGATCTCGAGCAGATTGCCGTCGAGGTCGAGAAAGTAGATGCAGTCGTGGTCACCCCAGTCGATCGGCCGCGCGCTCTCGACGCCGCAGTGGGCGAAGCGCTCGCGGGCGGCGGCGAAATCGGCGCGGCTGACGCGAAAAGCATGATGGCCCTTGCCGAGCGGAGGTGAAATCCGCGCCGCGCGCTCCGCCGGCGTCATCGGCGGGCGCGCCACGCGGAACAGCGCGAGGTTCTGTCCGCCGCAATCCAGCAGCACCTGGTCGCCGAGATGGGTGACGACGCTGAGCCCGAGAACTTCGGTATAGAAGCGCTCGGCGCGCGCGAGGTCATTTACTTCGATTCCGAAATGGTCGAGCCGCTCGAGTTTCATCTTTCCACCAACACGCTTGGATCGCCGCTGCGATGGCGCGGCTTCAGCGGCTGGCGAAACGTGACTCGCACGGACTCACGGTGGTCGGTATGGTGTTCAGCTCACGCCCTGCCAGCTCGCGCCGCTGCTGATCGTTCCCTCAAGTGCGCGCGAGACGCAAGCTCGTTGCCGTCTTCAGCCCAAATCGCGCAACAGCACGCCGCTGAGATATTCGCCCTCGGGATGGCCGAGCAGCACCGGATGGTCGGGGCTGGGACCGAGCCGCGCGAGCAGGCGCATCCGGCGCTCCGCGCGGCCCCCGGCGATTCGCACCGCACGGACGAAATCCTCGCCGTGGAAGTGCGACGAGCAACTGAAGGTCATCAGGAAGCCGCCCGGATTGAGCGCGCCAAGTGCGCGCGCGTTGAGTTCGACATAGAGATGCTCGGCGCGCCGCGCGTCGGCGCGGCTGCGCGCAAACGGCGGCGGGTCGAGCACGATCAAATCGAAGCGCTCGTCGCGTTTGCCCAGAAACTCGCCCGCCTCGCCGTGCACGAAGCGGATGGCGCCGGGGGGATAGCCGTTGAGTTCCAGGTTGCGCCGCGCCCAATCGAGCGCGCGCTCGGAAGTGTCGACGGCGACGGTTTCTTTGGCGCCGCCCTTGAGCGCGTTGAGCGCGAAGCCGCCGGCGTAGCAGCAGAGATCGAGCACGCGCGCGCCCGAGGCCAGCGCACCGCAGCGCACGCGATTTTCGCGCTGGTCGAGGAAGGCGCCGGTCTTCTGGCCGTGCTCGACCCCGGCGAGCATCCACACTCCGTTCTCGCTCACCACGACTTCGCCGGCGGGCGCGCCCATAAGCACGCCCACGCGATCTTCGAGCCCCTCCTGGCGCCGTACCGCGCCCTGGCTGCGCTCGAAAATCGCGCGCGGCGATATCATCCGGTTCAAATGCTCGACGATTTCCTCGCGCATCCGCTCGGCGCCGGCGGTCAGCAACTGCACCACGGCGACTTCGCCGTAGCGATCCACGACCACGCCCGAGAGGCCGTCGCCGTCGCCGTTGACCATCCGGTAGCAATCTGTGCCGGGACCGATTACACACGCGCGCAACTCCAGCGCGCGCTCCAGGCGCCAGCGGATGATCTCGGCCGGCCCGGGCTCGCCGCCCAGCGCCAGCATCCGCACCGCGATCGTGGTCGCCGGGTGGTAGTAGCCGTGCCCGAGCGTCGCGCCGGCCGCGTCGAGGATCCATACGCGCGCGCCGGGCTCGATGCCATCCGGCTCGACGCGATCGATCGCCTGCGAGAAGACCCAGGGATTGCCGCCGCGAACCGGTCCCTCGCGGCCCGGCTTGAGGAAGACCCGCCCCGGCGCCATCGACGCGCCATGGGGCCGAGGGTTTTTCAACTGTCCGCGGACGGCCATCGCGGCTCACCCGCCCGCTTGAAGGTGCCGCTGCGGCCGCCCGATTTGCCGACCAGCCGGATCGCGTCGATGGTCATCGCGCGATCGATCGCCTTGGCCATGTCGTAGATGGTGAGCGCGGCGGCGCTTAACGCCACCAGCGCTTCCATCTCGACGCCGGTGCGCGCCGCGGTCGCCGCGCGGGCCTGAATATGGAGTGTCGCGCGGGCCGGGTCGGGGCGGAACTCGATTTCGACCACCTCGAGCGCAATCTGATGGCACAGCGGGATCAACTCGTGGGTGCGCTTGGCTGCCATGATTCCAGCCAGCCGCGCCGCCGCCAGCGCCTCGCCCTTGTTGAGCCGCCCGCCGATGATCGCCTCGAGCGTAGCGGGCTCCATTTTGACCGCGCCGCGCGCCAGCGCCTCGCGCCGCGTGACCGGCTTTTCGCCGACGTCAACCATGCGCACGCGGCCGCGGCGGTCGAGATGGGTGAGCGCGCCGCGCGTGGCGTTGTCGGAACGTTTGTCGGTCGGCTTCTTGCGTGGCATCGGGGGCAGCGGCTAAGAGCTTATGTTGGTGTGATGCGCCGATACAAGAAAGCGATACAATTAACCGGGATAACAAACCGCGGCCGGCCGCGCCGGCGCCTCGATTCCGCGTAAAGGCAGTCGATAATAAGATCCATGGCAGACGAAACCCATCGCCTCGTGATTCTCGGCTCCGGCCCCGCCGGCCTCACCGCCGCGCTTTACTCTGCGCGCGCCAATCTGGCTCCGCTGCTGATCGAGGGTGCCGAGCCCGGCGGCCAGCTCACCATCACCACCGAGGTCGAGAACTACCCCGGCTTCGAACATGGCATCCAGGGCCCTGAACTGATGAACGTGTTCCGCCTCCAGGCCGAACGCTTCGGCACCAAATTCGTGGTCGGCGAAGTGACTGCGGTCGATCTCAGGAAACGGCCGTTCGAGCTGGCTGCCGGCAAGAAGACCATCGGCGCCGATGCGCTCATCATCGCGACCGGCGCTTCGGCCAAGCTTATGGGAATCGACTCGGAAAAGCGGCTGATGGGCTACGGAGTGAGCGCGTGCGCGACCTGCGACGGCGCGTTTTTCAAGAACAAGGAGGCGGTGGTGGTGGGCGGCGGCGACACGGCGATGGAAGAGGCGGCGTTTCTCACGCGCTTTTGCACCAAGGTGACCATCGTCCATCGCCGCAACGCGCTGCGCGCCTCGAAGATCATGCAGGACCGCGTCGCCGGCAATCCGAAGATCGCCTTCATCTGGGACTCGGTGGTCGAGGAAATTTTCGGCGAGCAGAAGACCGGAGTCAGCGGCGTGCGGCTTAAGAACCTCAAGACCGGCGCGGCCAGCGACTTTCGCACCGACGCCGTGTTCGTCGCGATCGGCCATCAGCCCAACACCCGCATCTTCGAGGGCCAGCTCGAGATGGACGAACTCGGCTATCTCAAGGTGCGCCCCGGATCGACCTACACCAAGGTCGAGGGCGTGTTCGCCGCCGGCGACGTCGCCGACAAGGTCTATCGCCAGGCGGTGACCGCGGCGGGCACCGGCTGTATGGCCGCGATCGACGCGGAGCGCTGGCTCGAAGCGCACGGGACGCACTGAATCCTGCGTAGCGGAGAGACAGCCGGCGTTTGCGCGGCGCGGGGCCGTAGCGGATGAACCCGGGGCGCAGGTTCCTCGTCGCGATCGTCGGTATCGCCGTTCTCACCGTCGGCGGCACCGCCGGCTACATGGCGATCGAGCACATGGCGCCGCTCGACGCGCTCTACATGACCATCATCACCATCTCGACCGTTGGCTACGGAGAGGTGAAGCCGCTCAGCGAGGGTGGGCGGATCTTCACCATGGGGCTGATCGTGACCGGCGTCGGCACCGCGTTCTACCTCTTCGCCGCCGTCACCCAGTTCGTGGTCGAGGGGCAGTTGCGCCAGTTCGTCGGGAGGGCCGCGATGAAGCACAGGATCGATCAGCTCGAGGGCCACGTGGTGATTTGCGGCTTCGGCAGGATGGGCCGGGTGGTGGCCGAGGAAATGGCGCGCAGCGGCGGCGCGGCGGTGGTGATTGAGCGCGATCCGGCGCGCGAGATGGAACTGGCCGCGGGCGGCTTGCTCTACGTGCTCGGATCGGCGCTCGAGGATCGCGTGCTGGAGGAGGCGGGGGTGCGGCGGGCGCGCGCGATCGTGGTGGTCACAGCTTCCGACGCCGACAACGTTTACATCACGCTCTCGGCGCGCACGATGAACCCGAAAATCCGCATCCACGCGCGCGGCGAGTCGGAGGCCGGCTTGCAGCACCTGCGAATGGCGGGGGCAGACCAGGCCATCTCGGCCTACCAGTGGGGCGGGATACGGCTGGCGGCGAGCATCGTGCGCCCATCGGTGGTCGACTTTCTGGAGCTGTCGTTTCCAGGGCGCGGCGCCGAGATCGATCTGGAGGAGATTCGCGTGGCCAAGGGCAGCACGCTTGTCGGCCAGCCGATCTCCGCGGTCGAGCAGAGCGCGACCCGCCTGCGGATAGTCGCACTCAAGCGCGGCGGCGCTCCGACCGCGCTGATTCCCGATCCCGCGACGCGCATTGATGCCGGCGACTTCCTGGTTGCGATCGGCGACCGCGACACGTTGCGCCGCCTGGTCTAGCGCCGCGCATCATGGCCGGCGCATCGCTGACGGACGGCATTTCCTTTGAATCGAGGCCCCTATCCTGCCAAGATTTGCATGCATGGAAGGAGGAGACGGAACGCAGCCGGGGCCGCGCAAGCTGACCGGCGAGCTTAAGGCGCCCACCGGAGGGCTTGGCCCCGCGCCGTCGGGCGCCGCGCCGGGGCGCTGGCGACGGATCGATATCCGGGTCTCCGAGCTGATCGTTTTCCTGGTGGCGGTGGTCGGCGCGGTCGCGCTGGGCTTGGGGATCAGCGAGTACTTCGGCGAGCATCCATACACCTTGGCCTACCTGATCGCGTACGCGGGCTTTCGTTTCGCCGACGTCCTGGTGCGCGAGGATTTCGAGCCGCCGCCTGACGCAGCCGGGCTTTCGGGATCGATTCTGCGCCAGCTTCCGGTGCTGCTGCTGTTTGCGGCGGCGCCGTTGGAGCGGACCTACCTCTACGGCGGCGAAGTGGCGCGATGGGCGCAGGCGCTGGGCTTGCTGATGGAGTTGCTGGGCCTGTGGCTGGCGCTCGGCGCACGCATCCAGCTTGGCTTTTTCAGTTCGACGCCGGAGTCCGGCGGCTCGCGCACGCTGGTGCGCAATGGGCTCTACGGCCGTATCCGCCATCCGATCTGGCTCGGCGAATTCCTGGTGGTCTTCGCATGGACGCTCGAGTTCGGGGCGCCGATCGCGGCGGTTATAACGCTCATCTTTGGGGCGGTGATGGGCCGGATGCGCGCCGCGGCGGAAGAGGCCGGGATGCTGGCGCAGTTCGGCGACCAGTACGCGCGCTACATGCAGGAGACCGAGTGCTTCATCCCCGGCGTGTGGTAGGGAAGGCGGCCCATGTCGCTTCCGCGAAGACCGGCTATCAGGAATTCAACGCTGGAATGCCGGAACAAGGCCGCCAGCCTGTAATCGTTTAAGCTCAAGCAGTCACTCCTCTAGTGTTCAGTACCGTAAATAAGTTCAGCATTTCGGATGCTAGGTTTGATCTGGGCAACGGTTGTGATCCAGCGGAAGGGCTGGGCGTGGTCGTGCCAATGGGCCAGCCAGCGAATGATCGCCTGCCGCAGACGTTTGCCGCTGTCGAAGCTGGCGCGGCGGATGGCCTGGCTGGTGATCAGCGCGAACCAACGCTCGACCAGGTTGAGCCACGAGCCGCTGGTCGGAGTGAAGTGTAGATGGAAGTGGGGATGGACGGCCAGCCACTCCCGCGCCTTGGGATGCTTGTGGGTGCCGTAGTTGTCGCAGATCAGGTGCAGCTCCAGCTTCGGGTAGCGCCGGGCCAGCGACTCCAGAAAAGCGATAAACTCGACGTGGGGGTGATGCGCGAAGCAGCGGCCATGAACCTTGCCACTGGCCCCCTCCAGCGCGGCGAACAGGCTGGTGGCGCCATGGCGCTTGTAATCATGGGTCATGCGGGCCGGCAGTCCGGGCCCCATCGGCAGCATCGGCTGGGTGCGATCAAGCGCCTGAATCCGCGACTTTTCGTCCACGCGCAGCACCAAGGCCCGCTCCGGCGGATCCAAATACAGCCTCACGATGTCGGCCAGCTTGGCGTCGAACTCGGGGGCGGTGCTGAACTTGAAAGTCTCGACCCGGTGCGGCTGGAGTCCGTACTTGCGCCAGATGCGATGCACGGTCAGGAAGCTGACGCCGACCTCCTTGGCCAAGCGCCGCGCGCTCCAATGGGTCGCGTGCTTGGGCGAACGCATCGTGGCGGCGACCACCGCCAGTTCCTTGTGCCGGCTGATGCGGCGCGGCCGTCCGCTCCGGTGGCGGCTCTTGAGCCCAGCCAACCCCTCGCCCTGGTAGCGCCCCCGCCACAGGCAGACCGTACGCCGGGTTACCCCAGCCGCGCGGCGATCTTCCGCAGCGAATGCCCCTCCACGCTCAGCAGCACCACTCGCGCGCGCATGCCCAGCGCCTGGGGCGGCCTCTTCATCCGCAACCACGCCGCCAGTTCCGCTCGATCCGCCGCGCTCACCTCAAACCCTGCCGTCTTCATACCAACGTTAGACGGCACCGCCCTATACTTAATTCAGTTACTGGACACTAGTTCAGGCTGAGACAGTAGCGCACGGCGATAAAGGCTCCTTAAAAAGTCCTCGGGTTCCGAGGCCTGCTTCAAGGCGTTGCCTTCATGGCAGCAGGCCACGATATTCCGGGCTGGGGAGGGAGTCAGAAAACGGCGCGCGCAGTGGAGGATCAGACTACTTGCCGTGGCAGCGTTTGTACTTCTTGCCCGAGCCGCACGGGCACGGATCGTTGCGCCCGACCTTTTCCGCCTCGCGCTTGGCGCCCGCAGGCCCACCCGCGGGCGCCTGCTGGGTCTCGCCGCCATGGCTCATCACCACCCGCTGCGGACGGTTCTGCTGCTCGAGCTGCTGCACGCTCTGCTCGCGCACGGTCTGCACCGAGAAGACCTTCTCAACCACGTCCGCCTGCATCGTGGCCATCAGCGCCTCGAACATCGAGAAGCCTTCCTTCTGGTACTCGACCAGCGGATTAAGCTGGGCGTAGCCGCGCAGTCCGATGCTCTCCTTGAGATGGTCCATCGCGAGCAGATGGTCCTTCCACAGGGAGTCGAGCGTCTGCAGCATCACGATTTTCTCGATCTGCCGCATCACCGGCGGCGTGAACTCCTGCTCGCGCTGGTCGTAGAGCGCGCGCACGCGTTCCCCGGCCACTTCGATTAGGTCGTCGGGATGGTCGATGGCGCGGCCGTTGGCGTTGTCGCGGAAATTGAAATGAAAGTGAAACTGCTTATAGAACGCTTCCTCGATCGCCTTCCAGTTCCATTCCTCGGGCGCGGCCTCGGCCTCGACGTGGACCTTGACGATCTCCTCGATCAGCGCGTCGCACATGTCGAGCACATCGTCCTTGATCGGCGCGCCCGACAGCAGTTCCTTGCGCCGATGGTAGACGACCTCGCGCTGGCGGTTCATCACGTCGTCGTATTCGAGCAGGTGCTTGCGGATGTCGAAGTTGTGCGATTCGACCTTCTTCTGCGCGTTCTCGATCGCCTTGCTGATCCAGCGATGCTCGATCGGGACGCCGTCCTCCATCCCGATGCGGCCCATCAGGCCCTTGAGCCGGTCGGCGCCGAAGATGCGCAGCAGGTCGTCCTCCAGCGAGAGGAAAAAGCGCGAGCTGCCGGGGTCGCCCTGACGCCCCGAGCGCCCGCGCAACTGGTTGTCGATACGCCGCGACTCGTGGCGCTCGGTGCCGAGGATGTGCAGGCCGCCGGCCTTGAGCACCTGCTCGCGCTCGGCCAGGCACTGCGCGCGGTACTTCTCGAGTGCGGCGCGGAATTTCTCCTCGTTGGGGTCGCGGGTGCCGGCCTCCGCCGCGGCCATGAACTCGGGGTTGCCGCCGAGCACGATATCGGTGCCGCGGCCGGCCATGTTGGTCGAAATCGTAACCCCGCCGAAGCGCCCGGCTTGGGCCACGATCTCGGCCTCGCGCTCGTGGTTCTTGGCGTTGAGCACGGAATGCCTGATGCCGGTCTTCTTGAGCTGGCTGGCGACCCGCTCGGATTTCTCGATCGACACGGTGCCGACCAGCACCGGCTGGCCGCGTTCGTGGCAATCCTGGATCTCCTCGATCACGGCCTCGAACTTCTCGTCCTCGGTCTTATAGACGGAGTCGTGATTGTCGATGCGGATCATCGGCTGGTTAGTCGGCGCCACCACCACGTCGAGATTGTAGATTTCCTTGAACTCGGCCGCCTCGGTGTCGGCGGTGCCGGTCATCCCGGCCAGCTTGTCGTACATCCGGAAGTAGTTCTGGAAGGTGATAGTCGCCAGGGTCTGGTTCTCGGATTCGATCTTGACCCCTTCCTTGGCCTCGACCGCCTGATGCAGTCCGTCGCTCCAGCGCCGCCCCGGCATCAGCCGCCCGGTGAACTCATCGACGATCACCACCTCGCCGTCCTTGACCACGTATTCGACGTCGCGTTTGAACAGCGTATGCGCCTTGAGCGCCTGGTTGACGTGATGGACCAGCAGGATGTTGCGCGGGTCATAGAGGTTGTCGATCCCCAGCAACTGCTCGACCCGGGTAACCCCTTCCTCGGTCAGCGCCACCGTGCGCAGCTTCTCGTCGACGGTGTAGTGCTCCTCGGCCTTTAGGCGCGGGATAACGCGGTCGACGACGTAGTAGGTGTCGGTGGATTCCTCGGAGGCGCCCGAGATGATGAGCGGGGTGCGGGCCTCGTCAATCAGGATCGAGTCGACCTCGTCGACGATCGCGAAATGATGTGGGCGCTGGACGTAGTCCTCGAGGTTGAACTTCATGTTGTCGCGCAGGTAGTCGAAGCCGAACTCGTTGTTCTGGCCGTAAGTGATGTCGCAGGCGTAGGCGGCCTTGCGCTCGGGGTCAGTCACCCCATGCACCACCACGCCGACGCTCAACCCGAGAAACGTGTAGATGCGGCCCATCCACTCGGCGTCGCGCCGGGCCAGGTAGTCGTTGACCGTGACGATATGCACGCCGCGCCCGGACAGCGCGTTGAGCACCGCCGGCAGGGTGGCGACCAGCGTCTTGCCCTCGCCGGTCTTCATCTCGGCGATCTTGCCCCGATGGAGCACCATCCCGCCGATTAGCTGGACGTCGAAGTGGCGCTGGCCGAGCGTGCGGCGGGCCGCCTCGCGCACCACCGCGAAAACCTCGGGCAGCATCTCGTCCAGCGCCTCTTCGCGCGCCTCGTCCTCCTCGATTGCGCCTATCTTGGCCTTCCATTCGGCGATCCTGGCGCGCAGGCGATCGTCGCTCTCGGCGGAGATCCGCGGCTCGAGCTCGTTGATCGCGGCTACCGTGGGCCGCATGCGTTTAAGCTCGCGGTCGTTTTTCGAGCCGAAGACTTTGTGGGCAACAGCGGTCAGGGATGAAGCCATTTCGTGGAAACCAATATAGCGGGAGCTGCGGCCACCGGTCGACGCGCACCCTGGTGGCTTGATTCTACCTCAGCGGCGGACAATTTTCAGCGTTCGATCCGCACGGCCGAATCGACCTGCGGTCCCATGAAGCGCCGGCCCACCCGGATGAAGCGCTCCGGCGTTTCGGTGACGAAAAAGCTCTGCGCGCCGCGCCCTTCGCGCCGCGCGAGCCCGAGCGCGCCGAGCCGCTTTTGCACGGCCGCGGCGGTAGCGGTCGCCGAGTCGACCAGCCGCACGCCCGCGCCGAGCACGCGTCCGAACAGCGCGCTCAGCAACGGATAGTGCGTGCAGCCCAACAGCAACGTGTCAATTCCGCTCTGCTTGAGGCTCTCCAGGTAATAGGCGACCGTGCGCTCGGCCACCTCGCCCTCGGTCCAGCCCTCCTCGACCAGCGGCACCAGCAGCGGGCAGGGGCGGGTGTAAATCTCGATTCCGGGCCGCATCCGTTGCAAGGCGCGGGTATAAGCGCCCGAGGCGATCGTCGCCTCGGTGCCGATCACCCCGATCTTGCCCGCGCGTGTCGCGCGGACCGCGGCCTGCGCGCCGGGCTCGATCACTCCGGCCACCGGCACCACCGTGTCGCGCGCGATCTCCTCCAGGGCCACGGCGCTCGCGGTGTTGCAGGCGACCACCAGCACCTTGATGCCCTTGGCGAGCAGGAAGCCCGTGTTCTCGCGCGAGTACTGCACGATCACCTCGCGCGACTTGGTGCCGTAAGGCAGCCGCGCGGTGTCGCCGAGGTAGATGAAGTCCTCATGCGGCAGCAGATCGACCAGCGCCTTGAGCACGGTGAGGCCGCCGATGCCGGAGTCGAAGACCCCGATTGGCCTGCGGCGGTTATCCACCGCCGCGCGGCCCACGGGCCGCGCGCGTCGCGCGTTCCCATTAGCCGCGGCGAGCGCGCGCGGCGCTTCGCCGCCCGCGCTCGCCGCGGCCAGGCGCTGGCGGCGTGGCCGGACTGGCGGCAGCGCCTCGCTGCCGCCAGTCCGGCCACGCCCGCCGTCTCCACTTATGCCGCGCGAGGCCATTAGCGTCCCGCTATCGCCGCGCCCAGCGCCGCCGCCGGCGCGGGCGCATGGCCCAGGACGCGCCGATGGATGCTTGGCGGCTCCATGCACAGGTAGCGGGAGATCGCGGGACTGGCGGCGGCGATGCGCCGCTCGAGCGCGCTCAGCAGCCCCACGCGCAGCGGCGTGAAGGTGCGATAGCGCCCGTCAGGCGCCAGCACCTCTTCGCCACACAGCAGCGGGTTCTGCGGATGGCGCCGGCGCGCGGCGGCGCGCAGCGCCGGCGTCATCCGCATGCCGCCGAGACTGATGAACGAGATCTGTGCGGGCGCAATCGTGTCGAACAAGTCGTCGAGCAGCGCCAGGTAATCGCACTCGGCGCCGGGATAGGCGATCACCGGGTCGAGATGAAAGCCAACCTTGTAGCCGGCCTCAAGAATCCGGCGCGCCGCCGCCAGGCGAGCGGTGGGCGGGGCCGTGCGCTTCTCGCAGCCGGCAAAAACGTGCGGCGGTGACAGGGTCCACGAGACCAACGTCCGTCCGCGCGGATCGACCGTCAGCAGATTGTCGATCTCGTCGGTCTTCGTCTTGAGCTCGAGCAAAAGGCCTTCGCGCGCGGCGCAAAACTCGACCAGGTCGCGGCTTATCCCGGTCAGCCGGTCGAAAGCAAGCGAATCGGCAAGCTCACCCGTGCCGACGCGCAGCACGCGTCCCGGCGCCCGCCGCCGCATCCGCTCCAGCTCGTCGAAAGCGTCGGCGTAATTGGCGTAGACCTGAAAGCCCGGATTCTCCGCGAGATATTCCTGCAGGAAGCAGTAACTGCAATCCATCGGACAGTTCGACGCCAGCACCAGCACCAGGTATCCGCAGCAGGCGAACTCGGACGATCCCGCCGGACAGGCCATCAAAAACGGCGCGCGCCGGCGCATCACGGCCATCCGCCGCTTGCCCGCGCCGAACGGATCGGCGGCGCCGGGAAGCGGGCGCACGGCGACGCGCGCGTCGGCGGCGAAATCGACCGGCACCCCGGCGGGAGCGCGGCTTAAGACGCGCGCGGCCAGCGCGCTTTGCCGGCATCCCTCTTCGATTACGATTTCGTCCAGCTCAAAACTCATCGATCTTGCAAGTCTGGCTTAAAAGTCCGGCTTAAAATTCCTGCTTCAGGTTCTGGCCGCCAAGCAAACCCAGTATCCGTTCCACGCCGGCCGCACCATCCGCCAGCGCTCGCAGTGAGTCCCTGAACTCCGCGCCGCTGCGCACCCGAATTTCGATCCGCAGTTCGTCGGAGCCGAGGTCCTTGGGCAGCACCACGGCCGCCGTGCGCGGCAGTTTCAGCGCGGCGACTTCCGCCTTCATCTGTTCAAGCGCACGGCCCAGCCGCGGAAAACGCATCGCCCGCAGTTCGTCGACGAAGGCACGCGCGCGCGCCGGCGCGGGTCCAGCCCCTTCAAGTATCCGTTTGAGCGCCGCCCGGGCAAGCACGGCCGAGAGCTGCGCCCCTTCGCGCAAGGCGATTTCTTCCAGCATCCCGAGCGCGCCCTGCAATTGGCCAACCCGCAGGCGCAGGCGGCCGGCCGCGTCGAGCAGAGCCGCGGCGCTGTCCGCGTCCAGCGCCAGCCATTGCTCGAGATGCGCGCGGTCGAGATGGCGCTGCTCAGCCCACGCCCGCACTGTCTGCGCGATATCGTCGGTGCTCATTGTCCCAAGCCGCCCGAGCCGGCCAGCCGGAACGGTATAGGAACGTGCTCGAATCTACCATCACGAGGTATAGCGGACAGCAGGAGTTTCCGCATCACGGGGTATCACCGGCGCTGAGCGGCTGATACCCCGTGATCGTACTCGACCGCACGTTCCATTCCGAATCGCGCGGTTAGGTGCTTGAGCGAAAGTTCCAGCGAGCGGATCGGATCAACCCTTGAACGGGTGGCCCTGGACGACGATCAGGCAACGGTCGCCATCCGGAACTTCGTCCAGCGGCAATCCGATCTCGTCGGCGAATTTCTTGCCCACGATCAGCAGCCGTCCGGGAGCCTGGCGGAATAATTGCTGGCGGCTGCGCTGGGTCAGCACGTCGGTATGAAAGAGCCGCCCCATGCGCGCCCGGGCGTCGTGGATCATATCGACCAGGGCGGATTCGGGCTGAGTGGAACTGATCGCGAGCGCGTCGTTCGATAACAGCAGCGCGCGCAACTTGCATCGGCTCTTGCGCGCGATGCGCGCGCCGAGATCGAGCGCCGCGCGGCCATCCGGCCCCGCATCGATGGCCGCGAACACGCGCTCAAACGGGCGATCGGTTCCCTGGATAAAAACGCCGACGCTAAACGGCAGCTCCTTGGCCTTGGCGAACACTTCGCGCACGACGCCGCCCAGCGTGTCGCCGCCGGATGCCGCGCGATGGTAGCCCAGGAGAATCCACGCGACCTGCGCCGCGCGGGCGGTGGTGATGATGTCGAGCGCCGGGGCGTTGGAGCGCATCGCCTGCGCGTCGATCGCGACCCCGCGCGCGCGGGCGTACTCGATCGCCGCCGACAAAACGGCCGGCGCCGGCGCTTCCATCTCGGCCCCCGGCGCTGTGGAACCGGCGTGGCCGGAAGCCTGTCTTACCAGCGCAAGTACGCGCGGAGGAGGTTCGTCGTTCGGATCGCTCGCCGCGAGCGCGATCGCGATGAGCGGCGCGACCCCTTCGGGATTCGCGACCGGCACCAGGACTCCGCCCTTGTGCATGGTCGTCATTGCGTGAGAAGCCTCGATCCAGACTGGCCGCCTTCTCTCAACTGGTCAAATGACGCAAGCGGCGACGCCGCAGCCTGCCACGCAAGCATATCTGACGGCGGACTGCGCCTGAGGATCCGCGATGCTCCCTGATTGCGGCTGTCTCTGGCCGGCCGCTTGTGACAGGCTGGAATTACCGGGCCTTCGATACGGTGGCCGGCCGCGAGGGTCAGAACTTGCCGAAGGCGACGGATGGGGATGAGGGGTGGGCGGATGAATCGCGTGCGATGGCTCCTGGCGGGCGCTTGTGTGGCGATGCTGGTGTGCGGGCTTGCTGGCGCGTGGGCGGGCGCGGATGAAAGACCGCTCGCGCGCGCTGTAATCATGCCCGAGTTGATCCCCAGCATCACGCGGCAACTGGTCCCGATGACGGTCGAGCTTCCGGCCGGCGGCGCCGGCTTGCGCGCGCCAAAGATCAAGATCGTCGGCCTGGTCCATTGCGGCGGCGATGGCCATGGAGGCGCCTGGGCGCTCGCTGTCGCCTATCCCGACGCCGCACCATCCGCGTCAAATGTGCTCTCGGCGGCTGATTGCCATGCTCCGCTATCCGAGACCGCCGGGCGGCTCGCCCATTCGGCCGGCGCCCCGGACTGGGTCGAGGCGATCAAGGCGCACGCCACCTGGACGCCGTGGATGTTGCGGTTCGCTGTTGCCG
>JAKAVN010000030.1 GCA_021827495.1 Deltaproteobacteria bacterium | reverse complement strand
GTGATCGCGGGCGAGGCCCATGGGCGGCGGCTGCGCGCGCCGCGCGGATTGGTGACCCGCCCGGCGACCGCGCGCGTGCGCGCGTCGATATTCTCGCGGCTGGCGGCGCGCACGGAGATTTCCGGGGCGCGCGTGCTCGACCTGTTCGCGGGCAGCGGCTCGCTCGGCCTGGAGGCGCTCTCGCGCGGTGCGCAAAGCGCGGTCTTCGTCGATTCCTCGCGCGCGGCAGCGGGCGCGATCCGGGAGAACCTGCGCGCGCTCGGCCTGGAACAGCGCGCGGAGATTATGGTCGCCGGCGTGGCGCGCGCAATCGCGCTGCTCGGCGCGCGCGGCGCGCGCTTCGATCTGGTGTTCGTCGATGCGCCCTACCGTAACGACATCAGCGTGGCGGTGATCGAGACGCTGGCGGCTAGCGGAGTGCTCGGCGCGGACGCCTACGTGGCCGTGCGGCAGGCCGGCCGCGCCCCGGAGATTTCGCCGGCGGGGCTCGAGGCGATCAATTGTGCAACCCTGGGCGATCATCGGATCACCCTTTACCGCGCGCCGGCGGCGCGCTAGCTCGATTGGCGGCGTGGCATGGTGAACAAAGACAAGCATTCGGTACCCAGGTGCGCGATCTATCCGGGGACGTTCGACCCGATCCACAACGGGCACATCGATGTCATCCGGCGCAGCGTCGCGATCTTCGAGGAAGTGATCGTGGCGGTGGCCTACAATCCGCACAAAGACCCCGCGCTGTTCACGCCCGATGAGCGGGTCGAGATGATCCGCGAGACCATCCGCGACCTCGAGCCGCGGGCTCGGGTTGACAAGTTCAGCGGCTTGTCGGTCGACTACGCCCAGCGCATCGGCGCCCGCATCATCATCCGCAGCCTGCGCGCGGTGACCGACTTCGATTACGAACTGCAGATGGCGCACATGAACAACCAGATGTGGGCGCAAGTCGAGACCGTGTTTTTGTTCGCCAATCCCAAGCTGTTCTTCTCGGCCTCGCGGCTGATCAAGGAAGTCGCCGGCTACGGCAAGCGGCTGCCCGAGCTGGTGCCCGAGCTGGTGATGAACCGGTTGCGCGCCAAGCTCAAAATCGACTGAGCTGGGCCGGTCTGCTAGGCTTGGCTCTTCCGCGCGCGGCCCGGGCGGCGCGCCATTGTTGTCTGCCAGGAACCGGAAATGCTGAAGCTCAACCGCAGAGTAGCCGCGATCAAGCCGTCGGCCACATTGGCGGCTGACGCGCGCGCGACCGAACTGAGGGCCGCCGGCGTCGACGTCATCCCGCTGGCCGCCGGCGAGCCCGACTTCGACACCCCCGAGCGCATCAAGGAAGCCGCGCGCCGCGCGCTCAGCGCCGGCAAAACCAAGTACACGCCGGTGGCGGGGACGCGCGAGCTGAAGGATGCGATCCGGCTCAAGCTCAAGCGCGACAACCATCTCGACTACGAGCCGGCCGAGATCATGGCCTCGGCGGGAGGTAAGCCGGCCGAGTACAACCTCATCGCGAGCCTGTTCGACGAGGGCGACGAAGTTATCGTGCCGACGCCGGCATGGGTCAGTTTCGTCGCGATGATCCAGCTAAGCGGCGCCGCGCCGAAACTGGCCGCCTGCCCGGAGAGCACGGGCTTTGTGCTCGACCCGGAGCAGTTGCGCGAAGCGATCGGCCCGCGCACGCGCGGCATCATGCTCAACTCGCCCTCCAATCCGACCGGCGCGGTCTACAGCGCGGCACAGCTCGGCGAACTGGCGCGCGTGCTGATGGAGTTCCCCGAGGTATGGGTGATGTCGGACGACGCCTACGAACATATCGCTTACGCCGGGCGGGTCCCGCACATCTTCGAGCTCGAGCCGCGGCTTAAGCGGCGCGGGATCGTTTTCAACACGCTGTCGAAAACCTACGCGATGACCGGATGGCGCATCGGGTTCGCCGCCGGGCCACGCGAGGCGATCGCCGCGGCGACGCGCCTGCAAAGCCAAAACAGCGGCAATCCCAATTCGATCGCCCAGGCCGCCGCGGTCGAGGCGCTGAGCGGGCCGCAGGACGAGATTGCCACGATGGCGGCCGAGTTCCGCGCGCGGCGCGAGTTGGTGGTCGAGCGGGTGCGCCGGCTGCCCGGTTTCAGCCTGCCCAACGTGCCTGCGGGCGCGTTCTATGCCTTTCCCAACGTGTCGGCGATGCTCAAGCGCGAGTACAAGGGGCGCCCGATCGGCGACGGCGACCGCCTGGCCTCGATCATCCTCGACGAGGCCCAGGTCGCAATCGTCGGCGGCAACGACTTCGGCGCGCCCAATCACGTGCGGCTCTCGTACGCGACCTCGCGCGAGAAGCTCAACCAGGCCTTCGACCGCATCGAGCGCCTGGCGCGCGAAATCATGCGCTGACGGCCAGCGCCGCGCGCTAGCGGCGCCAGGGGGCGGGCAGCTCACCGGTGCGGATGAAGCGCAGGTAGTCGGCGAGAATCTCGGCGTGGTCGAAGGCCAGCGGCGCGGGCGGCGCGTCGGGCGCGAACAATCCGATTCCCTTGGCGTCGTCGGCGGCCCGCGGCTCTCCGCGCGCACGTCCAACGTAAACCACCGTGACCGTCTGGCCGCGCGGATCGCGGCCGGGGCGTGAGTAGACCCCGAGCAGCGCACGCAGCTCGGCCTCGAGCGTGGTTTCCTCGCGCAACTCGCGCACGGCGGCCTCCTCGACCCGCTCGCCGACCTCGACGAAACCGCCGGGAATCGCCCAGCCGAAAGGAAAGTTGCGCCGCTCGATCAGCACGATCCTGCTCCCGATTTCCGCGATCACATCGGCCGCAATCGGCGGGCATGCTGGTTTCGGCATGCTTGCACTTTAACATCCGGCGTATCGCGCCGCATCGAGGGGCGAGTGGCACGCGCGAAGAATGTGGTTCGCGCCGCGGATCGAACCCTCGCCCGCACCCGCTCCCGCCTACAACAAAAGGATGGTGACAGGCACGAAAATCGCTCCGCCTCGATCCTTCAGTTCAGCAACCTTCGTCCAGGATGACAACAAAAAGGCTCTTTTTCTGTCATCCTAAGCGTCAGCCAAGGATCTCCGCGAAGCGATGGATCTTTTCCCCCGCATTTATCAGCGCCCTCTACAATGCGGGAGCGGGCTCAGCGAGAACGAGGGCGGCGTTTGACAATCGATCTCGTGGGCCACAAAGTTCTCAACTGACATGCAAGTCGCACGGCTTTATGACTTCGGCGATATCCGCCTCGAGCACGAGCCGCGCCCGGCTCTCGGCCCCGGCGAAATTCTGGTGCGCGCCCGCGCCTGCGGCATCTGCTCGGGCGACATCATGCCCTGGTACATCCGGCGCAAGGCGCCGCTGGTGCTGGGCCACGAGCCGGTCGGCGTGGTCGAAGAGGTCGGCGCGGCAGTGACGGAATTTCGCCGCGGCGAGCGCGTCTTCGTCCATCATCACGCGCCATGCTTTGAGTGCGCGTCATGCCGGCGCGGCGAGTACGTGCAGTGCGCGACCTGGCGGGCGACCAGGATCGTGCCGGGCGGGATGGCCGAGTACTTCGTGGTGGGCGCGCACAACCAGCGCGACACACTGCGCCTGCCGGACACCGTCGCCGATGCCGATGGGGTGCTGATCGAACCCGCGGCCTGCGTGGTCAAGTCGCTGCGCCGCTCGGGGCTGCGGCCCGGCGAAAGCATCCTCGTCATCGGGCTCGGCATCATGGGAATGATGCACGTGGTGCTGGCGCGCCATCGCGGCGCCGGCCGCATAATCGGCGCCGATCTGTTCGAGACGCGCGCGCGGCGCGCCACCGCGTTGGGCGCCGACGCCGGACTGGTGGTCTCGGCCGACAGCCTGGCGGAACAGGTGCGCGAGGCGACCGGCGGTGCGATGGCCGACGTGGTAATTGTCGGTCCCGGCAGCGGCCAGGCGATCGCGCAGGGTATCGCGGCGGCCGGCAAGGGCGCCACGGTCGTGCAGTTCACAGCCACGCCGCCTGACGATGAGATGATCCTCAAGCCGCACGATCTATACTTCAACGAGACCCGCTTGGTGCCGAGCTACTCCTGCGGGCCCGACGATACGCGCGAGGCGATGGCGCTGGTGGAGCGCGGAGTGCTGCGCGCCGCCGATCTGGTGACCCATCGCTTTCCGCTCGGGCGCGTGGCCGAGGCCTACGCGATGGCGCAAAAGCCCGAGTCGCTCAAGGTGATCGTTACGTTCGCACAGTAAAACAGTAAAATCGTCGCGCGGGCTCAGGCGGCGATAGTTTGGCAGGCAAGCTCAACAACGGCTCTCAGCCGCTGGCTACTGGCTAATCGTTGGCACGCTGTGTGGCCCCGCCCCCTCCAGTCATCAGAGGACTGCGCTGGGGAGGACTCGCCGGATAATGACTACGCCGCGTAGCCGCTTAAAGTAGCTACCCGGTGGAGACGCGCGCCGCGACAATCACGCACGAACACACACGAAGGAAGAGGGCGGCCTTACAACCGCCCTCTTCCTAATGCAAGCGTGCGGAAAACTACGGCGTGGCAGCGGGTGCAGGAGCGCCCGTAGCGCCGGTAGCGCCCGTCTCACCAGTAGCACCAGTAGCACCCGTAGCGCCTGGCGCACCGGTAGCACCTGTCGCACCTGTCGCACCTGTCGCACCCTCTGGGGCCGCCGCTGCACCCTTCCTCCGCGCATGGTGCATCACATGGTGATGAACATGACGATAGACGTGATGGTGCACGCGACGATGGCCAGTTTCGGTCTTCGCGGCGATCGCCTCAGCGCGATCGGCGGCAGCTTTCGCGTCAGACGCGGCCTGCTCGGTGCGAGTGGCTGCGGCCTGTGCGGCGGCGGCGGACTGCTGCGCGGAACTAGCGGCAGCTTCGGCGCCCTGCGCCGATGAAGCAGCCTGCTGAGCCGCGGCCTGGGCTTTCTGCGCGGCATCCTGGCCGGCACATCCAGCAAAAAGTGCGAGTGCCAGTGCAGCCCCGGCGAGTGTCACCAGTTTCGATGTTTTTAACCCTTCCATCCTAATTCCTTTCCTCCTTCAATGCTGCGACCGGGTCGCTACGCGGACCACCTTCCAATCACTTACTCACATCCCGAACGAAACTGCTATGCCGGGTTGGTTACATGCATAACAAATCTTACACAAGTTGGGAGCTGACGCAATCAAAAGTTCTTATATCTCGATCTACCGCAATCCAAGATCAGCTTGCGCTTATACTCTTGTACTGTAGATCGCTTGCCAGCGTCCACCGCACCAGTGCGCGAATTAGAAATCTTCTTCGCCGGTGTAGTCGCCGCCCATACCGCCCATACCGCCCATGCCCGGCATACCGCCCATGCCACCCATTCCCGGCATACCGCCCATACCGCCCATGCCCGGCATACCGCCCATGCCTGCGCCGGCCGGCATGGTGGGCGCCGGCGCGGGCTTGCGCGGCGCCTCGGCGATCGCGGCCTCGGTGGTGAGCATCATCGCGGCGGCGCTGACCGCGTTCTCAAGCGCCGAGCGCACGACCTTGGCCGGATCGATCACGCCGGCCTTGACCAAGTCTTCGTATTGTTCGGTGGCGGCATTGAAACCGAAGTCGCCCTTGCCCTCGAGCACTTTGTTGTAGACTACCGCCGGTTCGTGCCCGGCGTTGCGCGCGATCTGGCGCAGCGGCTCGCCCATCGCGCGCGCGACGATTTCGGCGCCAGCCTTGCGCTCGGGCGGCAGCTTCAGCGCCTCGACCTCTTTGACCGCGCGCGCCAAGGCCACACCGCCGCCGGGGACCACACCCTCCTCGACCGCGGCGCGCAGCGCGTGTACCGCGTCGTCGACGCGGGCCTTGCGCTCCTTGAGTTCGACCTCGGTGGCCGCGCCGACCTTGATAACGCCCACCCCGCCGACCAGCTTGGCCAGGCGCTCCTCGAGCTTCTCGCGGTCGTAGTCGGAGGTGGTCTGGGCGATCTGGGTGCGGATCTGGCTCAGGCGGCCCTGGATTTCGGCCTTTTTGCCGGCGCCGCCGACGATCGTGGTGTTGTCCTTGTCGGCAGTAACGCGGCGGCATTTGCCGAGCGCGCTCAATTGCACGCTCTCGAGCTTGAGCCCCATCTCTTCGGCGATGACCTGGCCGCCGGTCAAGATCGCCATGTCGGTCATCATCTCCTTGCGCCGGTCGCCGAAGCCCGGCGCCTTGACCGCCACCGCGCGCAGCGTGCCGCGCAGCTTGTTCACGACCAGCGTGGCGAGCGCCTCGGCCTCAACATCCTCGGAGATGATCAGCAGCGGGCGGCCCGACTGCACCACGCGCTCGAGCAGCGGCAGCAGGTCGCGCATGTTGCCGATCTTCTTTTCATGGAACAGGATCAGCGGCTCCTCGAGTTCGACCGTCATACGCTCGGGGTTGGTGACGAAGTAGGGCGAGAGATAGCCGCGGTCGAAACGCATACCCTCCACCAGTTCGAGCGTGGTCTCCAGGCCTTTCGCCTCCTCGACCGTGATCACGCCTTCCATTCCGACCTTGTCCATCGCGTTGGCGATGATCTTGCCGATCGCCTTGTCGCCATTGGCCGCCACAGTGGCGACCTGCACCATCCGCTCGTGCTCTTTGACTGGCCGCGCCATCGCCTTGATGACCTCGACCGCCTTGACAACAGCGGCTTCCATGCCGCGCTTGAGCTCCATCGGCGCCATCCCGGCGGCGAGCAGGAGCAGGCCCTCGCGCACCACCGCGCGGGCGAGCACGGTGGCGGTGGTGGTGCCGTCGCCGGCGACGTCAGAGGTTTTCTGGGCGACTTCGCGGATAAGCTTGGCGCCCATGTTCTCGAACTTGTCCTCGAGATCGATTTCCTTGACCACCGTCACGCCGTCCTTGGTGATGACTGGCGCGCCGAAGCTTTTCTGGATCATGACGTGGCGGCCCTTGGGGCCGAGCGTAACCCGCGCGGCTTCGGCGACCAGCGAGGCGCCCTTGACGATCCCGGCGCGGGCCTTTTCATGCAAGTGGATGGTTTTGGCTGACATCGAAAAAATCTCCGTAGGGGGAAGCTTTGGTCTGCGCGCGCACCAATCCGCCGGGGCCGAATCGGCACGGCCATTTAAATTTAAGCATGCCGGCGTGCATTGCAAGCAGTATCACGCTTTGTACCGAATCAACCGAGCGTGCAAGGATAGGCTGCGTGACGACAGTTTCATCGAACAACACTGTGCGCCACGCCGCGCGTCTGCTTCTCATGCTCTTTGGCGCGGTGGCGCTCGGCCTGGAATTCCCGCAGCCGGCCGCCGCGGCCGCAAGGCCAGCACCAGCCGCGGCGGCTGCGCTTCGGACGCGGGCGTTGCGCAAGAATGCGGCCCCGGTGCGGGCCATCATGCTCGTCCAAGGCGACGACGACGCTTCGTCCAGCCCGGGCGCTTCACCTGAACAGATCGAAAAATACGTCGCGGTCTACCGCGCGATGCAGCGCGACCACAGCCTGACCGTCGAACAAGCCGCCGCGGCGCAAGGCTTTACCGTGGCGGCCTTCCGGGAACTCGAGCAACGCATCGAGCGCGACGATCTCTCGCGCGACAGCGCTCGCCGCGCACTCGCCGAGCCGACGCCGTCACAAGCTGCTACGGCAGCACCGGCACCGAAAGCGCGGCGTTGAGCCGCCGCGCTTTCCAACCGCCACCGGACAGTTTAGAGACGGCGCAAGCGGGTTCGAGACCCCCGCTTGCGCCGGCCGGGCACTGATCGTTACTTCGTAACCGAGGTCGCGAAGGCCGCTTCGAGGCGGGCAACGGCGTCGTTGGCGCTCTTGACCGAGTCCTCCGCGCCAGCGGCGGCGTCTTGGGCGGTCTTGGCCGACTGGGCCGCCTGGCTAGCCGAGTTCTGCGCGTTGGTCATCGCCGTGGCCGCCGACTGGGCACTGGACTCAGCCTGCGTAGTCGCCTGATCGATCTGAGACTGGGAACTGCATCCGGCGATAAACAACCCACCGAGTGCCAGGATTCCGAACACGCTCGCCAACTTCTTCATCCGAACCCACCTCCTGCTAAACCGGAAAATTCGATTCACAATTCTTCGATTCACAATTCTAGGAGCAATCTAACAGCTTCACCCATCGGTAAGAAGCGCTTGCCACGCCAATTTGTGCTCATGGTTACAAATCAATCTGTTCAAAGCAAGGCCAACCGACGCGCCGCGGGGCGTGGTTGACATCCAAAACTGGCGATGGGTATGGTCGATGCAGATTCCGCATAAACCACCAAGCGCCAGCGCCATCCAGGATCGTGTCGACAGACAGCCGCGAACAACAAGGTCAGACCGAGACCGAAAATACGGCAACTGGCGCCAAGCCAGGAGCCAGCCCGGTGCCTCGCGAGGCCGCCAAGCCAGCCGCGCCACCTGCGGCGGTCGGCGCCATTCCCGATCGCGGCCCGGCCATGATGACGGCGCTCCCGGGCGGCGGCCAGAGCGCTCTGCCCGGGACGCTTGGGGAGAAACACTTCGCGGGCGAGATGGATTGCGACTTCGAAACCGCGCTCCGGATGGTTGAGCTTGGCGGCCCCGCAGGTGAGCGGCGCAGCCATCGCAGCCTGTGGGGAGCGCTCCTCAGGATGTTGCGGCTCAACCGCCTGCGCGGTCCCGCGACGCGGCAGGACCGGCATGTCGCTTTCGACGGCTTCCGCAATCCGCTGCACGACGAAAAGATCGAGCGCGACCGCCGCTACGGCACGGTCTACACGGTCGTCGAGCACGCCAACGCCTACCTGGTAAGCATCGAGATGCCGCGGCGGATTCCGGCGTCCGCGCTCAAAGAGTTGTGGAAGCTGCCCGACGAGATGCCCGATTACGACTACACCATCACACTGCACGAGAGGGTGCTGGCCGTGCGGGCCGGCGTGCGCGGTGACGCGATGCGGCGGTTGCCGTACATCTCGGCGTCGTTTCCTTCCGACTTCCTCACCCGGATCGAATTCGACAACCCGGTTGCGTCGTTCAAGCATCGCCTGCGCGACAAGGTGCTCGAGGTGGTTGTCTTCAAGGCCAGCCCCGAGGTGGCCAGCCGGGCCGCCTAGCAGGATGTTGAAAAAGTCCTTTCAACATCCTGCTCCCTCACTCTTATCTCTCCCAGAGGGAGAGAAGGTGTAGGAAAGAAGCCGTCTTTTACGCAGGGTGTTGAGGATGGAACCACGTCTGATAGCGAGGTTGCGGAGTTTCTCAACACCCTGCTAGGGCCAGCGAAGAGCCACTTCGGCGCTCGGCCAATCGAGCCGCCGCTGGAGAGGTGGCCGATGACGATGAAGGTGAGAGAGGCCACCAGCCGCGATTTGCCGCGCATCCTGGAGATCGAACGGTTGGCGTTTGCGCAGCCGTGGAGCCTCGACTCGTTCCGACGGGAACTCCTGCTGCCGTTCTCCCGAATTTTGGTGGCAGCCGACGGGCAATCCGAGGCGGTTGGCCAGCCAGCGGGCTTCCTGTGTCGATGGCTGGTCGCGGATGAATGCCACATCCTCAATGTGGCTGTGGATCCCGAGCGGCGGCGCGGCGGGATCGCAATGGCCCTGATGACGGAGGCGATAGGCGAAGCAAAGACGAAATACATTCATCTCGTGACGCTCGAGGTACGCCGCTCGAATGTCGCCGCAAGGAGCCTGTACCGCAAGCTGAATTTTAACGAACGGCGCCTGAGGGCGAATTACTATGGTCCTGGCGAGGATGCGATCGTGATGGAACTCCATCTCGGCGGCGTCCGTTGATAATCGGCCCGGGTGGAATTTATCGGCCAGTTAGCTGCGGATTTGGCGGGGTTACAAAAACCTACTGGTTGTGCCATAATGCCTTGATTGAGCCGGTGCTGATCGGGCAGGAGTGAACCGTCATCACTTAACTGGACCGAAATCCATACGCTCCCAGGCTCGCGGAAAGCCTAATAAGATGATCAATTTGCCGTTCAAGAAGGGCGAGAAGGTGGTGTACCCGGCACACGGGGTGGCGGTTATCGAAGACATCCAGAGCCGCGTCATTTCGGGCACGGAGCGCAGATTCTACATGCTCAAGATCCTGGGCACTGAGAAGATGACCATCATGATCCCGACCGAAAATGTAGCCCAGGTCGGGCTGCGGCGGGTGATCGGCAAGGACATGGTCGACAAGATTTACCGGATTCTGCGCACGCGCAGGGTTGACGCCGACACCCAGACGTGGAACCGGCGCTACCGCGAGTACACCGAAAAGATCAAGACCGGCTCGCCGCTCGAGATCGCCAAGGTTCTGCGTGACCTGTTGGTGCTTAAGGGCGACAAGGAGTTGTCGTTCGGCGAGCGCAAGATGCTCGACACGGCGCGCAGCCTGCTGGTGAAGGAACTCTCCATCGCCAAGGCCCATCCGGAAGAACAAATCCTGGAAGAGCTCAAGGTGATGTTCGCCAACTGAAGCGTTCGCCGCGCTAGCGCGAAAAACCCAAGAACGGGGATCGGAAGTAATTCCGGTCCCTTTTTTTTTTTGCGTCCGCGCCGGTTTTCATTTTCGCCGGGCGCTTTGCTCCGGCGCGCGCGGCCCGATACGCTCGATAACGCCGCGGCCTCGAGGGATTGCGCCGGCCGCCGCGGTGATGCGATGCGAGCCTCCGCCATAATCGTCGCGGCTGGGAGCGGCACGCGGCTTAAACTTGAGACGGCGAAGGCGTTCGTGCCGCTCGGCGGCCGTCCGCTCCTTCACTATTCGCTGCGTGCTATTGCCGCGGTCGCTGCGATTGGCGAAGCGGTCGTGACGGTGCCGCTGGGGATGGAAGTGCAGGCCCGCGCCGAAGTCGCGCGCGCCGGCCTCGAAATCCCGGTGAAGCTAATCGCGGGCGGCGCCGAGCGCCAGGATTCAGTGAGAATCGCGCTCGGCCTGAGCAGTGCCGAGAGCGAGATCGTGGTGGTGCACGACGCGGCGCGTCCGTTCGCGGCGCCGGCGCTGTTCGCCGCCTGCCTCGACGCGGCGCAGCGCGCGGATGGCGCGATCGCCGCGATCGCGCTCGCCGACACGCTCAAACGCACGGACGGGCGCACGATTACGGCCACCATCGCACGGGCCGGGCTATGGCAGGCGCAGACCCCGCAGGCCTTCCGGCGCAAAATGCTGGTCGAGGCGCACGATCGTGCCCTGCGCGAGCGATGGGCCGCGACCGACGACGCCGAGCTGATCGAGCGATGCGGCGGGCGGGTCGAGGTGGTGGCGAGCTCGGCCACCAATCTGAAGATCACCACGCCGGCCGATCTCGAAATCGCCGAGGCGCTGGTGATGCGGCTCTTCGCGCGCTAGAAGAAGTCAGGATTGCGGCGCCGCCGCCGCCAGGCCCTCGTTGAGCGAACCGGAGCGGAAGCCCTTCAGATCGACGGTCACGAAGCGAAAGCCGAGCTTGCGCAACTCGCGATCCACGGCTTCGCGGGTCTGAGGCTCGAGCAGACGCGCGATCTCACCCCGCTCGACCTCCAGCCGCGCCACCTCGCCATGATGGCGCACGCGCGCGACCCGAAAGCCCAGCGCATGAAGGAGCTGCTCGCCGCGCTCGACCTGTTCCAGCCCCTTAAGCGTAATTTGCGTCCCGTAGGGAAAGCGCGATGAGAGGCAGGGCGAGGCGGGCCGATCCCAGGTCGGCAGGCCCAGGGCGCACGACAATTCGCGAATCTCGGCTTTGCCCAGTTCGGCCTCGACCAGCGGATGACGGACGCGCTTCTCGCCGGCGGCCTTGATGCCGGGGCGGTAGTCGCGCAGGTCGTCGAGGTTGAGCCCGTCAACAATTTCGTCGATCCCAAGCTCGGCCGCCTTGGCCTCGCAAACCGTGAACAGATTGTGCTTGCACAGGTAGCATCGGTTGAGCGGGTTCTGCGCGTAACCTGGGAGGTCGAGTTCGTTGGAGGCCACGACCAGGTGGCGCGCACCGATCGTCCGCGCCAGCACGAACGCCGAGCGCCGGTCGTCGCCAGGCATCGTCGGCGAGGCCGTAGTAAGCGCGAGGACGCGCGCGCCAAGCACGTCGTGGGCGATGCGCAGAACCAAGGTCGAATCGACCCCGCCCGAAAACGCGACCATCACCGAGCGCATCGGCGCGAAAATCCCGCGTAGGCGCTCGAGCTTGGACGAAAGCTCCCCGGTCATCGCGCTCAGATGCCCTCGGCCTGGAAAAGATCGGTCGTCAGGTAGCGTTCGCCGGTGTCGCAGAAGACCGTCGCGATAAGCTTGCCGCGGCCTAGGCGCTTTGCGATCTGGAGCGCCGCGCAGCAGGCCGCACCCGATGAAATTCCGACCAGCAGGCCTTCCTCGCGCGCGAGACGGCGGGAATAAAGCGTGGCGTCCTCGTCGCTCACCGCGATGATTTCGTCGTACACGCTGGTGTCGAGATTCTCCGGCACGAACCCGGCGCCGATTCCCTGGATTTTGTGGAAACCGGCTTCGCCGCCCGCAAGCACCGCGGAATTTTTCGGCTCGATCGCCACGATCAGCGGACGGCCGCCGAAATGCTCGCGCAGGTAGCGTCCGACGCCGGTGATGGTGCCGCCGGTGCCGACGCCTGCCACGAAGGCGTCGATGCGTTCGAGTTGGGCGGCCAGTTCCGGGCCGGTGGTCGCGTAATGGACGTCGGGATTGGCGCGGTTCCTGAACTGCTGCGGCATGAAGAAGCCCGGATTATCGCGCACCAGCTCCTGCGCCTTGGCGATCGCCCCATGCATCCCGCGCGTGTCCGGCGTCAGCACCAGGCGAGCCCCATACGCCGCCAACAGCGAGCGCCGCTCCTCGCTCATCGTGTCGGGCATCGTCAGGATCAGCCGGTAGCCCTTGACCGCCGCCACCAGCGCGAGCCCGATTCCCGTGTTGCCCGAAGTCGGCTCGACAATAGTGTCGCCGGGCCTAAGCCGCCCCTCGCGCTCCGCCGCCTCGACCATCGCGGCGCAGATCCGATCCTTGACGCTGCCGCCCGGATTGAAGCTCTCCAGCTTCGCCCATACTTCGGCGTCGTCCTTGCCCGGCAGGCGGTTGAGCCGCACTACGGGAGTGTGACCGATGAGGTCCAGCGGCGAGCGCGCGACGCTATTCGGCATGCCGCGATTTTAGCCGTATTGGCCGCCGCTTTGCGACCATTATTTGCGCGGTACGCGCTGCGCCGGCCTGCGGCGGGCAAAGGCATGCGCGATGAGCGGGGGCGCCGGGATGGTAGAGTTCATCGGCGATGGCATCGGCCGCATCGGAGCAGATTCCGCCGGCGGGGCGCGTGTTGGTGATTTTCCCGGGTGCGCTCGGCGATCTGGTCTGTCTCGGTCCGGCGCTGCGCGCGCTGGCGCGCCGCCATCCGGGCGCGGCGCTCGAACTGATGGCGCGCGAGGAACTGGCGCGCTTCGCCGTCGATCGGATCGGAATCACCCGAATTGAAGTCGCCGGCGGCGATTCACCGCCACACGCGCGAACTTATTCGCGAGTTTATTCGCGAGCTTATTCGATCGACCGGCGCGAGGTCGCCGCGCTCTTCGCCGCACACGCCGACCTCACCGAAGCTGCGGAATTTTTCCGCCCCTTCACGCGCATCTATTCGTTCTTCGCCTCCGACGATGCGCGCTTTCGCCGCGCGCTCGAAAAGGCTGCCACGCCCGGCGCCGTAAGCTTCCACGCCTTTCGCCCCGCGGGCGCCGGCCATGTCGCCGCCGGATACCTCGGCGACCTAGGCGAGCGTGGCGCGCCGCTGGACGGACATATCGAGGTGCTTGCGGGCGACCTCGCGGAGGCCAGGCAGGCGCTCGCCCGGCTCGGTCTCGGCGGCGCGCGCGTGGTGCTGCTCTTTCCGGGCAGCGGGGGCGCGCATAAGAACTGGCCCGCGGATAACTTCGCCACGCTGGCGAGCGCGCTGCGGCAGCCGCTGCGGGCGCTGGTCGTGCTCGGCCCGGCGGAAGCCGCGATAGAACCAGTTTTGATACCGCGCCTGCGCGCACGCGGGATCGCGTGGCTTCGCGATCAGCCGCTTAGCACGGTGGCCGGATTGGCGCGCCTCGCGGCCGGCTTCGCCGGCAATGACTCGGGCGTGTCGCATCTGGCGGCGGCCGCGGGCGCGCCCGGAGTGGTGCTATTCGGGCCAACGGATCCCGAGCGATGGCGTCCGCTGGGTCGGGTAAAAATTATCCGGGCGCTGCCGCTTTCCGATCTCGCGCCTGCCGCCGTGGCTGCGGCGCTGAAGGAGATCAGTCAGGTGGATTGAAGGAAATGCCGTCCTCGACCAGCTTCTCGACGGATCGCGGATCGAAGCCAGGAGCGAACTGCCATCAGGCTTCGAACCTCCAGATCATCAATAAGCAGACGTGGGTGCGGCGGATGATGACGAGCGCCGAAGAAGAGATGAAAGGCGGCGCCGCGATGGTTAGGTTGTTGCTGAGAGGGCTCCAGGAGGACCGCGTTGACTGTGAAAATCACCGGGCGTAGCCTTAAGATGGCTGCGCAAATGCGCATCGCGGCGGACGAAAACGCCGCTGATTTCCCAGCATTTTTGCCTTTACATCAAGGAATCTATGAATAGCGCTATCAGGACCACGTTGCTGCTCGGCGCCCTGACCGGGCTTCTGATGCTTGCCGGAGGCGTGCTCGGCGGAGGCCACGGCGTCGAAATCGCCTTTATCATCGCGGTGGCGATGAACTTCTTCAGCTACTGGTTCTCCGACAAGATGGTGCTGCGGGCTTACGGCGCGCAGGAGCTCGGGGCCTCGGCGGCGCCCGAGCTTTACTCGATCGTCCAGGAGCTGGCGCATGAGGCGCATATTCCGGTGCCACGGATGTACCTGATCGACACCGACACACCCAACGCGTTCGCCACCGGCCGCAACCCCAACCACGCCGCCGTCGCCGTGACGCGCGGGATTCTCCGGATATGCAGCCGCGACGAGCTCAAGGGCGTGCTCGGCCACGAACTTTCCCACGTTATCAATCGCGACATTCTGACCAGCTCAATCGCGGCGACGCTGGCCGGCGCGATCATGATCCTCGCCTCGTGGGCGAAATGGGGCGCGATTTTCGGCGGCTTCGGCGGCGGCGACGACGACCGGCGCGGCGGAATGGTCGAGCTGCTGTTGATGGCGTTTTTAGCGCCGCTTGCGGCGTCGCTGATCCAGCTCGCCGTGTCGCGTACGCGCGAGTACCAGGCCGACGCCAGCGGCGCTCATCTCACCCATCATCCGCTCTATCTCGCCGGCGCGCTGCGCAAACTGGAGGCCGCGAACGAGCGCATGCCGATGGATGCGGGGCCTGCGACCGCCCATCTGTTCATCGTCAATCCGCTGAGCGCGCAGGGCATGATGAGCAGGCTCTTTTCAACCCATCCGCCGATCGAAGAGCGCATCCGGCGCCTCGAACAGATGGGGTCAAGCGCAGAGGTGGTCTAGCCAGATGGCATCCGAGGAAGAAAGCTCCAAAAGCTTCAAGGTCCAGGACCGCCGGCGGTTCTCCGCCGAGGGCGAGCTGAAGCCCGAGTTCAGCGGCGCCGACGAGCCCTCCGCGAAGCCCGAGACGCCGCACCCCAGCGCGGCACACAGCGTCGGCGCATCGGCGGCCGCCCCACCACCGCAGCAGGCCGAGGCCCCGGCGCCACAGGCGGCCTCGCAACCGCAGCAGGCGGCCGCGGCACAGGGCTACGCCGCCGCGCGAGCGGCGGCGGGCTCGGAGATCCACCCGTCGGCGGGGGCAGCCGAGATCACCTTTGCCACCTTCCTGATGAGTCTCTCCACCGAGGCGCTGGTGCATCTGGGCGAGATGGTGGACCCGGCCGGCGGCCAGCCGCAGCGCGACCTCGCGATGGCGCAGCAGCTCATCGACATTCTGGGGATGTTGCGGGACAAGACGCGGGGCAACCTCGGCCACGACGAGCAGGCGCTGCTCGACGCGATTCTCTTTGACCTCAGAATGAAATACGTTGAGATTGCTCGCCGGAACGGCTGATCGCCTGGGTCCGGGTCAGCGTGCGAATGCCGTCGAAGTTCGGGACCGCCGCCATACTGTCCTTCGCGGCGGTGATGCTGCTGTTGTGCGGCCCCGCCGCGCCGCGCGCCTTTGGCGATCAATTCTGGCGCGAGCTGTCGCGCGCGCGCGCGCCCAAGGCCGAAACGCTGCCGGACTTCGTCGCGCTGGCCGATAAGCTGGGGCCCGCAGTGGTCAATATCTCCACCGAGCAGGCCGGGCCGGCGCCCTCCCAGGGTGAGGGCGGCAGCGAAGGCAACGGCAACGAGCCGTTCAACGAGTTCGGCGAGCCGTTTGGAGAGCCGCACGGCCGCAGCCTAGGCTCGGGATTCATCATCAATGCGGCCGGCTACATCCTCACCAACGACCACGTGATCGAAAACGGCCGCGAGATCATCGTCACCGCCAAGGACGGCAACCAGTACAAGGCCGCGGTGGTCGGGCGCGACGCCAAGACCGACATCGCGCTGCTGAAGATCGAGGCCAGGCACGATTTGCCGGTGGCGCCGCTGGGCGACTCCGACGACGTGAAAGTGGGCCAGTGGGTGATGACCATCGGCGACCCCTTCGGCTTCGACCATACCGTTACCGCCGGCATCATCAGCGCCAAGGGCCGCTTCATCCCGGGCAACTACGACGACTTCATCCAGACCGACGCCGCGATCAACCCGGGCAACTCGGGTGGTCCGCTGATCAACCTCCGCGGCGAGGTGGTGGGCGTCAACTCCGCGATATTCACCCGCACCGGCGCCAACACCGGGATCGGCTTTGCCATCCCGGTCAACCTGGTGAAGGAAGAGCTGCCCCAGCTACGCGAGCATGGCAAGGTGGTACGCGGATGGCTCGGGATCTACGTGCAGCGGGTGACGCCGGCGATCGCCGATTCGATGGGGCTGGCGGAGCCGCGCGGCGCGCTGGTCGCCGAGGTGCTGGCCGCCGGGCCGGCCAAGAGCGCCGGGGTCAAGCGCGGCGATGTGATCGTGGCTTACAACGGCACGCCGATTGAAGACTCGCGCGAGCTGCCGCTGATGGTTGCGCGCACGCCGCTCGGCAGCAGCGCTACGCTGCGGATCATCCGCGACAAAAAGTACCTCGAGGTGCCGGTTACGATCACCGCCTCGCGCGAGGCGCACGTTGCCTCGGCCGCAAAACAAATCATCAAAGGGTCAGTGCCTTTCGGCCTCACCGTCAAGGATCTCGACCCGAGGCTCGCGCACGACATGGGGCTGGGACAGAGCAAGGGCGTGGTGGTGTACTCGGTGCAGCCCGGCAGCTCGGCCGACGCGGCTGGCGTGCGCGCGCGCGACATCATCGTGGAGGTCAACCGCCGGGCGGTGGGCGACGCTGACAGCTACCGCCGCGCGATCAAGTCGGGCGGCGGCAAGGCCGTGCTGCTTTTGATCAAGCGCCACAATAATACCGTCTTCGTGCCGCTCGAACCGGAGGGCTAGGCAATGCGGGGCCGCGGGCAAGCGCCGGGCGCAAACGCGCGGACGGCACTGCGCTTTTGGCTGCGGTGAAATGAAACGCGCGCTCAAAATAGCGATGTTCAGCGCCTGCGCGGTATTGCTGTTCGCCCTGCCCCCGGCAATCTACGAGTTCCTCAGCTACTACCATGCGCTGCGGAACGAGGTCGTCACGCGCTTCTCCGGCAAGCGCTGGAACATCCCCTCGCGCATCTACTCGGATTCCTGCTTCGTCTATCCGGGCCAGAGCCTCGATGACCTGGGTTTCTTCCAGCGCCTGGCACGCCTGAACTACCATCGCGTGGCCCCCGGCCGGGTCAATTCGCGCGGCGAGTACGCGCTGGATGAAAAGAAAAATCGGCTGACCGTTTTCCTGCACAGCTTCGCCTACCCTTACGTCCAGTTCGCGGGCGAGCCGGTCGAAATGACGCTGGGGCCGCATGACACGGTGCTCGCGATGCGCGACCCGGTGAGCGGCAAGGCGCTGTTCTCCGCGGAGCTCGAGCCGGAGCTCATCAGCGGAATTTTCCAGGGCAGTTGGCAGCAGCGGCGCCTGGTGCCGCTCGCCCAGATACCGCCCGCCTTCATCGACGCGATCCTCGCCGCCGAGGACCATCGCTTTTACGAGCATCACGGCATCGACGTGGTCCGCATCACCAAGGCCGCCTGGGTCGACTTCACCGCGCATCGCCTGGTCCAGGGCGGCTCGACCCTGACCCAGCAGTTGATGAAGAATTTCTTTCTCACCAGCAAGCGCGACTGGCGGCGCAAGATCAAAGAGGCGCTGATGGCCTACATCGCCGAGCGCCAGTACTCCAAGGATCGGATCCTCGAGAACTACATCAACGACATCTACCTCGGACAGCGCGGCCAGGAGGGAATCTACGGCGTGTGGGAAGCCTCCGAGTTCTACTTTTCCAAGGAGCCGCGCGACCTCACGATCGGCGAGATGGCGACGATTGCTGGGATGATAAGTTCGCCCAACCACCTCAATCCGCTGCACCATCCCCATCTCGCCCAGCAGCGGCGCAACGAAGTGCTGGGCCTGATGCTCAAGGACGGCTACATCAGCAAGGCCGCCTACGACAGCGCGGCCACCGAGCCGCTGCATCCACGCGAGGTCTTCACCGAGAACAATGACGCGCCCTACTTCGTCGATTACGTCAAGCACGAACTGGCCGAGCGTTATCCGCCCGAGGTGCTCACGGGCGAGGGACTGAGAATCTTCACCTCGCTCGACGTGCATACCCAGAAGCTCGCCGAAAAGGCGGTGCGCGACAACCTCAACTATCTCGAGCAGCGCTACCCCTCACTGCGCCGCAAGGAAAAGAAGGATCAGCTCGAAGCGGCGCTGGTCGCGGTCGAGCCGCAAAACGGCAAGATTCGCGCGATGGTGGGCGGGCGCGACTACCACGAAAGCCAGTTCAACCGCGTCACTCAGGCCAAGCGCCAGCCCGGTTCGGCGTTCAAGCCCGTCACCTACCTGGCCGCGCTTGAGGAGACGCTCGAGGGCGGCCCCGAGCACTTTCTGCCCACCACCTATATCGATGACACGCCGTTCACCTGGACATACGGCGACATGAGCTGGAGCCCCAGGAACTACAAGGGCCGCTACTTCGGCCGGGTCACGCTGGAGTTCGCGCTCGAGGAGTCGCTCAACTCGGCAACCTCGCGCCTGGCCAACCAGATCGGCCTTGAGCGGGTGCGCGCGATGGCCGAAAAGCTGGGATTTGGCGAGCTGCCGTCCTACCCATCGATCGTGCTGGGTGGAATCGAGGTCACGCCGATGCAGATCGCGCAGGCCTATTCGATCATGGCCGACTATGGACTCGACGTGCAGTCCTACGCGGTGACCGCGGTGGTCGATCAGAGCGGCAAGGTGATCGAAGGCCATGAACTCGAGGCGCGCCAGGTGCTCTCGCCGCAACTCGCCTACCTGATGGATTTCATGCTCGAACAGGTCATCGACCACGGCACCGGCGAAGGCGCGCGCAAACGCGGCTTCATCCGCCCCGCGGCGGGCAAGACCGGCACCACCAACGATTCCAAAGACGCCTGGTTCGCCGGCTTCACGCCCAACCTGCTGGCCGTGGTATGGACCGGCTTCGATCAGAGGGAGGAGCTGGGGCTGACGGGCGCGGACGCCTCGCTGCCGCCCTGGACGGACTTCATGAAGGCCGCGACCGCGTCGCGCCCGGCGCTGGACTTCGCCCCGCCGCCCGGTATCGTGGTGGAGAAGGTTGACCCACTGACCGGCTACCTGGCAGGGCCGAATTGTCCGGTGGTATTGACGGGAGCGTTCCCGGCGGACCTCGCCCCGACGCAGGTCTGCCCGTTCCATACCCGGCCCGGCGCGATGCCGGCGCCGGGAGCGACACCGGCCCACGCAGTCGATAATCCCGCCGCGACGGCTGCGCCACCGGCGGGCGGCACTTGGGAAAGGGCGCCGAGCGGCCATAACGAGTACAGATGAGAATTGAAACGGAACTCGCGCGGCTAGCTCGGTCCAGGCTTGCGGCATCGATTGCACTGGCAGGCGCGCTAGTGCTGCCCGGCTTCGCATGCCCTGCGCATGCGGCCGCGCCCGCGCTGCCGGCGCATGCGCCGCGCGACAGTGCGGCCGGAGCCTGCGGCTCCGGCCGCACTGTCGTGCTCGAAGAACAGAACCTGCCGCCGCAGGACTTGTCCTCTCCGGCGCCATCAGCCGCGGCGCCTGTGGGCTCGCCGAGCCCGGGCGCCGCGGCTGATGGCGGCTCCGCCACGGAGGCTTCGCCCGCATCGGCGGAGCCCCCGCAGGCGTCGCCCGCTGACGACTCCAGCGGATGGAGGCGCGTGCCCGATGCGCCCGCTGACGCAGGCGCATCGGGCACGGCAGAGTCGGGCGCGGCTGATGCAGCGCCCGAGGCCAGCCCCACCGAGGCCCCGCCGCCGTACGACGTCGGCTCTGTCCAACCGACTGCGCCGGTAAGCGACCAGCCGCTCACCGCGCTCATCGGCGGCACCAAGGATCAACCCGCGCTCAACGCCTCGCTACGTCTGGCGGAGCAGGCGCGCCAGGCGCTCGGAGCTTCCAGGCTCGACGACGCGATCCGCGAGCTTGGCCGCGCAGTTTCGATCGACCCGGCCAATCCATACGCCTACTTCTATCTCGGCCGCGCCTACATGAGGAAAAATGATTATCCGCAGGCGCTCGCATTTTTCGGCCGTGCGGAAGTCGGATTGAGCGCCGTCCCCGCATGGCTTGGCGAAGTTAAAAGCTTTGAGGGCGTGTGCCTCGAAGAGCAGAGCAAGTTTCCCGAGGCCGCCGCGGCGTACAAGCAGGCGCTCGCCGCCGCACCGGGCAACCTGATGGCGCGAACGGGGTATGGACGGCTGAGCGAGAGCCTCTCCGATGCCAACGCCGGGAGCGCGGCGCCGCCGCCACCTCCGCTCGATGGCTCAGCGCTTCCCGCGCCCCAGACCGATTTGGCCGCGCCCGCTCCGCAGGAAATGGCGCCGCCGTCAGCTCAATCCGGCCCGTCGGACTCGGGTGCCGACGACGATCCCGATTCGGGCGGCTCGAACGACGGCTCCGGCGCGCAGGACAGCCAGTAATCGCCGGGCGAACATTGCTGAAATGTTGATCCGATGTTGATTCTGGGAATCGAGTCGTCGTGCGACGATGCCGCCGCGGCGGTTATTGAAACCGAGCGGCCCGGCGTCGCCGCGATCCGCTCCAGCGTCATTGCCAACCAGGATGAAATCCATCGCCGCTACGGCGGCATCGTGCCCGAATTGGCCTCGCGCAACCACGTCATCACCATCCTGCCCGTAATCGAGCAGACGCTCGAGGCCGCGGGATGCGGGCTTGGCGATCTCGGCGGCATCGCGGTGACCCGCGGTCCGGGGCTGGTCGGCTCGCTGCTGGTCGGCCTGATGTGCGCCAAGGGGCTCGCGCAGAGCCTGGGCCTCGCGATGGTCGGCGTGAACCACATCGAGGGCCATCTTCTCGCGCCGCTGCTGGAGCATCGCCCCGTGATGCCGTTCCTTGCGCTCGTCGTATCGGGCGGGCATACCGAACTCTTCGTAGTCGAGAACTTCGGCCGCTATCGCCGCTTGGGCCGCACGCGCGACGACGCCGCCGGCGAGGCGTTCGACAAGGTGGCCAAGCTGATGGGCCTCGGCTATCCGGGCGGGCGGATAATCGACGAGCTGGCGCGGCGCGGGAACCGCAAGCGGGTGCGAATTCCGCGCGCCCGCGTGCGCGGCGCGCCGCTCGATTTCAGCTTCAGCGGGGTGAAGACCGCGATGGCGGCGCTGCTGCGCACGGAGGCCGGTGCGGCGGCCGCACACGAAGACCTCGCGGCGAGCTTCCAGGAGGCGGTGGTCGAGATGCTGGTCGGGCCGGCGCTCTGTGCCGCGCGCGAGGCCGGCCTGAAGGTGATCGCGCTCACCGGCGGCGTCGCCGCCAACTCGCGCCTGCGCGAGCGCCTCAGCGAGGCGGCAGCCGCCCAAGGGCGCGAGGTCATCGCGCCGTCGCTCAAGTACTGCACCGACAATGCGGCGATGATCGCGATGGCCGGAAGCTACCGGCTTTTGCGCGGCGAGCGCGACTCGCTCGGGATCGACGCCGAGGCCGCGCTCAGGCTATAGGCGCAAGCGGGGAATGGAGATGCCGCCAGTGACACGCGCCGGGCGCGCCGCGGCCGGGGGCCGCACCTCGCCGCTCGCGGTCGGCGCCGAGCTCGGCGCGGCCGGCGTGCGGCCGCGCAAATCGCGCGGCCAGAATTTCCTGGTGCAGCCCGCCGTCGCCGATCGGATCGTCGCCGCGGCCGCGATCGCGCCCGGTGACGAAGCGGTCGAGATCGGCCCCGGGCTGGGTATCCTGAGCGACAGGATTCTGCGCGCCGGGGTGCGCCGGCTATGGCTGGTCGAACTCGACGCGCGGCTGGCGGCGCGGCTGGAGAGCGCGTTTAAGGGCCATCCCGCGGTGCGTGTGGTATGCCGCGACTTTCTCGAGCTCGACCTCCGCGAGCTGGTCGAGCGGCCGCCGGTCAAGGTGATCGGCAATCTGCCGTTCAATGCCGCCGCGGCGATCCTGCGCCGGCTCGACGAGATGCGCGGCGCAATCGGGCGGATGGTCCTGATGTTCCAGCGCGAGGTCGCCGAGCGCATCCGCGCACGTGCGGGCGAACGCGCGTACTCGGCGCTGAGCGTGTTTACCGCGCTTTACTGGGAGACGGGCGGGCATTTCCGCGTCGCCGCCGGCAACTTCCGTCCCACGCCGCGCGTCGATGCCGAGGTCGTCGTCTTTACCCCGCACCACCAGGCGCCGTTTGCGCCCGCGCACGAGGCCGCACTGCTGGGCACGATCCGCGCCGCGTTTTCGGCCCCGCGCAAGACCATCCGCAACGCGCTCGCCGGCGCGCTGGGCGCGCCGCCCGAGGCCGTCGCCGGCGCGCTCGAACGCGCCGCGATCGATCACGCCGCGCGGCCCGCCACGCTCTCGGTCGCCGACTTCGTGCGCCTGGCCGGCGCACTCGAACGCGCCGGCGCGATCGCGCCTGCGCTTGCGGAGCCCCCCGATGCCTGAACTGCCCGAGGTCGAGTCGCTGCGCCGAATCCTTGCGCGCACCGCGGTCGGCCGCACCATCGAGCGCGTGCGCATCGCCGAGCCGCGCCTGCGGCGCAAAGTGGCGCACGGCTTTGCGGCGGGCGTCGAAGGGCGGCGCATCCTGCGCCTTGGCCGCCGCGCCAAGTATCTCATTATCGAACTTAGCGACGGCGCCGCGATGCTCGTGCATCTCGGGATGAGTGGCAGCCTGACCCATCGCGGTATTGACTTCGACGCCGCCGAATTTGCCGCGCGCCACGACCACCTCGAGTTCGCGCTCGACGACCGCACCCGGCTGGTCTACAACGATCCGCGCCGCTTCGGCCTCATCCGGCTGGTGCCGCGCGGGGAGCTGCCCTCGACGCCTGAGCTCGCCGGGCTCGGCCCCGAGCCGCTGAGCGCCGCATTCAACGCGGAGTACCTGGCGCGGATCGCGCGCGGGCGGCGCGCCGCGATCAAAAACCTCATCATGGATCAACGGGTGGTTGCCGGGATCGGCAACATCTACGCTTCCGAGATCCTGTTCCGGGCCGGAGTGCGGCCGACGCGGCGCGCCGCCAGGGTCGCGCGCAAGGAGCTCGAGCGTATCGTCGCGGCGAGCGCGCCGATCCTGCGCGCGGCGATCAGCAGCCGCGGCACCACTTTTCGCAGCTATCGCGACGCGGAGGGACAGCCGGGGCGATTCGCGCCGCGCCTGATGGCCTATGGGCGCGAGGGCAAGCCATGCCGCGTGTGCGGCAGTCTCATCCGCAACGTGGTGGTCGGCCAGCGCGCGAGCTTCTTCTGCCCGCGCTGCCAGCGCTAAGGCTTACCGAACGCGGCTTACAGATGCCAGCGCGCGCGGTACGCTTTGCATATCTGTGTGAGCATCGCCCGATATTGTCTGTCGACGTCTATCCCTAGCTTGTTCGGGCGCGGGATAAACGGTGGATTCACGTTGTCAATGTACACCGGCACCAACAGCACATAATCATAGCCTACAACGTGAGTATGACCGGGCGATCGGACTTCCAACTTGCGAAACTTCTCCGCCGTGCGGGCGGGATCGTCGGGGTTGTTTGCGCTCACAGCCCACGAAAATTCTTCCCACAGTTTGGAGTCACCGGACGACAGCCGTGGAAGCACATTCTTCTCGAACTCGCTCATCCTGTTCTTGAAGAACGGCGTAATCCTGTCGGGAACATTGAGCACGCGCTCGGCGACGCCGATCATCACGGTGGCCACCAACACGGCCTCGGATTTGGCTCTATGAAGAACTTGCAGGGATTCGTTGAGATCGTCGAAGCGCGCGTCCGAGTTGCGATGCGCAGTCACGACGGATTTATTTTCGACGCAAATTCGCAATTTATCGAGATCCGGTTCTCCGCTGGCGTCAGGCTCGCCAACGAGCAAATCAATTTTGCGTCCGCGCGCCCCAGGAGTCCGTCTGTTCAGCCAAAATCGAATCACGCCCGAATCCAGATCGCGGCGCAGCGGAGGGCAAAGACGCCTTAGATCCTCCAGCATCCCACGACCTATGGCATCCGAGTGTTCCTGCTGACGCTGATTGTGAAAGCCGCGCTTTCTGATTTGCTCGACAATCACGTCGAAGGGCGTGGTCATCGTGCGAACTCGAAGGCGTAGGTCCCGCTTGCAAACGATTTGCGGCGGTTTGGGCTCGGACGATGGTGAGCCCTGTCCCGCTCGCTTCGCTGCTCCGCGCGCTCGACCAGCTCTATCGAGAGCGGCAGGCGCTTGAGCACGCTGCTTTGCAGACGAAGAAATCCATTGGCGGCGCGCTGGCAATTGCCTTCAAGCCATTCCCGCACACGAGCGGAATTCAAGTACGAACAGAGCGCATCGATGTTCTCCGCCCGCTTGGGAATGATGTAATAGACCGAGTGCCGCGGCACGAGTTTGCCGCTCCGATCGACCCAAAATTGTGGCTCCGCGGCGATGTCCTTGCAGAGAATCTTGGGACGCAGAATATCTGGCAACGGCGGGTTCTCGTGAAACGCATACCAAGGTTTCCGGCGAACGCACGTTCGCAGCATTAGTTTCGTGCGTATCGACGGCTGGCGCAGATACTTTCCCAGCGCGTCAAGTTCAGCTTCTTCGAAAAGGCGGCCATCCCGAGCATAAGGAATGAGCATCGCTTGTCGCGTGCGAAGGTTGGGATTTTCTGCGCCAAGCTGTCGCCCGGCTATCGTAGGGAACGCAAAGCCGCGAAGCCCGTCCTCGAGCGCGCTATGCTTGTGCACGAAGATCGAATCAGCTCCGGTCGCAACTCCGCAACTGATCCGCACACAGATATCCGCCAGCACCGGAACGTCGGTGCGCTGTTTCGAGCCGTGGATCACAGGCAGCCATGAATCACCTTGGGGCGGCAGCGAGACTCTCACCCCGCGGCCGTCCCGAAAAACGATCAGAGTGGAACCGCGCCCCGGAGAATTGGTAACCGTGGTTACCGTGGGATATGTGACCAAGTCGCCGAATGTTTGCTCGTCGATCAGGCGAATCTCTTGCACATCCTTCTGCGCAAGCATGGCCCTGAGCGGAGAGGCAGTTTCGACGTAGAGGAATTTCTCTGGCGTGATAAGCACCAGGCGGCCATGCGGCTTTAGGGACCTGAGCGCCTGTTCGAAGAAGAGAAGATAAAGGTCGAAGCGTCCTCGCGAAGTTTTGAACAGTTTCCGGTAAAGCGTCTTTTCCCTCTCGGACAGTCCGGTGATTGGTACATAAGGAGGATTGCCGATCACGAAACGGTACTCTTGCAACGGATCGGTCAAAAAATCGCCGTCGCGTATCTCGACGCTGGCCTGTCCGCCGCACGCCGCGCGGGCTTGCGCGGCAAGGTGGGGGTTTGACTCCACGCCTACGAGTTTGGGCGGGCGAACTCCCCGAGCGCGGCACCAGCGAAGCACTCCGCTTACAAAAGCTCCAGTCCCGCAGCCCGGATCCAAGACCCTGTCCTCGGGTCGCGGCGGCTTGTCCCGGAACAGCTCCGCAACCATAAGGTCGACCGTACGCTGCGGCGTTGGCACAAAGCCTTTCACAAAGAATTACCCCTCAATGCATGGTGTATCACTGCAGAGATCGCATGCAAACGAGCAACCGGCGAACTCCAGTAAAACTTTCCACAAAGCGCGCGAGCTTCTTCTGCCCGCGCTGCCAGCGCTGAAGCGCAAGCGGCTACCCGGCGTCAGCCCGTCCCGTGCGGCGCCGGGGCGATGCGGCCGCGGCTGGCGGCGTGCGGGCGCGGGCCATAAGATGGCTGTGTGATGGTTGACGTCCGGTTCCGTACGAACGAGCGCGTGCAGCTGGTCGATATCACCGGCGACGTCGCGCGTGCGGTCGCGCAAAGCGCGGTGCGCACCGGGCTCTGCAATCTCTTCGTTACCCATACCACCGCCGCCGTGATCGTCTCGGAGAACTGGGATCCCGACGTCACCTCCGACCTGCTGCGCCATTTCGAACGCCTGGTCCCGTTCAAGGGTGACTTCCGCCATGCCGAGGGCAATTCGCAGGCGCATATTCTTTCAGTGATGCTCGGTACATCGATCAATATTCCGGTACGCGAGGCCAAGCTCGCGCTCGGCCGATGGCAGGGCGTGATGCTGGCGGAGTTCGACGGCCCGCGCGAGCGCACCGTGGTGGTGAGCGTCGTTAGGCTTGGCGGCTAGCGGCCTGGGGCCTGCGGCGGGAGAACAGGCAGAGGGGGGCGATGGAGCAGGTTCCAGCGATTATCGGCGATGTGGCCGCGCTTGCGCTGGGGGCGTGCGTCGGCAGTTTCGCGGTGACCGTCGCTTACCGGCTGCCGCGCGATATCTCGATCATCACGCCGGGCTCGTTTTGCGAGAGCTGCGAGCGCCCGATCCCGTGGTGGGCCAACGTCCCGATCTTCGCCTACCTGGCCTCGCGCGGGCGCTGCCTGATGTGCGGCGCGCCGATTCGCGCGCGCCATCTGGGCGGCGAACTCGCGCTCGCACTGGCCGCGCTCTACCTGTTCGTGAACTTTCCGCTCGGCGACGCCATTGCCCGCTTCATCTTCGCCACCGCGCTGCTCATCAGTTCGCTGATCGACTACGACTGGCGGCTCATCCCCAACCTCATTACCTTTCCCGGCGTCCCGGTGGGTTTTGTGCTGGCCGCGCTGCTGATGCCCGAGGTCGGATGGCAAAGCTCGCTCATCGGAATCGCCGTCGGCGGTGGAGTCCTGTTCGTGACCGGCCTGCTTTACCAGCTCGTGCGGCGTCAGGAGGGGGTTGGCCTGGGCGACGTGTTCCTGCTCGCGATGGTCGGGGCGTTCATCGGATGGCAGGGGGTACTGTTCACGCTGTTCTTCGGCGCGCTGCTCGGATCGCTGGGCGGGCTGGCGGTGGGGATTTTCGGAACTCCCACTGAGGCGCCCGCGCCGCCGCCCGGCGCGCATGCGGCCGCCGCCGTGCCGGAGGCCGCCGCGGCCGCGATCGATCCGCAAGCGCCCGACAGTGCCGCGGCGGAAAACGAAGAGCACTCGCTGCTCACCACCGCGGTGCCGTTCGGCCCCTTCCTGTCGCTGGCCGCGGGCTTTTACGCGCTCTTTCAGCCGCAGCTCGTAAGCTGGTATTTATCGCGCTGATGGCGGCCGGCATCTTCATCACGCTCGAGGGTGTCGAGGGCTCGGGCAAGACCACCCAGGCGGCGATTCTGGCCGGCGAACTGCGCCGCCGCGGCCGGCGCGTGACGCTCACCCACGAGCCCGGCGGCACGCGCGCGGGCGAGGCGATCCGGGCGATCTTTCTCGACCCGGCGGTCGCGCTCGGGGTCGCCTCCGAGCTGTTGCTGGTGCTGGCCGATCGCGCCCAGCACGTGCGCGAAAAACTGCGGCCCGCCCTGGAAGCGGGCGAGATCGTAATCTCCGACCGCTATTCCGACTCGACCACCGCCTACCAGGGACATGGCCGCGGTTTCGACCTCAAGCTGCTGGGCGAGCTCAACCAGCTCGCCAGCGACGACATCCGGCCCGACCTCACGATCGTGCTCGATTGTCCGGTCGAGACCGGCCTGCTGCGCACGCGCGCCCGCGCGCGCGGCGACGTGCGCGGCTACGACCGCTTCGAGGGCGAGCAGCTGGATTTCCATCGCCGGGTCCGCGCCGGCTTCCTCAGCATCGCGCGCGCCGAGCCCGCCCGCGTCACGGTCATCGACTCGGCGCGCGAGCTCGCCGGCGTCAGCACCGACATCCTGATTGCGGTCGAACGGCTGGTGGGCCACTGATGCCGCCGCTCGATGGGGTGCGGGGCAATCGCGAGACCGCCGGGCGGCTCAACGCGGAACTTCTGAGCCGTCCGTCGCATGCCTATCTGCTGGCGGGTCCGCGTGGAATCGGCAAGGCGCTGGTCGCGCGCGGCTTCGCGCACTCGCTCCTGTGCGAGCGCGCGCCGGGCCCCGGCTTCTGTTGCCGGGTGGAGAATTGCGCGGTGCGCGAGGCCGCGAAATCGGTGCGGCGCGGACGCGGCGCCGAGCGCGCCGGCGGATTGGCGGCGCGCTGCGAGTGCTGCGCGGCCTGCGTGCAGGTAGCCGCGGGCGTGCATCCGGATTTCACCGCGCTCGCGCGCGCCGACGGCCGCAGCGAAGTGCTGATCGAGCAGGTGCGCGAGCTGATCGCGCGGCTGGGCACGCGGCCGAGCCGCGGCGCGCGGCGCGTGGCGCTTATCGACGACGCCGAGACGCTCGGCCTCGCGGCCCAGAACGCCCTGCTCAAGACGCTCGAGGAGCCGCCCGGCCATACGATCATTTTCATGGTCGCCGAGAGCGAGCGGGCGCTGCTCGACACGGTGCGCTCGCGCCTGCGGCTGGTGCGCTTCGCGCCGCT
>JAKAVN010000198.1 GCA_021827495.1 Deltaproteobacteria bacterium | reverse complement strand
GAGCGCGCCGCCCTTGTTGCTGTGCAGGTTATCCGAGGCCTCGAAATGGTGCCCATGCCCTTCTGCCCCGTGATGGTGGCCGCCGCCTTTCGTGTAGCGTTCAGCGCCTCCCACCACATGACTGTGGCCATGGCCATGACCCAAAGGGTTGTGCCCAGCCAAGGCCGGCGTCGACATCCACGAGAGCATCGAAAGCACTGCGGCCGCGAGCGTTATCCTATTGTGAGTCATGTTACCGTCATCTCCCCTTAGTAGTCACGTAGTCCAGGCGGCAAATGGTACGGATGGGGTGGCATTCGCGGGTGTCGATCTGGCAAAACTTAAAGCCGTCGCGACCAGAATCATGGATGCAATTAAATGCTACGCAGTGCCACTCTCCCTCTAAAACACAGTCTGAGCATAACTTAGCTTCAGGCATACGACAAGCACGAAGAAATTGATTATCCGACTATCATAACAGAGCGCGGGCGTCCCAGAAGGACGGCCGAACATGAGCGAAGATGAATGGACAGGGCGGCGTGCCGGCGAGCCGGCGTGGAATGAACGGATAAACGGTTCAGGCAGGACGAGGGCGACGTGGCATCGCGGATGCTTCGGCGGGATTCGCCGCGTCCTTCGACTTCAGCGCCAGCAGTGCGCCGCGCACCGGCGCGCTTTCGCGCTGGAGCTCGTCGAGCAGCGCCGGCGCCGCGCCGAGCGCGCCGCGCTCACCGATCTGCTCAAGCTTCGCGCATAGTTCGTCGAGGCGGCTGGGGCCGAAATTGGCCGCGCCGCCGCGTAGCGCATGGGCTTGCAGGGCAAGTGCCGCCGCGTCGGCGCACTCGAGGGCCTGTGCGATCGCGGTTAGCCGCTTAGGCAGGTCGGACAGAAAGAGGTCGATCAACTCGTCGACCAGCGAGTCGCCGTTGGGCAATGCGCCGCGCAGGCGCTCGATCCGCGCGCGGCTCACCACACCTTCATCGGGTGCGGTCTCCGATGCGGCGCGCGAGTTATTGCCGTTCGCCTGGCTCATTGGCGCGCCGCACGGCCGCGGCTTCGTTGCCCAGCCGCCGCATGAAGCGATACAACGTCGCGCGGCCGATGCCGAGGTTGCGCGCGGCCTCGGCCCGATTGCCCTTGGCCTTGGCCAATGCGCGCGCGATCCGCTCGCCGGCGGCCTTGTCGAGATACTCGCTGAGGCCGACGTCGCCGCTTTCCTCCAAGGCCGCCACGCGGCGCGCCCGCAGTTCCGCGTCGCTCGGCGGCGCCGCCGTCGCCGCCTGCGCCGCCGAGAGCGTAGGGTCGTCGGCCGGCATGCCGCTTGCGGGATGGGCCGGCGACGACCCGCCGACGCGATCGAGCATCAAATCGGCGGCGGTGATTACGTCGGTGCGGGTGAGCACCACGGCCCGTTCGATCGCGTTTTCGAGTTCACGCACGTTGCCCGGCCAGGAATGTCTGAGCAGCATCTCCTCGCCCTCCGGATCGAGTGTCATATGGCGGCCGGCCTCGGCCGTCAGGCGGCCCAGAAAGTTGCGCGCCAGCGCCAGGATGTCCTCGCGCCGCTCGCGCAGCGGCAGGAGTTGAATAGGAATGACGTTGAGCCGGAAATAGAGGTCCTCGCGAAAGCGGCCGGCGGCGACTTTGTCCTGGAGCGAGGTGTTGGTGGCCGCCACCACGCGCACGTTGATCCGCCGCGGCTCAGCGCCGCCGACCCGCAGCACTTCGCCCTCCTGCAACACGCGCAGCAGCTTGGCCTGGAACTCGGGGCTGATATCGCCGACCTCGTCGAGCAGCAGCGTGCCGCCGGAGGCCCGCTCGAAGCATCCCTGGCGCGCCGCGATCGCGCCGGTGAAGGCGCCTTTCTCGTGGCCGAACAGTTCGCTCTCGAGCACGCTCTCGGCGAAGGCCTTGCAGTTGACCGCGACAAAGGGACGGCCGACCCGGTCGCTCCAGTAGTGCACCAGCCGCGCGACCAGCTCTTTGCCGGTGCCGCTCTCGCCCTGGATCAGCACGGTGGAGTGGCTGGCCGCGATGCGCCGCACCAATTCCATCAGTTTGCGGCTCTCAGCGCTTTCGGCGACCACCGAGTCGGGGCCAAAGCGCCCGGAAAGCTCCCGGCGCAGAGTGTCATTCTCATGCTGGAGTTGGTCGATCTCAAGCGCTCGCTTTACGCGCGTCTGTAACTCGAAGACCTCCACTGGCTTGGTGACGTAATCAAACGCGCCAGCACGCATCGCAGCCACCGCCGCCGCGATGCTGCCAAAGCGGGTGACCAGGATGACCGGCAGGCCGGGTGCGCGACGATGCAACTCGTTCAACAGCTCGATGCCTTCCATGTTGGGCATCATAATGTCCGACACCACCAGGTCGGCCGGGCGGCGCTCAAAGGCGGCTAGCGCCTCGCGCCCGTCGCTGCAGATTTCGATCTCTCGCGCGGGGTCACTCAAGGCCTGCTCGAACAGCCGCTGATCAACCGGATTATCCTCAACGATCAGTATTCGATGCGCCATGCGGCAAGGTATTGGAGCAACTTTCAGACCGCTACGCGGCCCGAGCTGCTAAACCGGGAAACTCGATTCATATGGGGCTTTATTTGGGCGCAGGAGTGCGGGTGACTCGCCGCAGAGACAGGTTTTTGCCACTGCGGGGACAAAAAGATGACGAACACGCCGCGGGATGCCTTTGCAGTCCCCGCGCGTGCTTCGCCACGCGGCCATGCGCCATTGCAAAAAAAGTAGCGCTGCGGCTGGCCGCCTTTCTAGCGCATCGCCTTGATGATCTCGCGCGAAAAGCTCTGCAGCGTGGTGCGATTGTCCATGACTGGCTGGATCGCGACCTGCCGGATGCCCGCCTTCTTCATCGCCCGGACCGAATCGACGATCTCCTCGCGCGTTCCGGTAAGCGTGGTCGCACGAATCATCCGCTCGGTCACCAGCGCCTCGTGCTCCTTGCGGAAGCCGCGCAGGTAGCCCGAATAGAGCTTGAGATGGCGGGTCTCGGCGGGCTCGTTCTCGCCCTTGTAGGCGGCGGCAAACTTGGTGAGGTCGTCGCGCAGGTCCGCGGGCAGGTCACTCTTGTCGGGCGCGGCCAGCGCGAAGATGTTCGAGGACGAGGCGACAAACGGCCCCACGGCGCGCCGCACCTGCGTGGATTCAAGTTTCTGGCCCGGGCGCGTGAGATGAAAAGCGGTCATGCAGAGCGTGTAGATGCTCGAGAGCTTGCGCCCCGCGCGATCGGCCCCGGCGCGCACGCGGTCCATCACGAAATTGATAAGGCTGGGGCCCACGGCGCCGAACAGGATCACGCCGTCGGCCATCTCGCCCGCCAGTTCCAGGCTGCGCGTCCCGCTGCCGGCGACATAGATCGGCACTTTCTTGCGGATATTGATATAGCCGCCGGCGGGATTGAGAAAGCGGATCATCCGCCGCCGCTCGCCTTCCTGGTAGGGAACGGTCTGCCCGCTCAGCAGGCCGCGGCAGATCTCGATATGTTCGCGCATCTGGTCGACCCGCGCGGCCGGCATCCCGAGCGTGCGCCGGGCCGTGTTGCCGGTGCCGATCCCGAGCACTACGCGGCCAGGCGCGAGCGCGTTGATGGTGGCGATCGCGCAGGCGGTGACCGGCGCGATCCGCGACAGCGGATTGGTCACGCCGGTGCCGATGATGAGTCGGCGCGTATTGACCGCGCACAGCGCGAGCGCCGCGTAGACGTCGCTGCACAGCATCTGCGAATCGTAAAGCCAGCCGTGCGTGAAACCCAGTTTCTCGGCCAGCGCGGCGTCCTTGTAAGCCTCGGGGTTTGCGAAGAAGACACAGCCGAAATCCATCTTGTACCTCGCCCGGTTTGAGATTGACGCGGATTGTCCCTTATCTGAGCGGTGCGATCAAAGTCCCGCCAGCCGCGGCCGCACTTCGCGCGCGAACAACTCCAGCGAGCGGCGCGACTTGGCCGGGTCCATCCCGGGCATCTGCGTCGCCATGATCAAGTGCGTGCAGGCATACCGGCGGCTGTACGCCTTGAACTTGGCGATACAGTCCGCCGGCGTGCCGACCATCAGGTGCGCGGCATACGGCGACGTGCGCAAGTCCTCGGGGCGCCGCAGTTCCCATACCGCCTGGTCGCTGGACACATCGTTGGCCTCGCCCAGCCATTGCGCGTACTCGCCCATCATGTAGTGCAGATGCTCCTGGATGTCGCCCCACGCGCGGTCGGCCGACTCGGCGACGTAGACTACCCGCAGTTGCGCAATCGAAAATTTCCCCGGATCGCGGCCGAGCGCCTGCAGTTCGGCGCGGTACGGGATCGCAGGGTCGGGCCCGATCGTGGCGAGCAGGTTATGTCCCAGCCGGGCGGCGCGGCGGGCGGCCTTTTCGGTCCGCGCGCCGATCCAGATCGGCGGATGGGGCTGCTGCACCGGCTTGGGATGGAGCGACATCGCCTCGACCTGCTTGAACTTGCCCGCGAAGCTTACCCGTTCCTCGGTCCACAGCCGCCGGATCAGCTCGACCCCCTCGGCCAGGCGTGCCGAACGCTCGGCACGCGCGAGCTTGAAGGCGGCGAACTCTTCGGCGCGGTAGCCCTGTCCAACGCCAAGGTCGAAGCGCCCACCCGAGAGGATATCGACGCAGACGGCATCTTCGGCCACGCGCACAGGGTCATGGAAGGGCAGCAGCAGGACGAAGGTGCCGATGCGGATTTTGCGCGTGCGCGCGGCGATCGCCGCGGCGGTCGGCAACACCGCCGGGTTGTAGCCGTCGTCGACGAAATGATGCTCGGTCAGCCACACGTTGTCGTAGCCGAGGTCGTCGAGCATCGCGGCCTGGTCGAGCATCGCGGCGTATAGCTCCGCATACGGCCGCCGCCATTGCTTCGGATTGCGAAAGTCGTACACCACGCCGAACTTCATCGCTTGTTCTCCCGCACGAATATCCGCCGCCGCGGTTTCCGGAATCCCCCCGGCGCGCCCGGCCGCAGGGCTGCCGCATCCTGTGTAGACTTTATTGCGCGATGAGGCAAAAGCTTTTGGCGTGGGTGGCGTGGCGGATTATCGGTGCGGATTATCGGTGCGGGTTATCGGTGCGGGTTATCGGCGATTGACCGGACGCGCAGGCGGCCGCTCCCGCGGCTTGCGCCTCGGCGCCGAGTGGAGCATAAGACATCGACGGGGAGGAAGGTGGCAACTGTCATTTCGTTCCATCGCCGGCGCCCGCTGAACAGCCGCGGCGCGCCAACGGCTGCGGACAACGA
>JAKAVN010000197.1 GCA_021827495.1 Deltaproteobacteria bacterium | reverse complement strand
AGCGTGGTCTTTGCGAGCGCGATACGGCTGTTCGAATATCCATCGATCGCCGCCGCGCTGCTTGCGATGGGCGCGGCGCGGCTTGTCCGCGGCATCTACCCGCGCATCCATGATCTTCACGGCTCCGCACACTGGGCAAGCGCCCGCGAGGTCAAGGCCACCGGGCTTCGCGACGCCGCAAGCGGCGTTTATGTCGGCGCGTGGCGCAATGGCCGGCCGATTTACTATCTCCGCGATGGCGGCCCCGCTCACGTGCTCGTCTTCGCGCCGACTCGCAGCGGCAAGGGTTCGGGCATCGTCATCCCGACCCTGCTCGATTGGCCGGAGAGCGTCGTGGTCCATGACATCAAGGGCGAGAACTGGGCGCTGACCGCAGGCTGGCGGCACCGCAGCCTGGGCAATGTCTGTTTCAGATTCGATCCGACCTCTACCGACGGCACAGCCGCGCACTTCAATCCGCTGTCCGAGCTCCGGCTCGGTGACGAGGAGGTCAAGGATGCGCAAAACATCGCCGACATCCTGATCGACCCGTCCGGCAACGCCCCGCGCGATCATTGGGACCTGACGGCGCACGACCTTTTGACCGCGGTCGTTCTCCACATCCTCTATGCCGAGCGGGAGAAGACGCTGGCGCGCTGCCTCAGCTTTCTCGCGCCGCCCGATCGCAGCCAGGATGACGCGCTCAAGGAGATGATCGATGCGCGCCACCCGCGCGAAATCACGCACGCTGTGATAGCGGGCGCGGCACAGGCCGTTATGAGCAAGAGTCCCAACGAACGCGCCTCAGTGCTGAGCACGGCGGTCAGGTCACTCAACCTCTACCGTGATCCGATTGTCGCCGCCAATACCGCCGAATCGCACTTCGCGATCGCCGACCTGATGCATCACGAACGACCAGTGAGCCTGTACCTCACGGTTCCACCTTCGGACCTGACCAAGACGCGCTCGCTGATGCGCCTTCTGCTCGCGCAGTTGGGCGCACGGCTCACCGAGCGGCTGCAGAGTTATGACGCCTCACCGCCACGGCGCCGACTCTTGCTCATGCTCGATGAGTTCCCGGCGCTGGGCCGTCTCGACTTCCTGCAGAGTGCGCTCTCCTACGCCGCCGGCTACGGCATCAAGGCCTGCCTCATCGCCCAGGATCTGTCGCAGCTTTACGCCGCTTACGGCCGCGACGAGTCGATCATCTCGAACTGTGCCGTCCGGGTCGCCTTTGCGGCCAACAAGATCGAAACCGCGCGGCTGGTCTCCGAGATGGCGGGCGTGGCCACCGTGCGCCACGAGCATCGAACCTATTCGGCAGGCGGCACGAGCTTTTCCGAGCCCTCGATGCAGCGTCCGCTGTTAACGCCCGACGAAGCGATGCGGCTACCCGGAGATGCCGCGCTGATCTTCGTCGCCGGCCATCCGCCGGTCTACACGAACAAGATTCGCTACTACGAAGACGCCGAACTCAGCGCGAGGGCCAAGATTGCGCCACCGCTCCACTCGGACCGGATTGAGCATGAGCATCCACGGCCGGAGCCGCCGCCGAAACCCGTCATCACAAACGGCGATGGCGCCAACGGGAAGGAAGGCGTTGCCCACGCCGACCATAGCGAGCGCGGCTCCCGTGAGCGAGAGAAGGGCGACCTGTCGAAGGAATGGCCGTTCGCATGAGAAAGGCCGCACATGAAGTCTCCTGCTACCTGACTCAGGCCGAGGCCAGGGAGCTTCGGGAAGAGGCCGCCGCGCGCCATCTGTCGCTGTCGCGCTACCTGCGCCAGTGCCTCCTTCACTACCGCGCGATCACCGCGGGCGCGGACGGCGGGATGCGGCAGCTTTCGATTGCGCTTTCGGACATCGAGGCCCGCCTTGCGCGCAGCGTCGAGACCCAAAGCAAGCGGATCAGCGCACTCCATCGCGAGCTTCAGGTGTTGTTCGCGATGATCGACCGGTTCGCATTCATTCTTTCCGTCCATACTCCCGAAGTACCCGAGGAGCTACGCAACGCTGCGCTCGCGGCCGGAACGCGTCTTTATCACAACTGGCGCAGTGCGGTGATGGAGTTGACCGAGAGCGGCGCGTCGATCGACTCCTTCAACCACCTCAACGAATCGGCAGAGCAACAAACGGAGCCCGAGGAAAGCAATGAGTCTTCAGGCGATTCAATCGGCGCGGCTCGATGAACGGTTGCGTCGCGAGCTTGGTCCAGCCGTGCTGGCCGCGCTCGATGACACTGACGTGATTGAAATCATCTTGAACCCTGATGGGCGGCTCTGGCTTGAGTCACACCGCAAGGGAATGCATCCAACCGGGATCACCATGTCGGCCATTCAGGCGGAGCGGCTCATCGGCACGGTCGCCTTCGCGCTGAACACCGTGGCAAATGATGCGCATCCGGTAATCGAATGCGAGTTGCCGCTTGACGGAAGCCGCTTTACCGGCTGGCTCCCGCCTGTCGTCGGCACGCCCACCTTCGTCATCCGCAAACACGCGCACCTCATCTACACCCTCGACGATTACCTCCGTGACGGAATTATAACCGCCGCGCAGGCCGATACTTTCCTCCGAACGATATCAGCCCGCGAAAACATCGTGCTCGCCGGCGGTACGGGTTCCGGTAAGACGACTCTCGCCAACGCCTTGATCCACGCGATGGTCCGCACAAGCGGCGACAATGAGCGCTTCGTCATCATCGAGGACACCCGCGAGCTCCAGTGCGACGCGCCCAACGTGATGCAACTTCATACTTCGGCCGCCGCCGATTTGACCTTCCTGACGCGCACCACGATGCGTGCGCGACCCGACCGGATCATCATCGGGGAGGTGCGCGGCGCCGAGGCGCTCGGACTGCTCAAGGCCTGGAACACCGGCCATCCGGGCGGCGTCACCACCGTGCACGCCAACAGCGCCGCGGCGGCGCTCATCAGGCTTTCAAGCCTCATCCAGGAGGCCAACGTCCCGCCCCAGCCCGAGCTTATCGCCGAGACGATCCATCTGCTCGCCTTCATCACGCGCACGCCAGACGGCCGGCGCGTCACCGAGGTGGTTCGCGTGCAAAGCTACAATCCCGAGTACGGATTCAAACTCACGCCAGTGGGAGCAGAAAGATGAATCCCGAATATCAAATTCTCTATTTTCTCAGCGTCCTCGCCGCGTCAACCACATTCGCGAGGGTCAATGCGCAGTCCGAGACAACCCTGTTCGACTGGATCGCGCTGGGCAGCCTCGTCCTGCTTATGGCTCAGGCACTCACACTCGCACTGAACGTCAAACCAGCACTTTGATGAAGTTTTCACAGGAGGTGTGCAAAATGACGCACTCGAAGATTTTGAAAAGATGCGCGAAATGGATCAGGTGGATCGCATACGCTTATGGCGTCGTCACGATAGCGTGGCCGGCTCAGGCGCTCGCCACCACCGGCATCGGCGTCCTGCCGTGGGACCAGCCGCTGAACACGATTCAGATGGATCTGCAGGGCACCGTCGCTCACGCCGCGACGACCATCGCGGTCATCGCGGCCGGCCTCACCTGGACCTTCAGCGAGCACGGCACCGGCGCGCGTAAAATGTCGGCGGTCGCGCTGGGCGGCACCGGCGCGCTTGGCGCAACCCAGCTCATGATGGCGCTCTTCCCCTTCGCCCCGGCGATCCTCTGATGGAACTGCAACGCACACCCATCCATCAATCGCTGGCACGGCCGATCCTGCTGGCCGGGGCTGAGCGGCGGCTCGCGATCCTCAACTGGCTCTTCATGGCCGCCCTCATCTTCGGCGTGGGGCTTCATCTCTACACCCTGGCGCTGGCGACCCTCCTCGGCACGGTCGGCCACTGGGGACTCAGGCAGGCGGCCAAGTTCGACCCGCAACTCAGCGAAGTCTATGTCCGCCACCTCCACTACCAGCGCTTCTACCCGCCGCGCGCCGACGTGACCGCACCGGTTGCACCGGTACATCCGGCTGTACCGCAGATAAGAAGGTACTGAGCCATGCTTTTTCGGGAGTTCAAGAACTTGCGTCGCAAGCGCGAGCGGTTGCTCGGCTTCTCCGATCTGCTCAACTACGCAGCGCTGGTTGATCCAGGCGTGATCCTGCTTAAGGACGGCTCGCTGCTCGGCGGGTGGCGCTACGCTGGTCCCGATCTCAACTCGGCAGAGGCTGAGGAGCTGACCGCTCTGTCGCACCAGGTGAACTCGGCGCTGGCCGGGCTTGGCGATGGTTGGGCGATCAACGTCGATCTCATACGCCACCCGAGCGCCGGATACCCGGAACCCGGCTCCTTTCCCGATCCGGTCACCGCGCTCATCGACGAGGACCGCCGCCGCCATCACACCGCTGAAGGGCGGCATTTCGAAAGCGTGCTCGCGCTGACGCTCACATGGACGCCGCCCACCGAAATACAGTCGCGGGCGGCCGGACTGTTCTTCGAGAGCACGGCGCAGCGCACGAACTGGGAGCAGACGCTTGAGTTTTTCAAGAGGAGCGTCGCCGAGTATGAAGACGCGCTCAGCGCCCGGCTTGCGCTTGCCCGCATGGACGACGCCGCCCTGCTTGCGCATTTGAACGCCTGCATCACCGGACGCCGCGAGCCGATCCGGCCACCGGGGGACGGAAGCTATCTGGACGTGCTGCTGGGCTGCCACGAGTTACACGCGGGCTTCCGTCCCATGCTCGACGATCTTCATGTTCGCACCGTCTCGATCGTCGCCTTCCCGCTCGCGTCGTGGCCTGAAGTAACCGCCTTCCTCGACGAGCTGGCGCTGCCGTATCGCTGGTCCACGCGCTTCATCTTCCTCGATCCGGCTGAAGCCGAGCGCGCGCTCAAAATCCAGCGCCGCAACTGGTTTCAGAAACGCCACGGACTCGGCGGCATGATCAAGCAGGTCTTCAGCAACGGCGCCGCGCAGAGCTTCGAGAACCGCGACGCCGTCACGATGGCGCACGACGCCGACGAGGCGCTGGCGGAGGCCAGCTCATGCCGGGTGCGTTTCGGCTACTATACCAGCGCCATCGTCGTTACCGACGAAGACGCCGCAGTCGCGGACACCAGCGCGCGCGAAATCGCGAAGCAGCTTCAGCACCACGGCTTCCCCGCGCTCATCGAGCACGTCAACGCCAATGAAGCCTGGCTCGGCTCGCTGCCAGGCCACGGCTACCGTAACGTCAGACGCCCGCTCATCCATACGCGCAACCTCGCCGACCTCATTCCCACCACCAGCGTATGGGCTGGCGACGAGACCAATCCGTGTCCGTTCTATCCGAAGAACAGCGCGCCGCTGATTTATGCGGCGACCACCGG
>JAKAVN010000029.1 GCA_021827495.1 Deltaproteobacteria bacterium | reverse complement strand
AAAACTTGCTCGCGCCATGCTTTTCTGAGCCCTCGCCCACATTGTTTGTGGGAGAGGGTGTGGGTGAGGGTCCATTGTTCAGGGCGCTGACCCTCGCCGCGCGCGATGCGGAAAATCCCTGTTGGGTGGATACTCATGATTCGATCGGCTTCTGGACGGCCGGCGCTTCTTCGTCCGCGGCCGCCGTCGTCTGCTCGCGCGCAAGCTCGGCGCGCGCGGCCACGCGCGCCATTTCGGGCACCGTCTCGCCGTCGGGCATCGGCAGCTCGGCGATCTCAAGCAGCGCCGCGCGGATCCGTTTCTCGGCCGTGGCCGACAATCCGCCGCGCGCGCCCCGGCGCGCCGCCTCGACCACCTTGCGCTCGGCCGCCTGCACGCGCCGCCCGATCCCGTTGCGCATTGCCTCGGCCGCCTTGCGCATTTGCACCGACGAGCGGCAGATCGAGGCGACATTGCGCGCGAACGCGTTGAGGTCGACCGTCTTGCGGTCGGCCTCCTTGAGGTCGACCAGCACCTTGAACAGGTCGCCCTGCACCAGGCGCAGCAGCCCCTCGTTGACCACGTCGTCGGCGCCGCCCGAGGCGTCGACCACCGCACGCGCCTGCTCGGTGGCGATCCTGAGCGCGCCCAGCTTGCGCTCCAGCACGCTGCCGTACTTATGCACCGCCGCGTGGGTGATCTGGCATCCTTTCCCGCCGAGCCACTTGGCCAGGCCGCGATAATCGGAAAAGCTGCCGTCGATCAGGCGTCGATCAAGCTCGGCCCGCAGCTTGGGATCCATCGTCTTGATCTTGCCCTTCCGCGGCATGTTTCACCGGCTCTCGCCCGGCGCTCCGCCGCCGCGCCTTTGTTCACCAAGTCGCATGCCGTTTTTCACCAACCGCGCGCCGTTTTTCACCGGCTCTCGCCCGGTGCGCCGAAGCTCTTGACCTCTCCTTGTCCGAGGAGAGGTCGCCGCGAAGCCTTGCGAGCGGCGGGAGAGGTCTGGCCTTTGCTCGCGCCATGCTTTTCTGAGCCTTCGCCCACATTGTTCAAGCAGTCGATAAACACCAAAATCGCTCCGCGTTGATCCTTCACTTCGGCAACCCTCGTTCAGGATGACGACAAAAAGGCGGCCTTTTTGTCATCCTGAGCGTCAGCGCGGGATCTCCGCGAAGCGATGAATCTTTTTCTCCGCATTTATCGACCGCCTCAAATGCGCGGGAGCGGGTAGGGTGAGGGTCCCTTCGCGGTGCGCTTTTTTTTCACCAGTCCTCGCGCACACAGGGCCGTTCTCGAACGGCCCCGGCGGAATTCGCAGGTTGAATGGGCGCGCTTGCGGGGTTCGGTGCTCCTCACCAGTACTTGCGCGGGCGCGCGATCCCGGCCGGCGCCGGCGCCGTGTACTCGACCACGTCGACTCCGCTCGCGGTCAGCCGCGCGTACCAGGTTTCGTTCTCCTCGCTTTCGATTTCGAGCAGGCCGCGGTCGCGCAGGTAGGTCAGCTCGCGGCGCAGCGCGTTGAGCGTGATCGCCAGCTTGATGTCGGCCAGCACGCGCCACACGATCGTCTCCGAGACTCCGATCGGGCGGCCGGCGTCGAGCACGCGCAGGATCCGCCAGCGGGCCTCCTCGCGCTGCTTCTGCTCCAGGTTCATCCCATCCATTTGCCTTACCGTTTCACCCTTTCACCGCTGCGCCCGCGCGCCGTTGCGATCCGTGGCGCCGCCGCGCGCGGCTCCCTACGGGGTGTTGAGAAAAAACTGCTCAACCGCGCTATCAGACGTGGTTCCATTCTCAACACCCTGCGTAAAAGCCGGCTTCTTTCCCATAACTTCTCTCCCGCTGGGAGAGATAAGCGTGAGGGAGCGGGATGTTGAAAGGACTTTTTCAACATCCCGCTAAAGCGCGTCGATCCGCTCGGCCAGGCGCTCCTTGAGTTCGGTTATCTCGGCCCGCAGCTCGGTCCGCATCGCGTCCAGCTTGGCGTCCAGCGTGCTCGAAAAGCGGATCCAATCCTCGCGCCGCACGTACTCCAGCGGCAGTTGCGCCTTGAGCCTCAGCACTTCGCGCTCGACCCCGTGCGAAAAGTCGCTGCCCTCGCGCTTGAGCGAGGCCAGTTGTTCCGCGATCGTGTTTTCATGCCGCTCGAACAGCCACTTCACCGTGCCCGCGTTGAGCGCCATGAAAGCCATCAGCGCCGCCGTGAGCGTGCCCAGCGCGTCCCAGTTCGTCATTTGGGGTCGGGCTCCGTGCGCGCCTTGAGCGCCAGCGCCCCCGCCATCGCCAGCAACACCATCCCCAGGCCGCGCCCGTAAGCGTCGGCGTCGCCGGGCGTGAAGCGCCGCGTCACCGCCACCTGCACCGTCCAGAACGCCACGTACATCAGCGCCCCGAGCACGCCGATCACCCGGCCCACGTCGTAGGTCAGATTGTCCTTGCCGGTCAGGATGTCGCTCGCGAACTTCATCGCGTCTTCTCCGCTTGCGCCGCCGGGGCCTGGGCCGCGCGCGCGCATCCGCTGAGCACCGCGTCGCGCTCGCGCACGGCGCCCTTCAGGATCGCGACCGCGGCCGCATACGCGCGCATCGTGTCGGCCGGCGGCGAGCCCGGCTTAAGCCCGGCGATCGGCAGCGCGGGATGCGCGAGCGCCGGCACCGGGCACGGCGTCTCGTGGAGCACCGGCACCCGCACCATCAGCGGACGCACCGCTGGCGCGGGCGCGGCGCCGGCGGCGCATCCGGCGATCGCGGCGGCCAGCGCCGCGATCGCGCCGCAGGCCACTGGCGGCGCGGCGCGCCGCCAGTGGCCTTGCTTGCCCCGCTCCTTGGACAAGGAGCGGGCTGGGCAGAGGGCTTTGGGAGTTTCACGCGCGCCACCCGCAAAGGCGGATATCTCCCGCCTATGCGCGGCCGCGAGATCGGTGGAATCGGAATGCTGACGAGATGAAAAAATCACCATCGGCCGAGCTCCACGCCCTGTGCGTTGCCCCAGCGGATCGCCGCCACGCAGCCGGCGGCGATCCGGGCCCGCTCGAACGCCTGCGCGCCGCGCGCCGCCGCGTGCATCGCCGTCGCGCCCGCGGCGGCGGCCGCCTGCTCGCGCGCCACCGCTGCCGCCATGCTCTGTTTAAGCTGCGTTCGGAGTTGCGCCACCGCCGAGTTCTGTGTTGCGATCGCGCCTTGCAGCGCCGCATTGCTCGCCTCGGCGGCGGTCAGCGAAGCGCTTAGATGCGCGGCCGTGGCCCGCGCCGTGTCGCGCTGATGTACCAGCAGCGCGCGGTAACCCAGCGCCGCCGCGATCAGCAGCCCGATCGCCACCGGCCGCCATAGCTGTCCCGCCAATAGAGATAGCATCGCTGTCTACCGCCGCGCCCTGGCTCAGCCCTGATGCGCGGTCGCGGCGGCGGCCGCCGCCACCGGCGCGGTGCTGGCGCCCATCGCCACGCCGGCCGCATGCGCCGGCGACGCCAGGAATGTGGCCCCGGGCATGGCGGGCGCCGGATGCGTTCCCATTTCGACCGCCGCGGCCACGGTCGCCGCGCCGTGATCGTCAACCGCTTGCGCATGCTTCTCGATCGCCGCGGCGAGCTTTTCGACCGCGCCCGCGTGATGCTCGAGCGCGCCCGCCGGCGACGGCGCGGCGGCGGCCGCCGCGGGCGCGGGCGTGGGCGTGGGCTGAGCCGCAGCGGCTGGATGCGGCTGCGTCGGCACGGCCGCGGCCGAACTGGCCCCGGTGCCGTGGCCGATCACCGTGTGTTCGAGCGCCGACAGGCGCATCTGGATCGCGCCCAGCGCGGCGCGCATCTCCGCCATCATCCAGCGCCCGGCGAGCGCGCCGAGCGCAAAGGCGCCGGCTGCGACAATCACGTATCCCGCTGCCATTCCGAGATCGACGTTCATCTGTTCACCTCTGTTACCGACACGCGCGCTGGCGCTCCGTTGTCGCGGCTCGCGCCGTTGCTGGTCGCCTGGTTGATTGACTCGCGAAACCTCGCCGCCGTTCGTTTCTCACCGGCCCTCGCCCGGCGCTCCGCTGTCGCGCCTGACGCTGCTGGACCGCGTCCGGCCGCTGCCGCGCGCACATTTATGGGTGAGCTGCTGCTTTTTCACTGAACCCTCGCGGCGCGCCTCCAGCGTTGGCGCTCTTTTCATCAACCCTCACGCCGTCCACTCCCTCACGCCGGGGAAAAAAAGCTCCCTACCCCCATTTCCTCAGAGGGAAGGGGCCGGGGGTTGGGTGGCTTCGCGTTCGCGCCGCCGCACCGCTGCCGCGGCTGGCCACGCGGGATGTCGTGGTCTGCGTGGCCGCGAGTTACTCGTACGCGCGATTGAGCCATCCGTTGAGAAACTCCTGGTCGCCGCCGGCGCGCCGCCCGCGCTCGAGCGCCGCCAGCACGCGGTAATAGCCGGCGGCCTCGGCGCGCAGCGCGGCGAGCAGCGCGAGCTGGTTGGCCGCGCGCGCCGCGGTAATTGTCGCGGGCCCCAGCGCGCCGTCTTCCGCCACGCGCCGGCCGCAGGCGCGCAGGGCGCGCTGTAAGCAGCGGGCCGCATGATCGGGACCGATATTCACCGCCAGGTCGAATAGCTTCACCGCGATCAGGCCCGGCAATTCGCCGTAGCGGTAGCGCTGCCACCAGTCGCGGTAATAAATCGCCGCCGCCGCCGCCGGCGTCAGCGCCGCAATATCGAGCTTGGGGTACTCGCGCTTGGTGATGCCGAACTTGGTCTCGCCGCCGGGGTCGGCCGGGTTGTCGGCGTAGCCGCCCTCGTCGCTGAGCAGGCGGGCCATCGCGCGCTCGAAGGCCGGCGGATAGGTTTGCGCTTGCGTGCTGCCCTGAAGATCCATCGCGGGCGGAATTGTCGCAGCCCCGCGCGATTTGCATAAGGGTGAAATATTTCACCCACAAACGTGCGCAAGGCAGCGGGCCGTGCTCCGCGATTCGTCAAACAGCGGTGCTCCCGGCGCCCAGCTCGCCGCGGCGCGCGTCGGCCAGCACCTGGAACACGCGCCGCCGCGTGCAGCTCAGCGCGCGCGCGATCTGCTCGACGCTGCGGCCCGCGGCGCGCAGCGCCAGAATCTGCGTGCGCCGCGGCGGCGGCTTGGGCAACTCCACCCGCTCGCCGCCGAACATCTCGGCCAGCTTCATGGCCGCGCCCGTGCCGACCACGCGCGCCAGCGCGTCGTTGGCGCACGGGCTGTGCGGAACGTACAGCCGTGTACCTCCGAAGTTGGCGATCAGCTTGGCGGCCGCTTCTTCACCAATGATCTCGACGATGAACCCCAGCATCGATGTTTACCTCTCTCCGGGTTTCGATTCGCCTGCGGCTCCGCGCCATCCTCCTCCGCCAGCGTTGGCAGCGCGAAATTGTCTTTTATCGAGGTTGCCTCGAACATCGCCCCAGCCCGCCGACAAACGGGCAGTGGGCGTACGGATTGAACCGGAAATGTTCCAAATTGAGACAGCGGCGTTACACTCGGGACGCGCGCCCCGCATGGCGCATCGCGGTGAGCGCCAGCGGCTTGGCGCTCGGCGCCATCGGTTGGTCGCTCGGATCGGCATACGGTTGTCTCAAGCGGCCTGCGCCGGTTTGTGCGCCGCCTCGGTCAGCTCGCGCGTGATACGGTCCAGAAACAGGGCGAAGTCGGCGTCGGCCAGGCGACGACGCGCGATCACGTTGCAGGCGTGGATGACGCTGGTGTGATCGCGCGCGAAAGCGATGCCGATGCGCGGAAACGAGGCCGCTTGGCGCCGCCGGCCGAGCCAGCCGCCGCCCGCCAGTTCGCGGCTAAGATACATCGCGACCTGCCGCGCCCAGGCCAGGCGATGGCGCCGCTTGCGCGACAGCATCTCGCTCGTGCTGAGGCAAAACGCGCGCGCCACGGCGCGCTGGACATCCACGATCGAAATGCAATTCGGCCGATTTTCCATTGCGACGGTCCTTCTCTCATGTGCGCGCCTGTTCCGCGGGGCGAACGGGGCGATGGTTGGCGATTCGCGAGCTGATGAGATGATCAAACGCTTGTTGGGTACGCGGGGCACGCTAATTGCGTCTTCGTGTGTGCGGGCTGCACAGTGAAATAGCTCGTGGGCCGTGCTGCGAGGCTGCCAGCGGACGGTGTCGAAAGGAGACCGCACGCTGGCGGACGAGGTAGTCATCGGAGTGAGGGTCAAGACCGGAAGGCGCTGTGCGGGCGGCAAAAATAGCCCATATGAACGACTCAACGAGCGAATCGAATTAATATAGCCATAAAAATATTATCCCACAGTGGGGGAATTATGTCAACTACAGTAGAAGAGGAGTTCCGCCGCCGCCTGCGCCTAATCATGCAACAGTTCGGATCGGTCGCAGATCTTGCGCGTGCCGTTGGGGTGTCGGACAATGCCATCTATAAGTGGGTCTCCGGCCGCGGGCAGCCGAGCATGGTCAGTCTGGTCAATCTAGCACGGGCCTCGCGCGTCTCGATCGAGTGGCTGGCGACCGGGCATGACGCGCCCAAGAGCGAATTGCGGGGAACGGAGTCCAGCGAGTTCGTCTACCTGCCGCGCAATTCAGTGCGCAACTCAGCCGGTCGAGGGACCGTGCAGAGCCGCCAGATCGTGGATTACCTCGCGCTTAAGGCCGAGTGGCTGCGCCGGCGCCTTGGCGTCGATCCGAAGAATCTGATACTGGTCGAAATGGTGGGCGACTCGATGTCGCCCACGATCGACGAGGGCGATCTGCTGCTGGTTGACCTGCGCGATCCGCGCTTTCGTCATGACGGAGTCTACGTGCTGCGGGCGGGCGGAGAACTATCGATCAAGCGCATCCAGCGCCGCCCGGACGGCAGGCTGATCATCCGCAACGACAATTCTGCCTACGAGCCCGCGGTGGTGGCTGCCGAAAGCGTCAACGTCGTGGGCCATGTACTGTGGATCGCTGGGCGGCTCTGAAGCCATCGTGTCCGCTGGTCAGTAGAGAAATCCTACAGAACGTCAGGGCGAGGGCTTGCCGCGAGCTTTGATGGCCCTTCCGCGTAATCGGGAGGTTCCATGGCCCGTAGTTCCCGGCAATGCGGGAGGTCGCCAAAAAAGCGTTCGCCTGATTCGCCCACGATAATTTATAATGCATAAGCAAGCCGATTGTGGAGTGAACCCCTGAAACTGGAGGTTAGGTGTCGCGGGATTTGGACCGAGCTGGGCGGCTTCTGTCCCACCGGCCCCGATCAACTCCGGGCCGGCGATATAATATACATTCGCATTGTCGCCGGCTGCGTCTGCCGCGCCGTGCAAGCTCCCGCGTGAGAGCTGTACAACCGATGGGGTTCATTGCAGAGCCTAGCTTAAAGTGTTTGCCCTAGCGCGCCCGCCGCGGCGTGCATGCGGCGCGGTGAGTCGGAGCGCAATGATTGCACGCGAGCACCACTACGTAGCCAGCCTCGATGGCCTGCGCGCGATCTGCATCGCGGCCGTGCTCTTCATTCACATGCCGCCGCCGAGCGGCCACCCGTGGCTCGAGGCGATACGAAACCGCGGGTGGTACGGCGTCGACTTGTTTTTCATCCTGAGCGGATTCCTGATTACGTGGATCCTCGCCGTCGAGCTCGAGACTACCGGCACCGTCGATCTGTGGCGCTTTTATCGCGCGCGTACGCTGAGACTGTTGCCGGCCTACCTTTCGACCATCGTGCTGGTGCTCGCGGGCTCGTACCTGTTTGAGATCGCGCAGGGGAACCAATGCTACCGGCTCGCGTGGCTGTGGCCGCTCTTCCTCACCTATACGCTCAACATCTGGATGGCGGTGACCGCGATCTGGCCCTGGGGCGTCAGCCATTTCTGGTCGCTGTGCGTCGAGGAGCACTTCTACCTGTCGTGGTCGATGATAATGAAGCGCTGGGGACTGAGGCGCGTTCTGTGGATGTCGCTGTTTGCGATTCCGCTCGTCGCGGCGTATCGGACCGGATGGTATCTGTGGATGAACCGTGGACATCTAGCCGCGCCATCAGAGGCCTCCTTCTTCAGGATCTATTACGCGACCGACACGCGAATTGACGCGATCCTGGTGGGTTGCGCGCTCGCGCTGCTGGTGCGCGAGGCGCGCCTCCAGGGCCTCTGGCGCCGCCTCGAGTCGTCGACATGGTTTCCGCCGCTCGCGCTGCTCGCGACGCTCGGCTGCATCGCGTGGGCGACGCAGTACCGATGGCGCACAGAGACCTTCGGCTACACGGTGATGGCGATGGCCTCGAGCACGCTGCTGCTCGCGATTTTCCTTCAGCCCCAGTGCTGGATCGCGCGGCTGCTCGCGACGCGACCGCTGGTGCATATCGGACGCATCTCCTACGGCATCTACCTGTTTCATGCTCCGCTGCTGGCGGGATTGGAGGTCAAGCTGGGCTTCTCCGCCCAATACATCGAGCCCGCCCGCTATCTTCCGGTGCTGGGCCTTCTCATGCTTGGCTCCGTCGGCGCCGCCGCGCTCCACTATCGCGCCGTCGAGCGCCGGTTTCTCGCGATGCGCGGGCCGCGGCCGTGCCTCGCGAATTCGCGCGCGGCGCCCGCCCGCTCGGCAACCCGCGGGCAGCCCTCGTGAAGCCGGCGGCGTGCGGATATAAGCGCCGCGGCTGCGTTGGTTGGCTAAGAGAGAGCGTGCCCGCCACTGACGGCCGCGAGCGCTCATCCAAGATCGCCACGGCCGTAGGTTCTGCTGCGCCGCGCGCCGCGCACGCTGACGCCTCTGCCGGAGGCCGTGGCTGCGGAGGGGCCGGCGGAACTGGAAAGACGCGCCGTTTTCCGACTAATAGGCCTGTGGGGTGGAGCAAGTGGCGGCGCTATGCGCCGCTTTAAGCAAGGCTTAACGCTTGCCGGCGTAACGGTCGGTGGGCAGGATGGCGAAAACCCGCAGGCCCGCGAGATAGCGTGCGGGCAGCCCGACGGACCGCGATCGGTGTCTGGCCGGAGGTTCAGAGAGCGCGCAGCGGCAGGGTACAGGAGAACGGCCGGGCGGATGGAAGCCGGTCGCGGGCTATGCGCCGGGACATCTTATGTTCGTGCTGATGCATCAGGGCGGCGAGTGGACGCATCAGATGGCAGGCCCCGAGGTCTGGGTTTACGACGTCAACGGGCACAAGCGGGTGGCGAAGATTCCGCTGCCGCTCAGGTCGAACGCGATTCGCGTCAGCCAGGATGGCAAGCCGCTGCTCTTTGCGCTGGTCTCGCAGACCGCTCAGCTCCAGGTTCTCTCGGCGCTCGACGGCAGGTACATTGGCACAATCAACGAAGTGTCGCAGAATCCGTACATTTTGTTGGGGCTGTGAAGGGCAACAACAATTGACCGGCGGCCCACGGGGCCGCGCGGGGAACAACTGGCATCGCGGAAGCGGCGATACTATCGCATGATGTAGACTGTGGCGGGACATTGTGGGCGCGCGCGGGCGCATAACAGGAGACGGCGATGGACGCACTGGTGGAACGTCTTTCACGGGTGGTGCTTTGGAGCGAAGAACTTCGCCTACCATTGCACCACGGCGATCCGGCTGGGCGCGAACAGCTGGCAAGCGCCGCGCGGCTTTTAGGCGCGCGGCCGGCTGATGTGATGCGGCTATTTCAGGCGCGGCTGCTGCGCAGCAGCCGCCGCCACGGCGTCGCTTCCGTGGCCCGCCCTCGTCAAAAGTTATCTCGCCGTTGACGATGATCGCGCGGTTGCCGCGGACGCGCACTGCGCGCGGCGCCATTCGCTGCCCAGAAAATCGTGCGCGCTTTCGCCCCCCACGCGCGCTCGATCTCCATTTCCTATAGCGCCGGAGTTGACGCGGGCGAAAATGCCGCGCGCGCCGCCGTGCGCGATTGTCTGGCCCGGCCGCTCCGGAGTGCGCCAGCGGCTATTCGTTGACGGCCTTGCTTCCCGGACGGGCGAGCGGAACGATCTGCGCGATATCGCACTGGATCATCGCCCGCAGCTTGTTGTCGATCTGGAAAAACCGGGTGGTGTTGATCGACGAGACTGCGGCGCGGAACTTGGGAACGAACTGCCGTTGGACTTCGAGACGGGCCTGCTTGATCGCGATCACCTCGTCGAGCTTGTTCGTCGCATCCTGGTCGGTGAGGGTATTGTAATGCTCGGCGTAGGCCTTGACCTCGGCGGCGTGGCGGTCGTCGAGCTTATCCATCTTGGCTTCGTAAGCGTCGTACAGCGGCCAGAAGGTCTTGGCCTGCGCGGCGGTCAGATTCATATTCGCGGCGACGATCGCCTTGCGATCGGCGCGCGCGGCGGCTATATCCAGCTGCCGTTGCTTCGCGCTTTGCGGCGAAGCGCCTTGCGCCGTGGCGGGACGAACGACTGCGAACGTACAGAAGGCCGCGAGTATCGCACACGCGGCCAGATACCTGGTCAGGCTCATCAAAATATTTCCTCCCCCTCAAAGTGGCTTCGCCACTGCCTTCGCGAATCGCGGTGCAAACCGTTCGGAAGAAGCTATCTGAAGCGCCAGCGCCGCTCAAGCTTGGTGCTTGAGCGGCGCTGGCGTGGCTAGGGACTGTTCTTCCTGCGAGAACCGCTATTTTTTTTTGCAGAAGCCGCGGACATACGTGGCCAGGGCTTTGATTTTCTTGTCATCGAGCGCCTCTCCCCACGCCGGCATATTTGCGCTCAGCCCGACCCCCGCACCACCGTCCTTGATGGCTTTGACGATCGTAGCGTCGGAGAGCTTGCTCATCACTGCGGGGTCCGCGAAATCGAACGGTTTCGGCGACAAGGTTGCGCCATCCGCGCCATCGCCGTGTCCCGTGTCGCCGTGGCAGCGCGAACAATATACCTGATACGTCGTGGCGACCGGGATACCGTCGTCGGCACAGGCTGGTCCACTTAATATTCCGGTGAGTAAAACAGCAACAACCGGTACGAGTAGTAGCGAAACCGTCACTTTCATATATCTTACACTATCTCCCTGTGGAGGAGCCCACGCGGCGCGTGTCCCTCTGTCAACGGCCACCCTTGAGATACTCTTGAATGGCACGCGCGTCTTTGGCCGGCATATTCGACAACGTACGCATATGTATCATGATAGCATCCCATTCCTGGGGCGAAAACTCCGAGCCCGGACGGGCGTTGTGGCATTGATTACAGTAGGTTGGCCACAGTTGAGCGCCCAGCAAGAATAGCTTGCCCTTTTCAGCTTTGCTCATCTGGTCGGCCGCCGAAGCCGGACCGCAGAAGGGTCCGAGCGCCAGCCCTGCAAAGAGAAGAGCGAACAGTAGTTTTCTCATGATTTGCCCCCCTTCCTCAGAATCCGATCGTGAACTGCGTTAGGAAGGCACGATCATTGGGAACCGCGCCCACCGGTGTCATTGTGCCATCGCCCGCAACGAAAGTCCCGCCGGCTTCAGGCAACTCGATGTCGAATTCGTTCTGCCACACGATCGAGGGCGCGATCCAGTAATCGAGTCCGAGGGCAACCTCGCGAGAATGCGGGGCGTACAGTGCTGGCGAACCGTTCAAGCCGAAATCGGGAACGAGCCCGGTCTGGATACCGCCCATGCCGACGCCGGTCGCGGCTGCGATGTCGTCGATTGCCACGAAGTGCTGGTTGACCCCGGAGTAACGAATCAGAGGCTCCAGCCGCTGGACGACTTTGTTGATTTCGGGGCCGAAGGGAAGATGAACACCGCTAAGGTAATAGCCGGCTTGGACGTACCATCCCTGGCGATTGTCAGAGGGCCCTCCCGGTATGTCCCGGTACGCTTGGGTCCATTCGCCACGGGTCTGCAGATGTCCGATGAAATAGTTGTAGTCGACGCCCCAGGAGTTGTACCAACTGCCGTCAAGCCACTTGCTGTCATAGGTTGACGCGCCGAGTTCGAGCCGGCCCCAGTTGGCGTCAACGGGAAGCGGATAAATGCGCAGGCGCGCGCCATAACCCTTACCGTTGGTCTGCGTAAAGGCCACTGGATTCGGACTGCCGACCGCCGCACCGGCAACCGGTTCGCTGTAGCCAGCACCGTCGCCAACCCAAGTCGTGTAATCGAAGTCCTGGCCGAGTGCGCCCCATTGCAAGCCTCCACGAAGCTGGACCCCCATCTCGCCTGGGGGAACGACCGGATCAACGCCAAACGGCAGTGGGGCCGAGACAAACCGGTTAACCCACATGGGGCTCTGCGCCTCGTACCAGTCGCCGAAAGGCTGATCGAACAGCCCGCCCACCACTGTCAGATAATCGTTGAGCTGAAGCTGGAAATCCGCCGTGGAAAGATCGGCGCCTGTGCCGGTCGCGCCGAAGGCGGTGCTGATCACCCCTTCGAACAGGATCCAGTCGGTTGGACGATAGAGGATCATCGGCTCCCAGTCTGCGAGGAAGGTGTTCTGCGACTGGTGGGGAAGGCCATTGAGTGCTCCGCTTTGCTGATCATAGATGTAGTCGACGCCGGCCGCCCCGGTGATCTCGAAAGTGTGCGTCCCGAAGTAACTACCAAACGCCTGGCTGAACTGCCGCGGTGAAGGTCCGGAGTTAACCCGTCCTTGGATCTCGCTGACCTGTTGCGCAGTTTTAGTCTGCGCGGATTTCACCTGCTCGTTGGCGGACTTGAGTTGCGCGGCTTGCCCCTCCATCTGATCGACCGTCTGCTTGAGCTGCTCGATGACCTTGCGGTCGTGCGCGCGATCCGCTCGCAACTGCCGCAGTTCGCGCTCGACCCGTTTGAGCGCCTTGGCTTGCGCCGCGGCGTCATCCGCCAACGCCTGCGGCGCGACCGTTACGGTAGCTATCGCGAGGATGACCACTGTCAAAGCAGCCCTGGCCAATAATCCCATTCTAACTTTTATCGGACTCATTCCTGCCCCCTCCGGTCAACGCGGGCCGCTATCTGAAACGAACAATAAGCGTGCCCGACGACGCTTCGCGCCAAACTCGCGTGGATGGCGCGTTCACCAGCTTTGGCTATCTCAACATTTTCGGACATCAATCGAACCATTCCTGCCCTCTCCCGGTCAACGCGGGCCGCTATCTGACGGCAACCGCCGCCATGCATCGAGCAATAAGCGTGCCCGACGACGCTTCGCGCCAAACTCGCGTGGATGGCGCGTTCGCCTGCTTCAATTATCTCAACGTTTTTCGATATTTTTGCGACCTCCATTGGCAGCCAACAGCGCTAATATTCTGGAGCGGCATTTTGTAGTGAGCCTAATGCTAAAGTGACAGTGTTTCCATCGGCGCCAGTACACAGTATCCGTTGGAGTCATTTACACCGCCCGAAGTCATCCGCAAGGTTGGCCGACAAGTGCGCCCAGCGCCATCCACGATGGCCCGGCTCTTGCGGCGTCCTCTTCTGTGCCAGGGTGATTCTGATGAAGAAGCTGTTCGATAAAATTCTATGTGCGGTGGACTTTGACGAGCCCTCGATGGCGGCGCTGGACTTCGCCCGTGAAATCGCCGCGCAGAATGACGCTACGCTTAGCGTGCTTCACGTCGCGCCGGTTCCGCTCAACGCCACCGAATTTTCGCCCATCCCGATGGACCCGTATCCGGTATGGGAGCAGACCGCACGAGCCGAGCTCGAGAAGCTGGCGGCGGCGCATCTCGAGGGGCGCGGCGTGGCCTACAAGATCGAGACGCGCAGCGGCGAGGCGCCCGACGGCATTCTCCGCCAGGCCGAGGAGATGAACGCCGGCCTGATCGTGCTGGCGACGCACGGCCGCAAGGGGGTGAGCCATTTTCTCATCGGCAGCGTAGCCGAACGGGTGATCCGCCGCTCGCCGCGGCCGGTGCTGGTGGTCAGGCCGAGCCCATCCGCCGCGCCGTGATTTTTTGCGCCGCACCAGAGCCGTCGCCGCCGCGGTCCGCATTTGCCAGGCGGGGTGATGGCTGCTTGTAAATCGAGCGTGGCCCAAGGCTTGCGCTCGTCGACCGCGGCACAGCGCTCGCTAACTGTCGGCGCGCGGCCGCCCGGCGCCTTGCGGACCACGAGGGGGCTTTTATCGATGCGCGTACCGCGGCGCTTCAGGCTTCGAATGAGTCCCTTCCCACGGATCGCTGATTCTGCCCTTCCTGTTATAGCTGGCCAGCGCCAGATAGGCCCGCAGCACGTCGGTGCGGGTGACGATTCCCCGCAGCTCTCCGCGATACACCACCGGCAGTGCGCCAATCCGCTCGCGCCGCATCAGCACCGTCGCCCGCTCCATCGTGTCGTGCGGCTCAACCGTGATCGCATTGGCGGTCATCACGGCCTCGATCGGAATATCTTCGGGTCGGCGGGTCTGCTTGAGCCTATCCCCCGACGCCTCGGCGACGGCGGCGCGCCCCTCGCTCATCGCGTCGCGCAGGTCGCGGTCGGTCACGATTCCGGCCAGCCGGCCGTTGACAGCCACCGGGAGCTGGTTGATCCGATGCTCGCGAAGGAGCGCACGCGCGTGAGCGACCGAGTCACGCGGTCCCACCGTGAGCGGCTCGGTCGTCATCCACTGTTCTACGCGCACTGGCCTGATCCTCCCGCGATATTGCGCCCCTTTAATCGAGTGCAATTTGATTGCCAAAGATGAGGTGCCCGTGAGCCGGGGAATACACGCCGCAGCCTATGGGACTTTCGCCCCATGCGGACATCTTTTCGCTACAGTGCCACAGGTTTGCGTCCGTTGGACACAGCACTTCTCCTTTCGAGCCGCGGCGCTCGCCCGCCGAACCGCGTCCCGATTCGCACACCGCGACAGTTTGCCTTGGCACGGCTATAGCTAACAACAAATGGCGGATAGCGGTTGGCGATTACCGAGGAGGCTTGGCAAAAAATGGCTTTTCCATATAGGCGAATCCTGGCCCCAATCGAGTTCGACGACACCGCACAGTCGGTATTCGACGCCGCCGTGCGCATCGCGGCGGAAACTGACGGCACGGTTTTCCTGACGCATGTGGTGCCGATGGTCGTGGCGCCGACCGGGATGCCCAACTACGTGGACCTCTACAAGGACCAGGAAAAAATCGCGCGGCAGAAGCTCGCAGCCGTCGTTCAGCGCCAACGCGCGGACCAGAAGTGCGAGTTGCTGACCCAGATCGGTGATCCCGCGCACGAGATTTTGACCCTCGAACGGCAGATGGCGGCCGATTTGATCGTGCTTGCGACCCACGGCCGCAAGGGCGTTAAGCGGATGCTGCTTGGCAGCGTCGCCGAGGCCGTGCTGCGCGACGCCACCTGCCCGGTGCTGACCGTGCAGCGCCACGAGTCCGACGTACACCTGGTCGCCAAGTGGATGACGCCGCATCCGATCAGCGCCGAGCCCGCCGAAAAGCTCTCGGTCGTGCGGACCAAGATGCTCGCCGGCCACTTTCGCACGATGCCGGTGTTAAGCAGTGGCAAGCTGGTGGGCGTTATCACCGACCGCGACCTGCGCCGCCATGAGGGCTATCTGGATAATACCGAGGTCAGGCTCGCGATGACCACCGAGGTCAGGACCGTCGCGCCCGCCACGCCGATACACACGGCGGCGCAAGGCTTGCTCGAGCATAAGATCGGCGCGCTGCCGGTGATGGAGGGCGAGCGGCTGGTCGGGATCATTTCCACCAGCGACGTGCTGCGCGCCTTCCTCGAAGCGAATTGAGCGGCGCGCGGCGCGAGTGTAAGCCTGATAACGTTCATGAGAGAGTCTCGCACAGAAGCCCGGTTTTCCCGCCCGCGGGGCCTCGCCCCACATGGTCCGCCGGAGCTTTCGCTGGCGGTGCGGGTTCAATCCGCCGGTCCGAACCGCGCACTGCCGGCCACGGTCGAAGCGATGATGCGTCCGGAGATCTATCAGGATCGTCCGCGCTCGGTGGAACTGCGCCAGACGCACGTCTCGTACGTCTTCTTGGCGGGCGGCTACGTCTACAAGATTAAGAAGCCGGTGCGGTTCGCCTTCCTCGACGCCTCGACGCTCGCTCGCCGCCATCAGTTATGCCTAGATGAAGTGCGGCTTAACCGGCGGCTCGCGCCCGACGTCTACCTGGGCGTCGTTCCGATCGTCCGGCGCGGTGGCGGCGAGTTGGCGCTGGGCGCAGCCCCGGACGGTACGGTCGATAACGGCGGCGCCGGGGCGGGCGTGGTGGTCGAGTGGGCGGTCAGGATGCGTCGGCTGGCGGAAGCCACGATGCTCGATCGGATGGTGGCGGAGGGCGCAGTGAGCGTCGCGCAGATTCGCGCGATCGCCGTGCGCTTGGCCGCTTTCCACGGCGCGGCCGCCGCCGACAAGGGGTGGAAATATGGTGCGGCCGCGGCGGTATGGCGGCTGGTGCGCGGAAACCTGGAAGAACTCGCGCTCGACTGTGCGGGCATGATCGCGCCGGCGGAGATGGATGAACTCGAGCACTTCGCCCATCGGGTGGTCGAGTCGCGCTGGGGCTTGCTCAACCGGCGCGCGCTTGGCGGGCGCGTGCGCGAAGGGCACGCCGATCTGCGTTGCGAACATGTTTCGCTGGCCGACAACGCGATCACGATCATCGACTGCGTCGAGTTCAGCGAAGGACTCCGCTACGCCGACGTTGCCTCGGACGTGGGATTCCTCGCGATGGACCTCGACCGGCTGGGCGCCTGCGAATTGTCCGACCAGTTGGTGGGCGCCTATCGCGAGGCCTCCGGCGACGCCGAGCTTGCGCTGCTGATGGCGTTTTACAAATTCCATCGCGCGCTGGTGCGCGCCAAGGTCGAAAGCCTGGCCGCCCGCGACCCCGCAATCGCGCCCGACCAGCGCGCTGCTGCCGCCGCCGCGGCGCGCCGTTACGTCGCGCTTGCGCTCGATCTCGCGCGCCAGTCGCGGCCCGTCCTGGTGGTGGTCTGCGGGCTCTCCGGCAGCGGCAAGTCGACTGTGGCGCGCCGCTTGGCGGATCGGCTCGGATTCGACTGGCTGCGCTCGGACGAAATCCGCAAGCGCCTGGCCGGCGCCGGGCCGGCCGAGCGCCTCTCCAGCGGCTACGCGGCAGGCGCTTACACCCGCGAGTTTACACAGAAGACTTACGCGGCCCTGCTCACCGACGCCGCGGCGCGGCTGCATGACGGCGCCGGCGTGATCGTCGACGCCACCTTTGCCGCGCCCGCCTACCGCGCCCAGGCGCGCGCGGTCGCCGCATACGCCGAGCGCCCGGTGCTGTTCGTCGAATGCATCGCGAGCCACGATGAGATCGTGCGCCGGCTAACCCAGCGCGCGCGCCGCCCCGACGAAGTCTCCGATGCAGATGTGGCGACCTATCTCCGCCAGCGTGGCGGGTTCGTCCCGCTCAAAGAGATACCGGAAACCTGCCATCTGGTGGTTGATACGGCGCGGGGCCTCGAGGCGGCGGCGGCGGCAATCACGCGGCGGCTCAAGAGTCTTGGCCCCGGCAATGGCTGACGGCGCGGCGGCCGGATCGTCCGGACCGACCAAGGTTGCCGCTAGTGCCGGCGCTGGCGGGAGCGCGGTCGGCCATGCGCCAGCAGGCGCCGTCGCCGGACTCGAGGGCCTTGCCGGCCTTGGCAGCGAAGAAGCGCAAGCGCGGCTCGCCGAGTTCGGCCCCAACCTGCTGGTCGAGCGCGCGCGCGGCGCCAGCGTAGCCGAATGGCTACGGATGCTCGCCGACCCGATGGCGCTGATGCTCGCCGGGGCGGCGCTGCTGTACTGGTTGCTCGGCAAGCCGCATGAAGCGGCAGTGCTGGCAATTGTCATAATCCCGGTTCTTGGGGTGGACGTGCTGATGGAGGCGCGCTCGCGCAGCGCGCTCAAGAAGCTCGCAAGCGCCGTCGCGCCGCAGGCGCGGGTGTTGCGCGACGGGCAGCCGGTCGAACTCCCGACCGCCGGCCTGGTGCCGGGCGATCTGCTGCTTTTCCGCGAGGGCGACGTCCTCCATGCCGACGGGATCGTGCGGCGCGCCGCGAATCTCACGGTCGACGAATCGCAACTGACCGGCGAAGCCGAGCCGCAGGACAAAATCGCGCGGCCCGGCGCGCCGGGCACTGCCGCCGGTGATGAATGCCGCTTCTTCGCGGGCTCGATGGTGCTGGCGGGGCAGGGCGTAGGCGAAATCATTGCCACCGGCCGGCGCACGCGCTTCGGCAATATCGCGCGGCTCCTCGGCGAGGCCGAGTTGCAGGCGACGCCGTTGCAGCTCAAGACCGCGCGCGTCGTACGCTGGCTTATCGGGATCGCGCTGGGTCTCTCGGCCACGATCTTCACTGTGCGATGGCTCGGCGGCGCGCCGCCCGGCGAGGCGCTGCTCTATGCCGTCAGCCTCGCGATGTCGGCCGTGTGCGAAGAGGTGGTCCTGGTCCTGAGCCTTTTCCTGACGCTCGCCGCGCTGCGCTTGAGCAGGCAGGGCGTGCTGGTGAAGCGTCTGGCGAGCGTCGAGACGCTCGGCTCGACCACGGTCATCTGCATGGACAAGACCGGCACGCTCACCGTCGGGAAATTCGCGCTCGAGGTTCACCGCCCGCTCGACGAAGGCCGGCTCGGCGAGCCGGCGCTGCTGGAGGCGGCGGCGCTGGCCTGCGAGCCGGGCGCGATGGATTCGCTGGAGCGGGAAATACTGGCGCACTGCCGTAGCCACGGCGTCGATGTCGGCGCGCTGTACGAACACTGGAAGCTGGTCCACGACTACCCCTTCGACATCGCGGGCAAGCACATGTCGCACGTCTGGATGCGCGCGCATGGCGGTGACGGCGCCGGCGCCGCGCGCATCGTCGCCAAGGGCGCGCTGGAAGGAATCCTCGAGCATTGTGCGATTGCGCCCGGCGAGCGCGAGCGCGCCCTCGCGATGAATTCGGACCTCGCCGGCCAGGGGATGCGGGTGATCGCGGTCGCGGGCCGTTTCACTGCCGCCGGCAATTTCGCAAGCGCCGCCGCCGGGCAAGCAACAAATGTGCCGACTCCCGTGTGCGCCGGCTTCGACGGCGTGCGTGAGGACGACGAGCGCGACCTGATCCTATACGGGCTGTTGGGTTTTCACGATCCGCTGCGGCCCGAAGGCCCGGCCGCGGTCGACCAGTGCCAGTCGGCCGGGATCAAACTCAAGCTCATCACCGGGGACCATGCGCTTACCGCTCACGCCGTGGCGGAAGCCGCCGGCATCGCCCATGACGACGGTCTGATCGTGACCGGCGCCGAACTCGCGGCTTTGAGTCCGCAGCGCGCCGCCGAACTGGCGCGCCGCGCGAGCATCTTCGCCCGCGTGCAGCCCGAGCAGAAATACCAGATTGTCGATGCGCTGGTGCGCGCCGGCGAAATCGTGGCGATGATCGGCGACGGTATCAATGACGCGCCGGCGCTGCGCCGCGCCCATATCGGCGTGAGCATGGGGCTGCGCGGCACGGAGGTCGCGCGCGCCGCCGCCGATCTGGTCCTGCTCGAGGACAACTTCGCCGCCCTGGTGCACACCGTGCGCGAGGGCCGCCGCGTGTTTGGCAACATCCGGCACTCGCTGCGCTACCTTACCGGATTCAAATTCGCGCTGGTGGGCCTCGCACTCCTTGCGCCGCTGCTCGGGCTGCCGATTCTCCTGCTTCCGGTTGTGCTGGTGTGGCTCGAGATGATCGTGCATCCGGTCTCCGCGCTGGCCTTCGAGGGCGAGCCGGGGCCGAACGACCTGATGAAGCGGCCGCCGCACGATCCGCACGCTCCGCTGATCGGGCGCGCGCGCATCATACGCTCGGCGATCTCCGGCGCGCTGTTGACGGCTGCCGCGCTGACCGTCTACGCGGCCCGGCTCGACCGCGGTGCACCATACGCGCGCGGCGCCGCGATGGTGGTGGTAATTCTTGGCAGTCTGTTCCTGATGTGGGCGGAAGTCGCTGGCGATCGCCCGTGGTGGAAGGCTCCGTTGCCCGCACGGGTCAGCTTCTGGACGGTTTCGGTGCTGGTCGCCGCGAGCCTGCCGATCTTCATGGCGCTGCACCCGATCGCCGCGCTTTTGCAGATCGCGCCGATCTCGGCGCGCGACTGGACGATGGCTGGCCTGCTCGCCGTCGTCCCGGTGATTTGGCGCGTGGCCGGAGCCGGCCTCCCGCCCGACAGTTCAGCTTTATCGGGCTGAAGCTCAACCTTGTCCATTTGGCGCCAGGGCGGTGTCCCGTATGGCAACATCGCGCGCGGGCCTCCGCTTGCTCGCCTGCGTATTTGCGCGGTCCCCAACGTCTTTAGTCTCTGGCACGCTCGATGCTGCGGAATTGCGGTGAGGGCAAAAGCGAGACGGCCAATGGATAAAAGGGCCTTCTTCAAAACAGTGGCGCGAGACTTGGGATGTGACGAGCGGCGGGCCGAGGCGCTCACCTTCGCCGTGTTCCAGGAACTTCGCGACCGCCTTACGCCGGGCGAAGCGGCGGACGTCGACGCGCAACTGCCCGCCGGGCTCAAGCCGCTGTGGGAATTTCTCGAACGGCCCGGCCGGCACGTTCGCCGGGTTCACGAGCTGCAATTCATCGGCGAAGTCCGGCTCATCGCATCGCTGACTGATGAGGAAGAAGCCGAGCGTGCGGTGGTCGCGGTCTTCGCGGCGCTGCAGGAGTTGCTCGGCAGCTCGACCGGGATGGAGGGCGAGGCTTGGGACGTGCTGAGCCAGTTGCCCAAGGATCTCAAGAAGCTTTGGCTCGGCGCGCAGCAGCGCGTCGCGGAATTTCGGCAGGCCTGACGCGCCGCCGTTAGTGGCGTTCGAAGCGGCGCACGGAGAGCATCGATGGCGCCCGTGAGCGTGGTGCGCACTGTGGCCGATGAACAGGCGTGGGAGCGCGCGAAACTCGCCGCGCGCCGCCAATATCCCGAGGCGGCCGGCGAGCGCTTCTACCGTATCGTGATGCACATCTACAAGAAGATGACCGGCTATCAGCCCAGGCGGATGCGCCGGCCGCGCTGGTAGCCGCCCGGCCATCGAGGCGCCGCAACAGTCATTAGCGCGCGGCCAAGACTATTGAACGAAGACTATCGGCAGATCGCCGACGACCCGGATGTTCCGGAGATGAGCACGGCAGATTGCATAAGGCGCGGCGGGTGTACAATCCACCCATCCCGAACATAAAGGCGATCCGCCACAAGCTCGAACTCTCGCAGGCGGCCTTCGCGCGCCAGTTTGGCTTTAGCGTACGCACGGTTCAGCAGCGGGAAGAAGGGTGGGCGGTTCCCGACCGCCCTGCCAGGATACTGCTTCGGGTCATCGAGACGGCCCCGCAAGCGGTCGAGCGGACGCTGGCCGCCGGCGCCGGAGGGAATTAGCCGATGGACCAATTCGCCAAGGCCCTTGAGACCGTCGCCGACGTGATGCGCGCGGGCAACCAGCGTAAGGACCATCTGTCGCATGCGGCCACCCGCCTGCTCATGGCGCTGACTTTGCGCGAGCTGGCGTAGGTTCGATGTCGGCGGCAACGGAACAGCACACTGACATAAACGCCTGAAAGCCGCCGTACGCGGCCTCTTCCGACTCTACACGCAAGCGGCCTCAATCACATCGAAACCTGAATCAGTCGGGATAATTCTGGCCAGGCCGAGGCCCGCGCGCGCAAGCAGCGCAGCGAACTCCGCTTCGGTGCGCTCACACCCGCCGGCCGCGACCATCATGTTGAGATCACCCCGAACGATCCCCTGATGCGCCGGCAAAGGCTCGATCCGCCGCGGCATGATACGTTCGACCAGGAGAACCTTGCCCGCGGCCGGGGCGATTGCCTTTCGGCAGTTATCCAGAATCGCCGCGCTTTGCTCGTCCGGCCAATCGTGAATGACGCTTTTGAGCAGGCACGCGTCAGCCGGACCCGGGACGGAGTCAAAGAAACTTCCCTCGACCAACTCGCACCGCTCCAAGACGCCGCGCTCTTCAAGATACCTGCTGGCCCCGGCGATTGCGTGGGGTAGATCCAAAAGAACCCCGCGGATGGCGGAATTCGCCCGTAGAACTACGGCGAGCAACGCTCCGTAACCGCCGCCCACATCGACGACCCGCCTCATGCCGGAGAAATCATAGCTGCGCAGTACACCTTGCGCGGCCCGCTCCGTGATATCGACCATTGCTTGATTGAAGACCGCGGCCTGTTCCGGATGCTTGGCGAACATCTCGAACGCTCCCTCGCCATGGAGCAGGCTGCGGGCGGTTTTGCCGGTCATCACGCTATCGAAAAGGTGGCTCCAAATTTCCCAAAGTTGTCCGCCCCAATGGAGCACCATGCCATGCACCGATCCGGGGACGCCGCGGCGCAGGTACCCGCCGAGCGCGGTGAGCGCGTAACGTCCGTCAGAGTCCTTCGAGCAAATTCCGAGGCTGACAAGGGCGCGCATCAGACGGAACAGGGACCGGGCATGCGCGCCGGCGGCCTGCGCCAACTCCTCATCGCGCATCGGGCGCGCGGCGAGCAGATCAGCGATATCGAGCTTGGCCGCCACGTACAGCGCCTGCGTGGTCCACGCGCCGCTCGCCATTTCCAATAGCGCGGCGGGTGAAGCGGACCTGGTTAACGTGTTTACCTCGGCTTGATCAGCCATACCCGGATTCCTTTGCCGGCTCGTTGCCACAGGTTTCAAGGCGTCTGGCTATTTTGTGGCCAGGATGAGCGGCGAAGGCGCCGGCACACGGAGGGTTGCAACCTTCTTGAAACCCGCTTCGGCAAGCCAGTGACGATATTCGGCCATCGTGAACACGTCGCCACTCCCTGTATGAAGCAGCATGTTGAGGCTGAATAGCAGCGGCATCGCCGGACCGGTGCGATTATCCGTGGGAATAAGGTCGGCAATGAGCAGCAGCCCGTTGTCGTCGAGCGCGGAGAATGCCTTGGCGATAAGTTGCCTGCCCCGTTGCTCACCCTCGGAGTGGATGATGTGGCCAAGGATCACCAAGTCATAGGATGTTTGCGGGAATTCAGTCGTGCGGAGGTTGCCCTCCAGATAGCTGAAGCGGTCGGCAACGCCAAAGCGTTCGGCGTACGAGCGCGCAATGTCGATCACCTCGGGAAAATCCAGCACCGTAACGCGCGCGGACCCAAGCGCTCTGGCGAAAGCGATCGACCAGGCAGCCGACCCCGCCGCTACGTCGAGAATGCGTTGGATCCGCCCGCGCGCGGTCTTGGGCAACGCGGACACAGCGGCGCTGGCGGCGGCGAAGCTCCAAGGGAAGATGTGCCGGACCAGGATCGGGAAAAACTCGCGCGCGCGGCTCTCATCGTCCACGTTCGCCAGCGACCGGCCGCTCTTTATCACTTCCGCAAGCCGCCACCAGTCGTCGGACATACGCCGAGCGAACTGGGCGATGCCCTCGACGTGGAATTCCCCGCCCGGCACCAAGTAGCGGCGGGCGATGGGTTCGAGTTCGTACTCCGCGGCGCGCTTTTTCAGGTAGCCCAGGCCCACCAGCGCATCAAGCAGTCGCCGCAACGCAGGTTCTGAAACGCCAAGTGAAGCGGCGATCCGTTCGGCTGTTCCGCAGCCCTCGGCCAATTGCCCAAACAGGCCGAGTTCGACCGCCGCCGCTAATGTCTGGGTGCGCCAGGCAGCCCACAAGTCCTCCATGATTTGGGTTGGCGGGAGCGAGTCCGTCTTTTGGTGCGGCATTGAAGTCAATCCTGTTTTGCGGCCTCTTTGGCCCGAGCGGCGCACGGCTCCGATGAAGCGGGCTTCAGAGATCGCACGTATGCAACCACGGCGGCGGCATCGTCGCGCGACAGCCGATAGGGCGGCATTGGAGGCTTGGCGTATGTGCCGCCTGGCGTAAGGCCGGTTTCGAGAAACCTGATCGATGGTGCCTTCGTCCAGAAACGTATCCCCGCAATCGCAGGGGCGCATCGGGCGAAATCCGCGCGGTCGCTTGGACCGAAGGTCAGAATACCGCCTTGGAACAGTCGCGCCAAATCGGGTTCGCCCATTGAGCCGCGTGGCGTATGACAATCGCCGCACATCGCCACGCGGTTGACGAGGTATTCGCCGCGCGCCAGCAGTTTCTTATCCGTCTGATGCGATCTCGCGCAAACGGCCACGTCTAGCCACACGCCAACCGTGAACACCGCCGCTCTCGCTTTCGAGATCATTTGGCTTGGGCTGCGCGGGTTTTAGTGAACCGTTGAAGGCCGCTGTAAAAACGGCGCGGTGGTCACATTTCCCGTTACGCTCGCGCATCCGCTCGCACCCGGACCTTTGGCGCATCCCCAGAAGTTCTTGGTCGCATCAACCAGAACATCATCGGGACTTGCGCCGCTGTTGCCCGCGTTATTCACGCCGACTCCCTTCTCCAAATCATTGAGATGGGCGGTAACGATGTAGCATGGGGCGGTCAGGCTTAAGCTGGCGCAGGCGCTCCATCCGCTGCCCGCAGGCCCTGCCCCGACCCAGATATCGTTGCCCTCCTTTCTAATCGTGTTGCCCACGATGTTCACGTTGTTCACCGGCAAAGCGTGCGGGTCCGCGTAAACATCGATACCGGTTGGAGCAGCCGGACCGTCACCGGTCGCATCGACGTCCGGGTCGGGCCCGTTCCCCTCGATCAAGTTGCCGATGATGGAAGTTCTCCCATTCTTCTGGCCTGGCGCATGGCTGTGAAAACCCACGCCCGGCGAAGCATTATTGATCAGCTGATTGTTTACAACGAGATGGCCGTACGAAGCGGTGCCGGGAGTGGGGGTGAAAACTCCAGTGCCGAAATCATTGCCCTCCGAAAGATTGTTCGCCACCGTATCGTTGAAAACGCCGAAGGACAGATCGCCGATGTTCGCCGGACTGCCGTTGGGCGGATGAGAGGGAAGCGTAAACCCGCAGTCGGCCACCCCCTGTACCGAATTGTCTTTGGCAATATTACCGGAGACCAGATTGTTATGATTGGCGTTGGTCTCGTCGGTCAGCAGAACGCCGCCGGCGTTGCGCTTGATCCGGTTATTGGTAACCGTGGAGAACGCGACCCCGTCGAGATGGATGCCTTCACCGCAGTCGAACTGCTCGAATGCGGGAGCTGGCGGAACTGTCCCGACCGCGGGACAGCTCGGCCCGGACGCCCCTGGGGTTAGCGCCTTGTCGTTATCGATGACGAAATTGTCTGAAATGATGACACCTGTGATCTCCGGCGCACCGGCCGTGCATGGAACCGGCGGTGTGGTGGGCCTTGGACAGGTCGCTGCCGGTCCCTCGATCAGGATTCCCTCGTGTTCAGCGTTCTCGATCGTAAAGCCGTCGATGGTCAGGCCGCTTGCCTGATCAAAAATTCCATTCTGTTTCCCAGTCGCGTCGATAATGGTGTTGCCGGGATTTTGGCCTTGCAGCGTGATCCCGGTATCATCCCCCGGGATTGTCACGTCCTCTTTGTAGGTGCCGTGCAACACGAACACGGTGTCGCCGGGTGCGGCGGGAATGAACGCAGCGCCGATCGTGGTGTAAACGGTCGGCGAGCAGCCCATCTTTTTAGCCAAGCCTGGAGGAACCTTGCCGTCGGCGCTAACGCATAGCGTCGCAGCCGATGCAGCCGCAGCGCTGCCCGCCACAAGCGCTGCGACAATGCTGATGAGCACCCGGACTGTCGACGCGCCAGCCAAACCGGACGACGAAATGAATCGACGCATGATTTTCCCTCCCTGCTTTTAGCACCTACAAATCAAATTATTCCTTGATTAGCCCATGCCAACCGTAGTATACAAATAAACATTTCCAAATGATGCGGGTTGTGTTCAAGGACTCGCCCTGCTCCAAGCCGTCGGCTCGGCCTGCCGCAACGTTTCCACCATCCGTCTCTACGGCCACTGCGGGAGCCGGCCCAAGGGACAGCCCGACTTTCCGAGTGAGCTTCATGAATCAGCGGCGATTTTCCCCGCAACCGGTCTATCGGTTAATCTATGAAGCCGCGCCGACGATGAGTTCGAAGATCTGGATAATCGCGGGGCCCAGAATGATGATCATCATCGCGGGCAGGATGAGCAGCACCAGCGGCAGCAGCATCTTGACCGAGCTCTTTTGAGCCGCCTCTTCGGCCTTGAGCTGGCGCTTGGAGGTGAGCAGCTCGCCCGCCGCGCGCAACGACGGGCCCAGCCGTCCGCCGATCTCCTTGCTCTGGATGATCACCGCGGCGATCGACTTGAGGTCCTCGACGCCGGTCCGCTCGCTGAGGTTGCCCAGGCTGTCCTCGAGCGAAACGCCCGCGCCCATCTCGGCCGCCGCGGTCACAAGCTCCTTGCCCAGCACGCGGCCCTGCCGCGCGGTCTCGCGGCCGACGACCTTGATTGCTTCGAACAGTCCCTGTCCCGCCTCCAGCGTCACCACCAGCAGGTCGAGGATGGCCGGCAGTTCGTGCAGGATGGTCCGTTGCCGCTTCCGTCCGAGGCGCTTGATCACATGGTCCGGCAACAGGTAGCCCGCCACTGCGCCGCCCAGCAGGGCTGGGATCCGCCATCTCGGGTAAAAGTGCGCAATCACCAGGCCGGCGAGGACGGCCAACGCCACCGCGGCGACGCGCGCCGCGCGATAGAGCGCGAACTGCTCGGCCTGGTTGAAGCCGGCGCGGGTCAGGGCCACGTCGATCCGCCGGACCCTGGGCGCGTTATGATCGGCGGCGGCGGTTTTCTCGACCCACCAGGCGAACAGTTTTCCCGACACGCCGCCCCATTGCAGCGATGATCTGGCGAGGCTGCTCGACCCTCCATACCGCGGCGCGCCGCCGGCGCTCGGCCAGGAACTTCGCGGCTGCTCCGTCAAGCCGAAGTACAGCGCCATGACGGTGGTAAGCCCCAGCAAAAAGACACTGATGGCGATCACGAAGGACATGCTAAAAATTCACCCGCGCGATCCTGCGCATCACGAAGAACGCGATTATGTCGAGCACGATCGCGGTCTCCAGCATCTTTATTCCAAACTCGTTGTGGAAGAGCGGGCGCGAATAGGCGGGGTTGATGAGGCTGAACGCCGCCAGCACGATGAACGGCAGCAAAGTCACGATAACCGCGCTCGCCCGCGACTGCGCGGTGAGCGCGCGCAACTGATGCTCCGCGCGCTGACGGTTGCGCATACCCGCGGAGACGTGCTGGAAAATCTCGGCCAGGCTGCTGCCGACATCGATCTGGATCCTCACCGCGGCGACCATGAAGCCAAGTTCTTCGACCGGCGCCCGCTGGTACATCGCCTCGAGCGCCAGCGGCACGCTCATCCCAAGCTGGACCTGCTCGACGATCAAGCGCAGTTCGCTCGATGCCGGCTCGGGGAGATTTTGCCCTGCCATCTGGAGCGCGCGCAGCATCGTGTGCCCGGACTCGAGCGCGGACTTGAGCAGATCGATGAGGTAAGGCAATTGCTCGGCGAGCAGCTTGAGCCGTTGTTTGCGCTTCCGGCGCAGGTAGAGCAGCGGCAGCGAGGCGACTCCGACACCGCCGAGCAGCGCTTCGGGGAGGCTCAGCCAGTGAGTGAAGACGATCGTGCCCGCAACCATTAGCACCGGTATCGCGAGCAGTAGCGGTGCGCTCGCCGGCCGCAGGGTCTGGCCGAGGTAGCCGCCGATCCACGGCGCCGTACTCAGCCCCGCGGCCAGCCGCGCCATCCGGTGGCTGGAGACCGCCAACCCGGGGGCGGCGTGCGGACCAGCCGGGGCCTGTCCGAGCCGCCGTGCGAGAATCCGCTCGCGCTCGAAGCGTTGCCGCTTGCTGGTGGCATAGAGCGCCGCCGCCGGGCTCACCAGCAGAGCGAAGAAGACGATGGTGACCAGCAGTGCCATCGCGTCATCCCAGAACGCGCGGCTCGAACATCGATGGCGCAAACGCGAAGCCGGCGGCCTCGAATCGCGCGCTGTGGAAGGGGCGCGTGCCCGTGGTCTTGAAATGGCCCAGCACCTTGCCGCTGGGGTCGACCCCGCTGCGCACGTATTCGAACATGTCCTGGGTCAGGACCGTGTCGCCTTCCATCCCGGTGATCTCGGTGATCTTGATGATCTTGCGAGTGCCGTCGGAATGGCGCGCGAGCTGGATGATCAGGTTGATCGAGTTGGCGATATACTGGCGCATCGCCTTCTCCGGCAGCGCGACCCCGGACAGCAGCATCATCATCTCGAGCCGCCCCAGCGAGTCGCGCGGATTGTTGGCGTGAATGGTCGCCATCGAGCCGTCGTGCCCGGTCGACATCGCTTGCAGCATGTCGAGCACCTCGGCGCCGCGCACTTCGCCGACGATTATGCGGTCGGGGCGCATCCGCAGCGTATTGCGGAACAGTTCGCGCTGAGTGACTTCGCCTTTGCCCTCGACGTTGGGTGGCCGGGTCTCCAGGCGGAAGACCTGGGGCTGCTGCAAGGCGAGTTCGGCCGCGTCCTCGATGGTGATGATGCGCTGGTTTTCGGGAATATAGTTGGAGAGGCAGTTGAGCAGCGTGGTCTTGCCGCTGCCGGTGCCGCCACTGATCAGGATGTTGAGCCGGGTCAGGACGGCGATGCGCATGAAGTCGGCCATCTCGCGGGTGAACGAGCCGCCGACGATCAGATCTTCCATCCGGTAGCTATGGCCGCCGAAGCGGCGGATGCAGAGCCCCGGACCGTCGATCGCAAGCGGCGGTATGATGGCATGCACGCGCGAACCGTCGGGCAGCCGCGCGTCAACCATCGGCGAGGCCTCGTCGATCCGCCGGCCGACGCGCGACACGATGCGGTTGATGACGCTCAGCAGATGCTGGTCGTCGCGAAAGCGCACCGCGGTCTTGTAGATTTTGCCTTTGCGCTCGATCCACACCCCGCGGTGGCCGTTGACCAGGATATCGGAGATGTCGTTGTCCTGGAGCAGCGGCTCGAGCGGCCCCAGGCCCAGCATGTCGCCGGTGGTGGCCTCGATCAGCCGGTCGCGATCGGCGTCCGCCAGGAGCAGGTGCTCTTCCTCGACCAGTTCATCGATGACCGCGTTGATCTGCGCCAGCAGCGGCGCGTAGCCCGCCTCCTCGAGCTTGGTGACGTCGATTTTCTTGAGCAGCAGGTCCTGGATCCTGGCCTTGAGCGCCTGGAAGCGCTCCTTGCCCACGTCGCCCGCGGCAGAGACCGGCTGCTGGCGCGCGTCGGGGATGAACAGCGAAGGCCCGGCGGCGGGCGCCCGTTCGGTCTCGTTCTGCAAGCGATCGATAAGACCCATCGGCGGCGTGTCTCCCTAGCGGGATGTTGAAAAAGTCCTTTCAACATCCCGCTCCCTCACGCTTATCTCTCCCAGAGGGAGAGAAGT
>JAKAVN010000196.1 GCA_021827495.1 Deltaproteobacteria bacterium | reverse complement strand
CGCCCATCCGCAGCCGCGCCACGCGCGCGTCCATCGCCTGCGCCAAGTGAAGCGCCGTGCGCTCCGCGCCCAGCCGCAGCTCGCGCGCCAGCGCGCCGGGCGGGGCCAGGCGCGCATCCAGCGCGGCGACGTGCCTGCGCCGATCTCCGAGGCGCGAGGCAAGCGCCTGCGCAAGCTCGCCGCCCGCTTCGTCGGTGCGCTGGCGCGCTTGGCGCAGCGCCGCGCGCGGCGCGCGCAGCCGCGCGTTGAGCTGGCTGACGTGGCGGCGCTGGCTCGACAGCGCGCTTACCGCCGCGCCGTTGAGCGTCGCCGCGGTCTCGTCCAGGCGCCGGCACAGCTCGGCCTTGTCCGGCACCACGAGCTGCGCGGCGGCGGTCGGCGTCGGCGCGCGCACGTCGGCGACGAAGTCGGCGATGGTGTAGTCGATTTCGTGGCCGACGGCCGAGACCACCGGAATCCGCGAGCGATGGATCGCGCGGGCGACCGTCTCCTCATTGAAGGCCCACAGGTCTTCGAGCGAACCGCCGCCGCGCCCGACGATCAGCACCGCGGCGCGCGCGTCGGCGTTGAGGTCGTCGATGGCTTGGGTGATTTCGGCCGCCGCGCCCGCGCCCTGCACGCGCGCGGGCCGGATGATGAGATGCAAATTGGGATAGCGGGCGAGCAGGATGGTCACGATGTCGCGCAGCCCGGCTCCGCCCAGCGCGGTCACGATTCCCACCACCGCCGGCAGGAAGGGCAGCGCGCGCTTGCGTTCCTGGTCGAACAGCCCCTCGCGTTCCAGCCGCAGCTTGAGCTGCTCGAAGGCGAGCTGCAGCGCGCCCAGCCCGCGCGGCTCCATCTCCTCGGCATAGAACTGGAGCGCGCCGCGGGTCTCGTAGAGATCGACCCGGCCGCGCACCACAACCTGCATCCCGTCACCGACCTTAAAACGCAGCCGCGCGGCCGCCGCACGGAACATCACGACGCTTACCGCGCTGTTGGGGTCCTTGAGCGTGAAGTAGAGATGGCCCGAAGGAGCGAGGCGGGCGTTGGAGACTTCACCCACCACCCAGCACTCGTCGAGGTTGGCCTCCAGCGTCTCGCGCACCATCCGCACCAGTTGCGTGACGTTGAGCGCCCGCACCTGGCCGCGCAGCGAGAGTTCCAATTGGCCGGCCATGCCGCCAATTTACCAGATGGGCGGCGCTGAGCGTAAGGCGGCGCGCGCGCGGCGCCTCGATGGGATGAAAAACGAAACCGCCGGCCGCGCGGGGCGCGATCGGCGGCTTCCCGATCAAACTTGAATTGTCAGCGCAGCGCTAATGGCCGGAGCCATCGGCGCCGGCGGGAGCCGGCACGGCCACGGCGCTCGGCGCCGCCGCGGGCGGCGCCGTGTCGTTGCGCGCGAGCTGGAGCTTGTAGCTGCGCCAGTTATCGAGCACCTGGATCGCACGATCGAGCTGGACGTCCTTCTGCTCCTTGGGAGCGCCGGCCGTCTGGTCCTTGCTCGCGCCCTTGGCGGAATGCTTGGCGGGCGCGCCGTTGGCGGGTGCTTTGGGCAATTTCAGAACGCCATTGTTCTTGAAGTGATGCAGCAGGTCGCTCTCACGAATTTCGGCGTCTTCGTCGATGGTCGCGCCTTCCTGTTCGAGCGAGGCCAGCGTGGTCTTGGGCGGCTCGGAGGTCACGTCGGGGGTGATGCCGACGGCCTGGATCGAGCGGCCGTTGGGCGTGTAGTAGCGCGCCGTGGTCAGCCGCAGGGCCGAGTGATCGTCGAGCGGCAGAATGGTCTGCACGGAGCCTTTGCCGAAGGTCTGGGTCCCGACAATGATTGCGCGGCGCTGGTCCTGCAGCGCGCCGGCGACGATTTCACTCGCGCTCGCGCTGCCGCCATTGACCAGCACCACCATCGGGTAGTCCACGAAATCCTTCTTGCGATGCGAGAAGTACTTCTGCTGCTGGCTCTCCTGGCGTCCCTGGGTATAGACGATAAGCCCGCCGTCGAGAAATTCGTCGCTGACTTGCACCGCCTGGTTCAGCAATCCGCCCGGGTTGTCGCGCAAGTCGAACACCAGCCCCTTGATCTGGCCGCCATGCTCCTTATTGAATTTGTTCAGCGCCTTCTGCAAATCGTCGCCGGTGCCCTCTTCGAAGCTGCTGACCCGGACGTAGTCGTAGCCGTGGCGCAGCTCCTTGGTCTTGACCGACTTTATCTTGATGACCTCGCGGGTTACGGTCACCGTGAACAGCTCGGGCACGCCCTTGCGATGGATGGTCAGATGGATCTTGCTGCCGCGCGGCCCGCGCATCCGTTTGACCGCGTCGGTCAGCGTCATGCCCTTGGTGAAGTCGTCGTTAATCTTGACGATCTGGTCGCCGGCCTTGATCCCGGCCTTGTAGGCGGGCGTGTCCTCGATCGGCGAAACGACGGTCAGGAGGTCGTCCTTGACCGTGACTTCGAGACCCAGGCCGCCGAAGCTGCCGCGGGTTTCGACCTCGAGGTCACGGTACAGGTCGGGCGTGAGGTAGGCGCTGTGCGGGTCGAGCGAGGCCAGCATCCCGGTGATCGCCCCGTTGATGAGTTCCTTGGTGGTAACCGGCTCGACATAGTTCTTTTGCACGATCGCCAGCACGTTGGCGAAAGTCGCCAGTTGCTTGTACGTGTCGTCGGGCAGCGCGTCGGCGCGCCGCACCGCGATCTCGGCCAACAGGACCACGATGGCCACCGCGCATACGGCGGCAACCAGGAAGGGTGAACGATTGCGTTTCATTACTTGCTCGCAGCTAGAGCCCGCCACGGTGGGCGCAGGGGCTAAGCTTTCAGCATATTATTTGCGCAACCCCGATGCCACTGCCCTTGGCGCGGGGTCCGCCTGCTTGCTCAACCCTTGCTGTCCTTGAGCAGTTCCTCCATCGCGTCGCGAATCTCGGGCTGCGACCAGTCAAAGGCGCCCGAGTGATGGGCCACGATGCGGCCCGCGCGATCGATTATGAAGGTCTCGGGAACACCGGTCACCTGGTAAGCCTCGGCGACCGCGTTTTGCGGGTCGAGCAGCACCTCGAAATGATAGCCATGCTGCTTGACGTAGGCGGCGACCTCGCCCCGGCCGCCGGTGTCCTGGCTGACCGCCAGCATGACGAAGCCCTTGTCGCCATGCAGCCGCTGGTAGAGCTTTTCCATCGAGGGCATCTCTTCGCGGCACGGCGCACACCAAGTCGCCCAGATATTGAGAAACACCACCTTGCCGTGCAGGCCAGCCAACGAAACCGTATTGCCGCTCAGATCCGTCAGCTTGAACGGCGCGGCCTTTTCGCCCGCCGCGATTGGCGGGTGCCCGTCATGCGCCGGGCCGCCGAGTCCCTGCTCGACCTGCTGCGGCGCCGGAGCGAACGCGCGCCGCGGCGGCGAGATTGCAACCAGCATCACGCCCGCCAGCAGCACCACGGCGGCGATTGCGGAGAGCAGCTTGACCCGCGGGGTCATCGCCCTAAACTCCCGCCGCCACCTTCGTCTTGCTCTGCGCCGCCGGCTTCTCGCGCGGCCATCCAGAGAGCACGCCGCCCGTCATGTAGAGCGCGGCGGCGCCGCCAGCCATCATCACGATCGAGATGAGCTGCGCTTCGCTCAGCCCCCATAGCACGCGCGGGTTGATCCGCACGAATTCGACCATGAAGCGGCATCCTCCCAGCAGCACCAGGTACAGGTAAAAGATGCGGCCCGCGACGTCGCTGCGCCGGCGCAGCGACCACAGAATGATAAACACGATGGTATAGAGGATGGCTTCGTAGATGGGCGCCGGATGCACCCTGACGCCAGCGAAGAAACCTGAAACCAGGTTATCGTGGGCGTCGAGCTTGAGCACCGTCTGCGAATTCCATCCCACGATCGCCTTTGGATAAGCGACCGCCCACGGCAGCGTCGAGGGCAACCCCCAATCGCCGTCGCCCGACAGATGGCATCCGATACGGCCCAGCGCCTGTCCGATAGCCAGCGCCGGCCCGCACATGTCGGCCGTCGCCCCGAAGGAGACCTTGTAGTGGCGCGCGACGAAGTACGCGGCCGTGACCCCGCCGATAAAGCCGCCGAACCACACGAAGCCCGAGCCCGACCATATGATCGTGATCGGGTCGGCCATGTAAAGCCGCCAGTTGTCGAACACGTCGTACAGGCGCGCGCCGGCGAGGCCGCCGACCGCGCCCCACAACACGATGGCGGTCGCGTAGTCGGAGTCGATTCCACGCCGATGGCAATCGGCGGCGATCACGAGATCGGCGGCGATGAAGCCGAGCGCCATCATCAGCCCGTAGCTGTAGATGGTGATCGTCAGTGGATGGCCGAAGAGCTGGAACGGACCCAGACGCAACAGAATCGGAATCATTGCACCGGGCACTATAGTACGGAGCGGCGCCCGCAAACCAGCGGGGTGCCGGCGCGCCAGTTTTTGCGCAACCCGCGGCAGCAGTATACAGATGTATGACGCTGGGCTGCGTGCGGTTGTTCAACGGGTGCAAAAATGACGCGCCTGATATTCAGAATTACGGCGTTATCCGCGGTCGCGATGGTTGCGCTCGTTCTTAGCTTCGCGCGCGCGCAGCAACCAACTCCTTCGACAGGCGGCAATCTGGAGAAGGCGCCGCACGGCTGGAACCAGTCGGATTGGAACACGTTTCGCGGGCATTGCCTGCAACTTGGGGCGGAGGCAGCGGCCCGGCATAAGATGACTCCGGAGCAGCTTAAGAACGTGCCGCCCCTCTCAATGCAGGATTTTGACGATCTAGAGGGATGCAGGCATCAGATGATGACGGTTCCGATGGGGTCTGTGACGCCCGCGAAGCCGGCACCTGGAGTTGTCCCTCCCCCTCCTCCACCTCCTCCGCCGCCTCCACCACCACCTCCTTCTGGGGCTTCGAGTCTCTCCCCGTCCGCCTCGAGCGGCTCGTCACTAGGCCCTTTTTTCCAAACACCTGGCGCGGTCGCTCTGTCGGCCTGTGCTAGTCCTCCCCATTCCCAGCCACCCGACGTCGCGGCCGATGTTTCTCCAATCCAAGGCGGCCAGAACGGAGAAAATGTGGAGTTTCTCAACCAAGGGTTGTGGGTCTATGACAAGAGCATTGACCTGCCCCCCGGAAAGTGGTCCGGCAGAAATGTAGGGTTCTGCGATGCTAAGGAGGAGAGCATGCGACGGAGCCAATACAACGAGGAGCAGACGATATGACCGGATGAACGGGTTGGCCCGTCACCGGCTATGCAGTATCGAGGGTTACGCCGGCGATGGAGCCGGCACCTAGCCTCATGCATAGGGGACGGGCCA
>JAKAVN010000028.1 GCA_021827495.1 Deltaproteobacteria bacterium | reverse complement strand
GGCCGAGCCCGGACGAATCGAGATCGTGCTGCGCTACGTCATCAGCAACGGCGGAGAAAACTCGGTTGCGAGCTTCGACGGCAACTTCCACGCGGTGAGCCTGAGCTGGGTGGCGCCCAACACGCTTGCCGTGGGCCTGGCGAGCGAGCCGCCGGCGCCGCCGCCCGCGCGGGCGGGTTCGGTGCGGCCGGGCGCGCCCGACGCCGGCGGCACGCCGGCCCGGCCCGGCGGCCTCTTTCTGATCCATGTCCTCGGCGCGGTCACCGTCGAGCAGGTCAAGCTCGCGTGCCCAATATCGATGCTGGCGTTCAGCTCCAACGCCCGCTTCGCGGTCAGCCAAGGCGACGAGCATACGCCGCCGACCCTCATCAACATGCGCAATGGGCGCTGCCAGCAGATCAGCCTCGACGGGCCAATCCGGGTGCTCGGATGGGCACCGCAAAACGCCGCGTTTATGTACTCGGCGCCGCCCGGCCGCACCCACGGCCCGGGGGTTTTCCGCTACGCCATCGCCAGCCGTAAGACTGAGCTTATCGCGGTCTCCTCGGGCGCCGCGGCTTACACCGATGCGGGCGTTATCATGGCGCTGGGCAATCGCGAGCTGAACGCCCAGACCGCCATGTCGTCGCCCAACCGGCGAGTCACCGCACAGATCGCGAGCTTCGATCCCAAGCAGAGCCAGGCGCTGGTCAATACGCTGGGAACACCGACCACGCCGGCGATGATGATGGCGAGCACAATGGCCTACTCGCACGGCGGAGCCGAGTTGGCGCTGCAACTGTACGTGGCCGGGCCGAACGGCCCGATCCGCGAAATCGTCACTTACTCAATTCTCGACCGCAAGGCGTTCGTGCTGGCCAGCGGGCCGTTTCGCGGCACCGCGGTGATCGGCTGGTCACCCAATGCTAACGATCTGGCGATTTTCGACGGCGACGGCACGGCCGGCGCTCTCGCGCTGATCACGCCGGAGCGCTAAATCGTGCCTCCGCCACGGGGCCGCCTCGGCGCCGGGCGCCATCGTCCATCACGCACCGCGCCTGCCCTGCCAGTACTCGGCGGCGACACCGAACGCGGCGGCTGCGCGCTCGAAGCTGTCGAACACCACCAGGCCGCGGCCGCGCGCCAGTTCCTTGGCGCGGGCGACGATGACCTCGAGGTGGGCCGGATGCAGGATCACGGCGAAGGCCTTATGCGAGCGGCCGTTGAACTCGGCGAGCTTGTCGAGCAGGCTGGTCAGCTCCTCCTCGTGCGCCGGCCAGCGCGCGGCGCGCAGCCCGGTGCCGATTTCCAGCACGATCGAATCGATGGCCGCGTCGCGCTCGAGGATGTCGAGGATGAGATCGAGGTTGCCCTGGTCGTGGCCCATCCCGATCGTCCCGCCGGCGTCGAGCGGGTTGCGATAGCTGCCGCCGATGATGTTGAAGAAGCCCTTGAGCTCTGCGTACGACGCCTCCGAAAGCGCCGGCACCTCGAGCCCCGCGGAGGCAAAGGTGTCGGTTATCACCACTGACTGCCCGCCGGTCATCGCCACCAGGCCCATTGCGCGGCCGGCCACGCGGCACCCGCGCGCCAGCAGCTCCATCGCGTCAAGCATCGCGTCCAAGCTCGACACCGACACCGCCCCGCTTTGCACCATCAGGGCGCGCCACACCACGGCCGCGGTGGCCAGCGAGCCGGTATGCGAGAAGGTCGCGCGCGCGCCGGCCTCGGTCATCCCGCCCTTCCAGACCACCACCGGATGGCGCGCGGCGGCGCGGCGCAGGCTGTCGAAGAAACGCCGGCCGTCGCGCACGCCCTCGAGGTACATCCCAATGGCGCGGGTGGCCGGGTCGTCGGCCATCAAATCGAGATAGTCCGCCGCCTCCAGTATCAGCACGTTGCCGATCGAGGCGGCCTTGTTGATGCGGATGCCGCGGACCGGGGCCTGCGCACAGAAATTGATGCTGTGGGTGCCGCTCTGCGAAATGAAGCAGACGTCGCCGCTGCCGCCGGCGTTCTGGTCGGGAAAGTTGCACAGTCCAATCGACGGGTTATACAACCCCATGCAGTTGGGACCGACGAGCGCGATGTCCGACTCGGCGGCGGCCGCGCCCAGTTCGCGCTCCAGCTTCACGCCTAGCTCTTCGCCGGTCTCGGAGAAGCCCGAGGTGAAAAAGCCGATGCCCTTGACGCCGGCGGCGACGCAATCCTTGAGGATGCGCGGCGCGATCTGGCGGGGCACCGCGCTGATTGCGTAATCGATCGGCTCGGGCACCTCGGCCAGGCTCTTGCAATTGGTGACGCCCATCGCCTCGATGGCCGGGATTTCGTTGGGATCGATTTGTACCGAGTAGAGTTTGCGCGAGAAGCGGGCCATCGCGCGCAGCCACATGTAGCCGCCGACGCCCTTGTCGCCGATAACCGCGACCGCGCGCGCGTCGAAGGCGCGGCGCAAGTTCTCGATCCGCCGCGCGCGGCGCGGCTCGCCGGCGGGCGCCGGGCGGCCCGCGCCGGGGTCGAGCAGGATGCGCGCGTCAAGCACCCGCAGCCCCTTGGAATACGCAACCACGGGATTGAGGTCCATCTCGCGCACCTCGGGATGGCGCATCGCGAACTCCGAGATTTTCGCGATCAGGCCGGCGATCGCGTCGAGGTCGGCGGGCGCGCTTCCCCGCGCGCCGCGTAGCAGCGCCGCGCCGCGCAACTCGTCGAGCATCGCGCGCGCCCCGGCGGCGGTGACCGGCGCGATTTTCAGCGCGGTGTCCTTGAAAATTTCGACCAACGCGCCGCCCAGCCCCGCCATCACCAGCGCACCGAAACGATCGTCGCGCGCCACCCCGGCGATCAGCTCGACGCCCGGCGCCGCCATCGCCTGCACCGCGGCGCCATCGAAGCGCGCGCCAGGACGTTTGGCGGCAAGGCTCTGCCGAATCCGCTCGAACGCCGCCTTGACCTCGGCCGGCGAGCCCAGGCCAAGTTCCACGCCGCCGACCTCGCTCTTATGCACCGCCTGTGGCGAGAGCACCTTGAGCGCGGCCGGGAAGCCGCAGCGCGCGGCGAGTTCCGCCGCTTCCTCGGCGCTGCGCGCGAGGTAGGCGGTGGCGACCGGGATTCCGATCGCCTCGAGGATTTGCTTGGATTCGATTTCCGAAAGTTCGCCGCGGCCGGCGCCGACGGCCTCCGCGATCATCCGCTCGATAGTAGTTGCGTCCACATGAGGCCTATAGCAAAGGCGCGGCGCGATTTGAAACCTGCGCTCGCGGCGGCCAAGATGCGATGATCGCGGCAACCAGATGAAGCATCGGGGCGCTGGGGATAGTTGGATGGGGCGCGCTCGCCGAGCGCGAGGCGCTCATCAGCGCGCTTAGACCGGGACGGCTGGCCGGCGGTGCGGCCGCGCCGGCGCGGCTCGCACACCTGATCGCCGCCAAAGCGCGAGCCTCTGCCAAGTCCGCTACTTGATCGAGTCCGCTATTTGATCAGGATCGGCCTCCCGCGGGCGCCGCGGAATGGCGCGTTCGGATCGCCGGTACTGTTGAAGGACTCCGTGTCGATGAAATCGGCCTGAATCGTGCCGCCGCTGATCGAGTCGACCCACAGCGCGGCAAAAGCCATGATCTCAACCTGGCTTCTTCCGTTGGGGCTGTTCCAGTTGACCATCGGAAGAATGATCACGCGCGGATCGTTGGGGCTATGCGCGTCGAAGGTCCCGTTGGGAAACTCGCTCTGCGCCTGCGAGATGCGATCGTTGAAGCCCTGATCGACCGGGCCCACCTTTTTTCCGGGCTCGGTGTCGACCCATTGGTTGACGGCCAGCGGTCCGCCGTATCCGTTGGCGATGTTGGTGCGTTCGTTGGCGCCGCCCACGCCGCCCAGTGCCAGCGAGCCCCAGTTACCGGGGCCGACCTTGTTCTCATTGAGCTGAACCGGCTGGTTGAAGGTGTAGGGGGTGCTGAAGTCCAAGCCGATCGGAATCACGTTGCATTGGCCCGGAGAGCTGCAGATGTTTCCCGGAGTGACGGTGGGCTGGCTGCCGGGAGTGGGCTGCGCGCTGGTGCAATTCACGCAGCTTGGCGCCAACGGCATCTGGGCGGTCGCCGTGGCGGCCACTATGCCATTTGGCAAGCCGATCAATTTGAAGAAGGCGTAGGGCACGGTGCGCTTGGCGGTCACTGTGATGGTCGAATAGTTGGGCCCGGGTACGTATGCCTCGTTTCCGTTCGCGTCCTTCTGCAGCTCGCTGTTCTTGATACCGTTGTTCTCGGCATAGGTGACTGCGACATTGATTGCCTGGGGCACGGCCTGAAGGTCGCTCTGAAGATAGCCCGCGCCGGCAAGCGCGCCGGCATCGACCCCCTTCTGGAGAATGACCCAGTTGAAGTACAACAGCGCCATGTCGGCGCCCAACCCAACGGAGCCCAACAGAACGGTCATCACCAGGATGATAGCGACAGCGACCTGTCCCTTGTTCTGGCGAAACTTGATTTTCAAGGTCTGAATCCCCCGTTCAGAGACTTCGGCCCGAAGCCCCGACAGTCAGAAGCATCTTACGTGCCGTCAAAATTGTCCAATAAATTCAATCGTCGCGCGTTAGCGCTATTTTGATGAAGAGAATGAAGCGCAACACCACGTTGCGTGATCGCAACGGGCGGCATGGCGGTGATGCCGACTGTGAAAGATGGCGCTGCCCGGCGATGCCGCCGCGTTGGGGGGGAGCCAGACGCGGAGCACCGCCGGGCAACAAGCCGAAGGGGTGGGGGGATTCGGCCTGTCCGTTAGCGCCGATGGATCAACCAAGGAGAGCGCGAAAGAGAATCGGCGAGGTTCTCTTAAGCCAATATATGCTCATTCATGCGGAAGCATCTTATGTGCCGACATAAGCCCCAAGAAAAATCCCCACTATGCTTAGCTTTTCAAGTGAGGCACGGCACGCTCGATGCGCTGATGCATTGCGCCGCTGCAACGGACCGCACGATCGAGGGTTGCCTGCGAAACGGAAAGGCGGCGCCGGACCATCGGTCCGGCGCCGCCTTGAAGCGAGCCGTCAAATCGGGCTTAAGTCCAGCGTCTAGCCCTGCGTGAGTGCCGATGTCTGGTTCGACAACGTGCTCGGAAATATAACCCCAAAAAACGATCCACCCAGGAACAAGTCGCGGGCAATTGGCATCGCCAACTCGATCTGTACCGGGCTACCTTGCGTCCGAGCGGTGCAACTGCCCCCTGGGCAAACCATCGTCACGACCACACCGCTACCGGAGTTACACGAAATTCCGGCCGCGTTAATGATCATCATTACAGGTTGCGGCGCGACGCTGTTGTTTTTGATGTAATCAACCACCGAGTTGCAATCCGCAGCCGAGTTACTCGGAGCCGCCGCCCATCGCGCCGCCTGATAACTTAGCTGGCCCAGCGCCATCGAGTCGCGCGCTACAACCGCGAACTGGATGGCCACGAACGTTACGATCATCGCCACGCCGGCCGCCACAAGGAACTCCGCCATCGCCTGTCCCTTGGACGTTCTCCCGCCATGCCGAAATGCAAAATTCAAAATTTTGTTCCTCATGTTAATCTCTGGTTGTTGTGCTCACTGGATCAGTTCCGCCTGCGTGAGACCGGGATACTGATTCTGGCATGGGCCACCACCGACCTGAGTATTGGCGGTTATATTGAGAAACGTAACGGTTAGCGAGTCGGGAGTCGCTGAGTTGCCGCTTCCGCCTCTGGTATAACTGTCCAGCCACACGACGGCAAACCCCATAACCTCGACCGGGTTCGAGGAACCGTTGCTGCCAGTCCAATTCACTACGGGCACTGTCACCAGCGCCTCGGCGCCGGTTGGCAGTGGCAGTGGCGGCGTAGGAGGGCCGCTATTGCTCCAGGTGCCGCCGCCACCGCTGGAAGTGACAGTGCTGCCGACATTGGTTGAACTGGTTATTCGATCCCCAATCGCAGTAGATACCGGCTGCGAGGCCCCCCCATTGCCCGTCTGAGGCGTAAGATAGCTGTCTGTCGCCACACTGCAATTGATGCAGCCAGTGGTAATGGCTGAGGCCAGTTGAGTATTGCCGCCGGAATTATCCGGTATCGGAGTCATCGGAGCCGTATAATTGGGCGACGGAATATTGAGCCACTCCCAATTGCCCGCCGAAACTCCCTCGACAAGGGTGACTGTCGTCCCACTTGCCTGCGGGCTGTTCAGGTTTATGCCGCCGGGAAGCACGTCAGGCACACCTATCGGAAACAGGCCATTGCCCCCGTCGTTGATGCACGTCGGCGCCATAGCAATTGCCTGGGCCTTGACGGCCAATGACGAAAGCCCCACGAGGTGCAAAAAATACGTCGGCACCCTGGGACGGTTCAGCATAACCTGTATCGTTTGCACGCCGGCGGGAACGCTCGGTGGTGGATTCGGTGCTGGCACGCTCGAGGTAACTTCCGAAGCGAGGGCGCCGTTGTAGGTCGCATAAGTGCAGGCGGCTGACTGCGCGTCAGTCACTTGACTGCCGCCCGTCGTGCAACCTGCGCCGGGTGTCGGCACCGCCTGCGGAGAAGGCGCTGGATTGGCAAGATACTGCGCCCCGGCCAAGGCAGCCGAGTCAGCGGCCTTCTGAAGCTGGACCCAATTGAAATAGAGAACCCCGATATCCGCTCCGAGCCCCATCACGCCAAGCAGCACCGGCAGGGCGAGCGTAAACAGGACCAATATCTGCCCTCTGGAAAAGCGAGAACGTCCGTTCATGGTCGACCCCTGTAAGTTCCTCGAAAGACGTTTAACCCAATTCAAAACCCAAACGCCCCCCGTTTTGTTCCAATTTAGCTACGTTGTGCTTAGCTATCCTGTACGATTTAACTACGGGACACAAGACCCGTTCTACGTGCTCATTGCGCTTTTGCGCCGTCTTTGACCTAACATCCTGATTTTAAAAGCATTTCTTGACAGAAAAAGGACATGCCGAGGCCCCGGCGCCATGCGCTCCGAGCGCCTGAAAAGGCGGTTCTCGCCGCGCTAGGCTGCCGCAGCGATCGCTTGCGAGAGTGCGAAACGTCCTTCGTAAAGCGCGCGCCCTGTGATGACGCCGACTACTCCGTGCTGGAACAGCCGACTCAACGCCGCAACATCGTCGAGCCGCGCGACCCCGCCGGAAGCAATCACCGGCGTCTCCGAGGATCGCGCGACCGTCTCGTACATTTCGATGTCGACTCCAGACTCGGTACCATCGCGCGATATGTCAGTCAAGATAACCGCCGCTATTCCAGCCTGCTGGAAGCGCTCCAAAGCATCAGCCACGACAAGCTGACTTGTCTCGCGCCATCCCTTGATCGCCAAACGCCCCTCACGCACATCAAGCGAGCCAAAGACCCGTCCGGGATGCTCCCGGCAAGCCTCGGCGAGCAGCGGCGGGTTGAGCATCGCAGCCGATCCAATCGACACGTAATCCGCACCCGCCGAGATCGCCGCGCGCACCGAGGCGGCCGTTCGGAGCCCCCCGCTCACATCCAATGCGCAGCCGACCGCTGAGCGGATGGCGCGGATCGATTCGAGGTTGCGCGGCGCACCGGCGATCGCGCCGTCGAGGTCCACGACGTGGATAATCCGCGCGCCCTCGTTCTCGAAGGCGCGCGCGGCCGCCGCCGGGTCGCGGCCATAGACGGTTGCGCGCTCCATCTCGCCGCGCCACAGGCGCACAACTTCGCCGCCCTTTAGATCGATCGAAGGAATTACGGTGAACTTATCGAACAAGCGCGTCTTTACGACAGCGTGCCCTTGGTCGACAGCACGCCGCTAGAGCGCGGCTCGCGGGCCGTCGCCTGATCCATCGCGCGCGCGAGCGCCTTGAAGGCGGCCTCGATGACGTGATGCGGATTGCGGCCGCCAACGAGATTGAGATGGAGGTTCATCCCGGCCTCGTCGCTCAACGCTTTCATGAAATCATGCACCAGCTCGGTCTGGAAGGTGCCCACGCGCTCCTGCGCGATCGGCACGTTGTAGGCGAGGTAGCTCCTGCCGCTGATGTCGACCACCACCGAGCACAGCGCCTCGTCCAGCGGAACCATCGCCTCGCCGAAACGCCGGATGCCCGAGCGATCGCCGAGCGCCTGGCGAAAGGCGCGCCCGAGCACGATGCCGACGTCCTCGACCGTGTGATGCTCGTCGATATGGAGATCGCCGCGCGCCTGGATCACCAGATCGAAGAAGCCGTGGCGCGCGAAGCTCTCCAGCATGTGGTCGAGGAACGGAACGCCGGTCTCGACCGCGCCGCGCCCGCCGCCGTCGAGATTGAGCGCGACCTTGACCTCGGTCTCGCGCGTCTTGCGTTCGACCACGGCCGAACGGGCAGGCATCGGCGCGCCGTCGGCGCTCGCGCGAGCATCAGGCTTGCCGATGGCCGCAGCCTTCAAGCGCGGAGCTTTCAAGCGCGGAGCCTTGAAATTGGACTTATTCGCCATCTTTATTTACGCCAGCCGATGGGCGCCCGAGGCGCCCCGGCAAGCATCGGATGCCATCTTACCTGCCCGGCGGCCTTTGCGTAACTCGCGCGGCAGGATTTTTTCCCCACCGACGGAGGGCCGTTCACGAACGGCCCCTACAAATCAGATTGTTTCATTGTTTCAGTATAGGGGCCGCTCGCGAGCGGGCCTTGTACTTGCGCACCGGCTGGCCGATCTCGCCAAAGCACACCAATCGTCCCCCGAGTCGCGGCGATGGCAGCGACAAGGCTGCGACACGGGTTGGCAATATTCTATTGACTCTGGTGCAGAGCGGTCTAAACTCGAATATCGGCTATCTGGTAGGTTGATGATAGTTTAAGGATGCAATTGATGTCTTATCTTAAGCATTCAATCTTATTGGCTCTCGTAATTGGTTTTATCGCCATCATGGCCTCCTCCCGTGCCCGGAGCGCGGATGCGCTGACTCCTGACGCGGTCATCAATGTGAGCCAGCTTCCAGCACCGCCGAAGGCGCAGCGCGCGGTCTTGAATCCGCGCCATTATCCGGATTCGACCGAACTCGCCCAAATGAAGCAGCAACTGGCGCAGCATAAGGGCACAGGCGGCGGCTCCGGGCACAAACCCCGAAAGACGCCCACCCCGACACCGTCTCCGGCCCCGTCGTCTACTCCAACCCCGTCGTTTACTCCAACCCCGGCCACCACGCCCACGCCGACTCCGGCGCCGACCCCGACGCCGGTGCCGCCGCCTCAGAACGCGAGCTTCAACGGGATCGGATTTGTCGCGAGCGGCGGCTACGTTCCCCCGGACACCGCCGTGGCAGCCGGTCCGGTGTACGTGTTCGAGGCGGTCAACCTGGAGGGCGAGATATTCAGCAAAAGCGGCGGGGCGGTCAAAAGCTTCAGCCTCTATAACTTCTTCAACGTTCCGACCTCGGACAACCTCACCGACCCGCGGCTTCTCTACGATGCGTCGTCCGGCCGCTGGTTCGCAGTCACCAGCACGTTTGGGCCGAGAAGCGCCTATGGATGGAACCTTGCGGTGTCGGCCAGCTCCGACCCCACCGGCACTTGGTACATCTATAAGTATGTGACCTCCGGCAGCTTTCCGGACTTCCCGAAGGTCGGCCTCAACTCGAACAAGGTAGTGGTCACTGGCGACGCGTTTTCCGGCAACACCTACCTCGGCACCGAGTTCCTGGTATTACAAAAGAGCGAAGTGATGGCCGGAGGAGCGACCACGCCGACCTTTTTTGGGCCTAATCAAGGCGACTTCGCGATCGAGCCGGCGATCCATCTGGCCCCCACCTCCAGCTCGACCACGTCAAATCCCGACGCGCTCTACATGGCCGCGGTCAACTTCGGCTCGGCCAGCACCGTTGAGGTCTGGACCGTCAGCGGCGTTCCCGACACCGCGCCCCCGGTCGAAGCCAGCGTCAGCTCGTTGTCGATAAGCCTGCTCTCGACACCACCCAACGCGGTGCAGGCCGGCACCAGAAAGACGGTCGACACCAACGACAGCGCACTGCTCGACGCGGCCTTCCGCGACGGCTCGCCGGGCAATCTCTGGGTCTCGGCCAACGACGCCTGCACGCCGTCGGGCGACACTGCGGTGCACTCATGCCTGCGGCTGATCGAGATAGCGATCGACCCGTCAGCTTCCATTCCGATGACGGTCGCGCAGGACTTCGATTACTCGATTGCCGGTTACGATCTCTTCTACCCCGCGATTCGCACCGACAACGTCGGCGACCTGGCCGTTGTCTTCAACGGCTCGTCCAGCTCGCAGTACGTTTCGGTCTACCGCTCCGTCCAGCTCACAACCGACCCGGCGCTCACGCTTGAGACGCCGATGGAGTTGAGCGCCGGCAACGCGGCTTATACGCAGTCGGCGCGATGGGGCGATTACTCAGGCGCCGGCGTCGACCCCTACGACGACGCGACTGTATGGCTCGGCGGCGAGTACGCCACCACCTGCCCGATCTTCGGATCATGCTGGGGCACCTGGATCGCCGACGTGCATCCTTGAGAAATTGCGGGGAACGGGCCGCCGCGCGGCGGCCCGTTCCCCGTTGCACAAACGGCCGCGGCGCGAGGACATCACGGCGCGGCGTTGACATCGCGCCCCGATAGTGACGAAATTCTGCGCGATGGAACTCCGGCTGTATTTTGTTGCCGCGCTCGCGCTGGCGCTGAGTGGATGCGGCGTCGCCTATCAGGCCTCGACCGAGATGCGCGCCTCGCGCATGCAACGCGACCTCAAGGTCGGCGAGAGCCTGGTTGATGTGCGCAAGCAGTGGGGCGAACCCGATCTCCGCCAGGATGCCGGCCAGGACACCGAGATCTGGAGCTATGCCAAGCGCGCCAATACCAACGACGTCGCCGCCACCCTGCTCTACACCAACGTCAAGGAGGGCGACCAGGGCAAGTTTGTCGATCTGACCTTCGTCGACGGCAAGCTGGCCTCGTGGAAGGAGGCAACCCATACGATGCCGCCCAAGACGGGCGGCCCGGGCTTCAGTTTCGGCTTCAGTGGGCCGGGCTCGACCACCGGCAATGCCCGTCATTACTAGGCCCGGAGCGGAGACCTGGGGGGGCACGCGAACTTCGCAGAGCCGGCCTGAGGCGGCGTGAGACAATCGCTGCAACAGGCATGTTGCAACCGCACCGAGCCATCATGTCTAATTGAAGAATGGGGGTAGTTTAACCATAGGCATGATTTTTGGGCCTTGGCTGGTCTCCGGGCGATCCCTTGGAGCATTGGACAGACACGGTGGGAGCGGCTGGAAGCCGCATGATGAGTTGATGGGTTGATCTGATGGCGACTGCGCGCAAAAGCTTCGAGTCAATTCTGCTCGACCGCTCGTGGGTATCCGAGCAGGATCTCGAGCGCGCCCGCCAGCGCAAGAAGCCCGGCCAGGACCTGGCCGACGTGCTGGTCGACATGGGGGCGCTGGAGCCGCAGCGCTTGGCGCGCGCGATCGCGCAGGAATACTGGCTCCCCTTCCAGGCGCACGTCGATGAGCATGCGATCGACCCGGCGCTGCTCGGCAAGGTGCCAATCAATTACGCCAAGAAGAATCGCGTCCTGCCGCTTAACGGCGACGGCCATAGTGTGACGGTCGCAATCGCCGACCCTTCCAACTACGAGCCGCTCGACGACCTGCGCATGCTGTTCGGGATGCCGGTGCATCCGGTCGTCGTGCCGCCCGAAGTACTCAATGACGCCATCAATCGCTCCTACGATCAGGCCACCACGACTACCGCGCAGGACCTGATGATCGACCTCGAGGAGGATCGGCTCGACGTGGTCGCCAACGAGCTGGCCCAGGAGCCGCTCGACCTGCTCGATTCCGACGACGCCGCGCCCATCATCAAGCTGGTCAACGGGCTGCTCTCGCAGGCGGTCAAGGACCGCGCAAGCGACATCCATATCGAGCCCTTCGAGCGCGAGCTGATGGTGCGCTTCCGGGTCGACGGGATGCTCTACGATGTAATTTCGCCGCCCAAACGCTTCCAGCCCGCGATTACCTCGCGGGTCAAGGTCATGTCGGGCCTCAACATCGCCGAAAAGCGCCTGCCGCAGGACGGCCGCATCCGGCTGCGCGTCGCCGGGCGCGACATCGACGTGCGCGTGTCGGCCATCCCGACCGCCTTCGGCGAACGCATCGTGCTGCGCCTGCTCGACCGTGCGCAGGCGCTGGTCGATCTCAACCTCGACCGCCTGGGCTTCTCCGGCGACAACCTCACCCGCATCGACCGGCTGATCCGCCAGAGCCACGGCATCATCCTAGCCACCGGGCCGACCGGATCGGGCAAGACCACTTCGCTGTACGCCTGTCTCGCGCGCATCAACTCGCCCGAGAAAAACATCATCACCATCGAGGACCCGATTGAGTACCAGCTGCGCGGCATCGGCCAGATGCAGGTCAATCCGAAGATCGAGCTGACCTTCGCCAGCGGCCTGCGCTCGATCCTGCGCCAAGACCCCGACGTCATCATGGTCGGCGAGATCCGCGACAGCGAGACCGCCGAGATCGCGATCCACGCCGCGCTCACCGGGCACTTGGTGTTCTCGACCCTTCATACCAACGATTCGTTCGGCGCGCTGACCCGGCTGGTCGACATGGGAATCGAGCCGTTTTTGGTCTCGTCGTCGATCCTGGCGGTGCTGGCGCAGCGCCTGGTGCGGATCATCTGCCCCAACTGCCGCGAGGCCTACACGCCGGCCCCGACCGAGCTGGCGCGGATTGGCGTGCGTTCCGAGATGTTGCAGGGGCCGCTCTACCGGGCGGCGGCCAATGGCTGCCGCGCCTGCCGCGGCAGCGGCTATCGCGGGCGCATCGCCATCCAGGAGCTGATGCTGATGGATGACGAGGTTAGATCGCTGGTGATGCAGAAGGCCGACGCGGCGACTATCCGGCGCGCCTGTACCTCGCGCGGAATGAAGCTGCTGCGCCAGAACGGCGCGGAGCGGATTCTCCAGGGCGAGACCACCGTCGAAGAGCTGTTGCGCGTCACCCAAGAAGATATTCTGTAGGACTGCGGATAGCTCTCGAAGTTCAGCAGCGATGCCTGTTTTCGCCTATCGCGGATTGGCCGCCAACGGCCGCTCGGTAGCCGGCGTCGTCGATGCCGACAGCGAACGCACCGCGCGCGGCAAGCTGCGCGAGCGCGGCATCTTCCCCACCGAACTATCGGAGGAAGAGGCGGCGGCGAAGCGGCACAGCCTCGGCGACTACCTCCCCTCCTTCGGCCGGCGTATCCCGCCCTCCGAGCTGTCCCTGCTCACGCGCCAGCTAAGCTCGCTGCTGGGCGCCGGCGTGCAACTGGTCGACGCGCTCGCCGCGCTCGCCGATCAATCCACGCGCCCGGTGGCCAAGCGCCTGCTCTCACAGGTTCGCGAGCGCGTGCGCGAGGGCACTTCGCTGGGCGAGGCGCTGGCCGCCAATCCCGATACCTTCTCCGATCTGTACGTCGGAATGGTGCGGGCGGGCGAAGCCGCCGGCGCGCTCGAGACCGTGCTCAACCGCATCGCCGACTTCAGCGAGAACCAGGCCGAGTTCGTCGCCAAGGTGAGCCACGCGCTGACTTATCCGATAATCATGGTCTGCGTGGGCAGCGCGATCATGTTTTTCCTGATGAGTTACGTGGTGCCGCAGGTGGCCACGATCTTCCAGCAGAGCAACGCCGCCCTGCCCTTGCCGACCGTGATTCTGATCGGACTGTCGAACTTCATCTCGGGCTACTGGCCGCTGCTGCTGCTGTCGCTCGCGGGGATCATCGCCGGGATCACGTATGGACTTTCGACCAAGCGCGGCCGGCGCATCTACGACACCTGGCTCCTGCGCATGCCCTATATCGGCGCCACCGTCACCCGCGTGCTCTGCGCGCGCTTCGCCCGCACGCTGGCCACCATGCTGCAAAGCGGAGTCCAGCTGCTGCCCGCGCTCGCCTCGGTCAAGCACGTGGTCACCAACGGGCTGCTCGCCGACGCGGTCGAGGAAAGCCGCACCTCGATCCGCGAGGGCCACGGGATGAGCCATCCGCTCGCCCAGAGCAGGTTGTTTCCGCCGCTGCTAATCGAGATGATCCGCGTCGGCGAGCGCTCGGGCGAGCTGGAATCGATGCTCGAGCGCGTGGCCGACGCCTACGAGCGCGAGGTCGAACGCTCGCTCGACCAGCTCACCACGCTGCTCGAGCCGCTGATGACCTTGGCGATGGCGGGGGTTATCCTGTTCATGATGCTGGCGATTCTGATGCCGATATTCCAATTGAACCAGTTGATGAGATGAGCACACGGGAGCGGACTACAATGGCTCAAATACCCCGCCGGCGCAGGCTCGAAGAGGGCTTCACCCTCATCGAGATCATGGTCGTCATTCTGATCCTGGGACTGCTCGCGACTATCGTGGTGCAGAGTTTGCGCGGCGCGACCGACAAGGCCAAGGTCACCAAGGCCGAGGCCGACATCTCCGAGATCAAGACCGCGCTCGACCGCTACTACCTCGACAACGGCTACTATCCGACCAGCGACCAGGGCCTGGCCGCGCTGGTCACGGCGCCGACCAGCGGCCAGATACCCTCGAACTACGAGGACGGCGGCTATATCGAGAAACTGCCGCTCGACCCCTGGGGCACCCCGTACTTTTACCAGAGCGACGGCAACAGTTACGTGCTGAAGTCGTTCGGGGCGGACGGCAAGCCTGGCGGCACCGGCAAGGACGCCGATATCGACGGCAGCTCGTCGTGACCGGGCCTCGCTGCAAGCTCGCGCGGGGGCCATGCGCGCCGCCGTCAATTCGCCGGCCGCCAGGGCTGGCGCGCGCGCGCCACCAGCGGAGCCAACCGGCGGGCGGCGCGCCCGGCTTCACGCTGCTCGAGATCGCGGTCGTGATCTTCATCATGGGCCTCATGATAGGGCTTGCGATGCCGTACCTGGGCGGCTTTCACAGCGCCGAGCTCAAGAGCGAAGCGCGCCGGCTGGCCGGCCGCGCGACCTATCTCTATGACGAGGCCTCGACCCATCAGGTCATCTACCGGATGACCTTCGATCTCGATCATAACGCCTATTTTGTGATGCGCCTGGACCCCTACGCGGCCCAGCCCAAGTTCATGCCGTACAGCGGCCCGTGGGGCGGCATGGTCGTGATGCCGCCGGGGCTCATCCTGCGCGACGTCTCGGTCGAGGGCCTCGGAGCGGCCAAGGCCGGCGCGATAAGCTGCCAGTTCTATCCCGATGGCTACGTCGACGCGACGGTCATCCACCTGGTGAGCGTCTCGGGCAAAGTCCTCACGGTGAGTTTCAATCCGCTGACCGGCAACGTCGGAATCGTAAGCGGCGACCTGCCGCCGATCACCGCGCTCGCGATGACCCAATGAGTTGCGGGCCGAAAGCATCCGCCGCCGCCGCGGCGGGCAAGGCCGCGCGCGCCGCCCGGGCCGGCTTCACCCTGATCGAGGTGCTGATCGCGATCGCGGTGCTCGGGATCGCACTGCTCGCGCTGCTCTCGCTCGAGCATCAGGACCTGCAAAGCGTCATCCGCGCGCAGGAAATCTCGCGCGCCGCCATGCTGGCGCAGGCCCTGATGACGCAGGCCGAGCTGGAGCGCTTACCACCGCTCGGCACTACCAGCGGCAACTTCGACCAGCTCTACCCCGGCCAGTATCCCAACTTCCGCTGGGCGCGCTCAGTCGAGCCGTCGTCGGTCTTCCCCGACCTGCGCAAGGTCGAAATTCACGTTATTTACGGCCCGCACTTGGGACGCAACTACGCGGTAGTTGAGTTCCTGCACAGCCCGCTGCCGCAGGTGGCCACGCCGCAGGGCCAGGCACCGCAGAACCCGGCGCTGCAGGGCTCGCAACAGGGCGCGGGAATGCCGGGCGCGCCCGCAGGCCAATGATCGCGGGCCCCACAAACCGCGGCATCGCGCCGCCGCGCGGCGGGCTCAGCCGCGGTTTCACGCTGATCGAAATAATGCTTGCGGTGGCGATCCTCGGGATCATCATGGTGATGCTGGCGAGCTCGTTCCACGCGGTGGCCGCGGGCAAGACGCACGCCGAAGGCCGCCTGCTGAGCAACCGCCAGGCGTGCGCGCTCCTCGCCCAGTTGACCAGCGAGCTGCACGGCGCGGTCCAGACCCCGCTCATCGCAAGCAACGTGTTGCTGGTCGGCCAGGGGCGGATGCAGAACGGCGCGCCGCTCGACAGCCTGATGATTTCGACCATCGACACCGGCCATCGCCGCAGCATCAGCTCCTTCGGCGCTGAAGAGCTGATTGGCTACAGCGGCCAGCCCAATCCGCGGCACCGGGGATGGTACATGCTGATGCGCGAGCAGCGCAGCGCCTTGCTCAATGATGTCGCGGGCATCAAGCTCGCGCCGCCGGTGGTGCTGGCCGCCAACGTGCTGGCGTTTCACGTGCGCTACTTCAACGGCAACATCTGGCTCGAGAGTTGGGACTCGGCCAGCCTGCCGCCGGGCATGCAGCTCCCGCAGGCGATCGCGATCGATCTCGTGATGGCGGGTCCTGGCGGCGCGCCGCTCAAGCTGTCGACCCAGGTGACGCTGCCGATGGCGTTCACGCAATGGTAGCGGCGGCGCACAAGGGCGAGCGCGGCGTCGCGCTGCTGGTCACGATGATGGCGCTCGCGCTGATGACGATGCTGGTGATGGACTTCACCACTTCAGCCTCGCTCGGCTACCGCTCGGCGGCCGGCCAGGCCAACCAACTGCGGGCCGAGTATCTCGCCCGCTCGGCCATCAGCGTCGGCCTCTCGCTGCTCTCGACCGACGCGCAGCAGGACGCGCTCGCCAAAACTCCGCACGACGGGCTCGACGAGCCATGGGCCCAGCCCTATCCGCCGGTGCCGCTGGGCGGCGGAGTCGCCGAGGTTGTGATCGTCGACGAGGCGCGCAAAATCGACATCAACCTGCTCATCAACCCGCGCACCGGACAGCCCAATCCCGACTACGTCGCGATCGTCGAACGCCTGTTCATAAACATCGGGGTCTCCCCCGCTCTCATCCCGGCCATCATTGACTGGCTCGACCCCGATAGTATCGAATCACCGGGGGGCGCCGAGGCTGACTACTACCTGCAGCTGATACCGCCGTACGAGCCGCGCAACGGTCCGATGCCGACCATTGGCGACCTGAGGATGATCCGGGGGGTGGACGACGCGACCTTTTTTCTGCTGCAACAGTTCCTGACCGCGGCGCCCGAGCCGCGCGTCAACATCAACACCGCGCCCCCCGAAGTTATCGCCGCGCTGGTGCCGCAGTTGTTCAGCAATCCCTCGATGGTCAAGGAAATTATCCAGGCCCGATCAGTGCAGCCCTTCCTGATGATCACCGACGTCGGCAACCTGGCCGGACTGGGCGACGCCGCCACGCCCCTGATGCGGCTCACCACGACGCGCAGCGCCTACTTCACCATCACCGGCGTGGGCGCTTACGCGGGCGCGCGCCGGCGCATCATCAGCACGTTCCGCCGCAATGCCAACGGCACCTCGATGCTGGCGAACTGGCACGAGGGCTAGGCCCATGGGGCAGCGAATCCTGGCAATCGAGATGACGGGCGACTCGGTGCGCGGCGCGCTCGCCGAGCGCAGCTGGAATTCGCTCGCGATGCTCGAGGTGGTCGAGGAGCGCCGCGCGCCCGAGGAGGCGGACCTCGCGCCGGCCCTGGCCCGCTTGCTCAACGACGCGGACAAGCCCGACCTCATCCTCAGCGCGCTGCCCGGCGAGCTGGTGGTCAAGCGGATGCTCGCGCTGCCGTTCAAGGATCAGCGCCGGCTTCTCCAGACCGTGCCCTTCGCACTGGAAGAGCATCTGCCCGTGGGCGTCGACGAATCAGTGGTCGCCTTCACCCGCGTCGGCCAGGAGGACGACAAGACGCTGGTAATGGCCGCGATGGTGCGCAAGGAAGACCTGCGCCGGCATCTCGAACTGCTCGCGCGCGCCGGGATCAATCCCAAGACGGTTACGCTGAGCGCGCTCGCGCTGGCCGGCTTGCTGGCGCGCGTGCGTAACGGCCATGGCGGCGCCCATCTGCTGGTCGACCTCGCCCAGGGCTCGACCTCGATGGTGCTGCTCGACGGCACCGGGAGGCCGCGCGCGATCCGCACCGTCGTCGCCGAACTCGACTCGGCCAACGGGGCACCCGCCCCCGGCGCCTCGGCGATTTTGGGCGCGGTGCGCCAGACCTTACTCGCCCACAGCTCCGACCACGAGCAGCCCGAGCTGGTGCTGACCGGACCGATGGCCGCCACGCCGGACGTGCGCCGCCGGATGGCCGAGGCGCTCGCGGTGCCGGTCCATACGCTGGAGGAATTCGACTGCGCGGCGCTGCTCGGACAGCTCTCCGCGCGCTCGACGCGGTTTGCGGGATGCCTCGCGATGCTGCTCGGCGAAGCGCCGGGCGCGGCAGTCGAGCTGCTCAATTTCCGCCAGGGTGAGTTCGCCTTTCGCGGCCGCACCGGCAGCCTGCGCCCATGGCGCATGACCTTTATCCTGGCCGCGGTGGCTGCGGCCGCAATCGCGCTGCACGCCGGGATCGGGGTCTCCGCCAACCTGCGCCGGCTCGCCCAGATAGACCGCGAAATCGCCGCGATCGCGGCGCCGGCGCTGGGCCCGCAGGTCTCGGGCGGCGACGCCAAGGCCGAGTTGGCCGCGCAACTGGCCGCGATGGAGAAGCAGTTGCGCGTGATGGGCGGGGCCGGCGCCGCGGCCTCGCCGCTGGACACGCTGCTCGCGCTCTCGCGCGCGCTGCCGCCGCATCTCGGCGCGGAGATCATCGACTTTTCGCTCGACGAGGGCGCGATCAAACTCGACGGCATGGCCGACTCCTTCGCCACCGTCGACCGGGTCAAGAAGGCGCTCGACTTAAGCGGCTACTTCCGCGATATCCAGGTCACCCATGCGAACGCCGGCTCCGATCCGAGCAAAGTTGAGTTCCGCCTGACCGCCGCGATCCGCGAGAGCGTGCTGGAGTAGGCGATGCTCGAGCGGGCGCGGAAAATACTCGGCGAGCGCGGCGGCGCGGCGGCGGCGCGCCTGTCCGCGATATGGATCGAACAGACCGCGAGCGTGCGCGCGGCGCTCGCTCCACCCTACGCGGCGGCGCGCGCGCGCTACCAGAAACTCGCACCGCGCGAGCGCGTCCTGCTCCGGATTGCGGGCGCGATGCTGGGGCTTTTCCTCGCCTATAACCTCGTCTACCGGCCGATCCAGGGCGCGATCGGAGACCTCGGCCACCGTATCCAGCAGCGCCAGCACGACGCGGTCGAGGTTGCCCACATGATGCGCACTTACCAGCGCCTGCGGATCGATTTGGCCACGATGCGCAAGCGCACGGTCGCGGCCAGCGGCGACTTCTCGCTTTTCTCGGTGGTCGAGCAGGCGCTCACGCGCGCGCCGGGCAAGGACAAGATCGGTTCGATCACCCCGGCCGACAAGAAAATTCCGGGCGGGCTCACGCAGTATGCGGTCGACCTCAAGCTCAACGCGCTCAGCCTGCCGCAGATCGTCGATACGCTGTATGGGCTCGGCGGCCTCAACGTGCCAGTCACGGTAGCGAACCTGCACATCACGCGGCGCTCGCAGGACCCGCATACCTTTGACGTCGAGATGACCTGCGTCGCGCTGGGCCACAATGGCTGACGCTTTTAGCGCGCGCCTGGGCAGCTTTGCGCGCGAGCATCGCGACGCGATTGTCTACGCCGCTTTCGGCGCCGCCGTCTTCATCGCCTCGCTTGCGGCAACCTTCCCTTACGCGGCGACGCTGACCGCGCTGCTGAGGCCGCTCAGTCTCGGCTTCAGCGCCTCGGGCCAGGGCTTCAGCCTGCCGCTGGGCGCGGCGCTTAGCGATGTGCGCGTGGTCTCGCTTGAGCCGGCCTCGCCGTTCGAGATCGAAAGCCCCGACGTCACCCTCGCGCCGGCGCTCGGCGCGCTGCTGCTCGGCGAGCCCGGCGTGCGCGTGCATGCCCGGCTCTACGGCGGCACGCTGCGCGCGACCGTCTACCGCAAAGGAACGGAGATCAGCGTCAGCTTCAACTTGAGCGACTTGGGCCTTGCACGGATGGCGGTGCTGCGCGCACTGGGCGGCAGCGTGCTCGGACGGGTCTCCGGCGGCGGATGGGCCAAGCTGGCGGGCAGCGGTCCGGCGGCAACCAGCGGCGAACTCGACTTTCATACTGCCGACCTGACAGTGCAAGTTACGCAGGGCTTCAAGCCAATCCGTCTCGGCAAGGTCGAGGGTTCGCTGAAACTCGCGCGCGGCGGCGCGTTGCGGGTGAGCAGGCTCAGCGGCGATGGCCCCGACGGCGCGATCCAGGGGCATGGAACGATCCAACTCGGCGACAACGCCGGGCAAAGCCATATCGATTTCGCCTTGACGATCGAACCTTCGGCCGAAGGGCGCAAGCGCCTGGGCGTGCTGTTCGGACTGCTGCCGCATCCGCCGGGCCCGCAGCCCTACATGTTGAGCGGCCCGCTGTTAGCTCCGTCGATTAGCTAAGTGGCCCGCTCTTTCATCCCCAGCCTGGGTTCACGTCATCCTGAACGAAGTGAAGGAACTCCTGGGGGCCTCCGCGCGTTCAGGCGATGAGCCACTACGCGCAGACCACAACGGTAAGTCGGAAGCGCTGGAACATATCGGCGCCACCTACGACTTCGACCACGGTGTAATTACGCGCGGAGGCCCGCGCGAGTTCCTTCGCTCCGGCAGCCGCCGCTCAGGATGACCCGGGTGACGCCAGCTCTCAAGGTCTCACTCCGGGACCGTCGCGAGGAAATCCTCGACCGCCTGATGAAAGCGCGCGTCGGCCGGCACCGTCGGATGCTCGCCGCCTTCGATCAACACCACTCGCGGATCGCGGAACCATCCCTTAAGCGGGCGCGGGTCGCCGGCGATGGTGTCCTTGTCGCCGGTCGCGATCAGCACCGGCGCGGCCACGCGCCCGAGCGCAGCGTAATCGATGGTCGAGGCCACGTCGGTGGTCTCCTCGGCACTGATGCAGGCCGCGAGCGCACGCAGGTCCTTGCCATTGCGCTCGGCGCCGCGGCGGAAGCGGCGCGCCAGCACGTCCTCGATGATCGCCGGATCCTCGGCCAGCAGCGCCGCGGCGATGCGATGGCGCTGGCCGGGCGTCGTGATCTGGCCGCCTTGGCCAAAGCCGCCGAGGATCGCCGCGCTCAGACGCGCGGGATCGAACATCAGCACCTCCAGCGTAATTCGGCTGCCCATCGAGTAGCCAATCATCCGCGCGCGCGCTATCCGCAGATGGTCGAGCAGGCGGAGGGCGTCGGCGCGCATGTTCGCAAGCCCATACCTGGCGGCGTCGTGCGGCTTTTCGCTATGGCCATGGCCACGCACATCGTAGGCGATAACGCGCCCGCGCCGCGCGAGCCGCTCCACCATCCCGGTCTTGACCCAATGCTCCTCGGCGCTGGAGCCGAAGCCGTGGATCATGAGCAGCGGCGCGCCGCGGCCCTCATCCAGGTAATGAATCTTTACGCCATTGGAATCGAAAAAAGGCATCGTGATGTCGGCTTCGCTCGAGCCCGCCTCCGCCTCACCTTATAATTCGCGCCGCCCTGCCCCGGCAACCGTGGCCGGCGGCTTGCGCGGGCACGCGCGATAGCGGCAAAATCGCGCTGGGCCGCAATTCCATCAACGCCGGATACCCGATGCCACAGCCAACCAACAAGCTCGGATTGCAACTTTCGCTCGTCTCGTCGCACTTCGGCTCGCTGCCGGGCCTCGCGCGCGAGGCCGAGGAGAGCGGCTATACCTCGGTCTGGGTGGCCGAGGTCGCCGGCCCCAACGCCTTCGTGAGCCTCGCGCCGTGCGCGATGGCGACCAAGCGCGTCGACCTGGCGACCGGCATCGTGCCGATCCAGATTCGCACGCCGGGCGTGCTCGCGATGGAGACGCTGGCGCTCAACGAAATTTCCGGCGGACGCGTGATCGCCGGCCTCGGCGTCTCCGGCCCGGTGATCGTCGAGCGCTGGCATGGCGCTTCGTATCGCAAGCCGCTCACCGCGATGCGCGAGTGCGTCCACATCCTGCGCGAGCTTTTCACCAAGGAGCGCTGCAAGTTCGACGGCAAGGTCTACCAGTGCGACTTCCGTCACAGCCTCGTCACCAGCGCGCCGCGCGCACCGCGGATTTGCCTCGCCGCGCTCAACCCGCCGATGCTGCGCCTGGCGGGCGAAATCGCCGACGGCGTTCTGCTCAACTACTCGCCGCCCGAGGCGCTACCCGCGATGATCGCGGAGGTGCGCGCGGGTGCCGCGCAGGCCGGGCGCAATCCCGCCGAGGTCGATATCGCGATTTACCTGCGCATGTGCGTCACCGAGGAAGAGGACCAGGCGCTGGAATCGTTCAAGCGCGAGCTCGCGGGCTACGCCTTCGTCGATTCGTACAACCAGATGTTTGCGCGCTACGGGCTCGGCGATCAATTCGCCGAGGTGCGCAGGCTGTGGCGCGAGGGCAAGCGCGACGAAGCGCACAAGGCGCTGAGCGACGCCGACATGCGGCGCCTCGGGGCCTTCGGCACGCGCCAGAGCGGCCGCGACTTGATCGCGCGCTTCCGCGCGGCCGGCGCCACCCATCCGGTGGTTTTTCCGGTCGGCCCCGGGCGGACCGCCGAACGCGACTTTCAGAACACGCTGCGCGCGATGGTGGGCGCGTAGCGCCACCCCCGCGGCGCGCCGGGGCGTGGGAACAGGAGCCGGCCTTCATGGGATACCCCTACAAGACCATCCTCTGTCCGCTGGATTTCGACGACAACTCGATGGCCGCGCTCGCGCATGCACGCCGCCTCGCGATCGACATGGGGGCGACACTCCATCTGCTGCACGTGCTGCCGATTCTGCCGATGCTGGCCGATCAGGGCGTCGCCGCCGGTGTCGACGAGGCCGCCGGGCAGGAAGCGGCGCGCCGGCTCAAAGACATCGTGCGCCGTCGGCTCTCCCGGACCCGCACCGAAATCCATACCCGCATCGTGTTCGTCTCGGAAGTCCCGAAAACCATCTTGGCCTTCGCGCGCGAGCGCGGCGCCGATCTTATCGTGCTGGCGACGCATCGGCGCGGCGCGCTCGAGCATTTCTTCCTCGGCAGCGTGGCCGAGGCGGTCGTGCGCAACGCCGCCTGTCCGGTCCTGACGCTGCACTTCGCGCCGCCGGCGCAAGCCGAAGCGGCCAAACCAGCCAACGCGGCGAAGCCGGCGGCGCGCTCTAAAAAGGCGCCGGCCGCGCGGCGCTGAACGGCGGCCGACGTCGCGCGCGATGGCGAATCGGCGGATGGCGCGGCCGGCGCCCCCGAAAAAAAGGAAGGCCATGACATGGTTAAAGTAATACTTCAACTTTATCCAGTGATTCCCGCGGCCAGCGAAGAGGAGCGCGCGGCGCTGCGCTCGACACCGCGCTCACGCTGGGCAGGGCCTACGTCAAGGAGGCCAATGCGATCGGCCGCCGGCGGCGGCAGATAGGCAGCCGCCGCCAGACCACAAAGCGAGAAGGCCGTTGCCAGCGATGGCAACGGCCTTCCTGCTTATGGCGCGCAGTGAAAGCCGGCCCGCGGCGGCATCGCCGCCGCCACTCCACCGCCGCAGCGGTGGCGCGAGGGTTGAGGTAAGAAAGGCCGGCGCCCTGACGCGGCGCCGGCCTTTTTGCCTTTCCTGAACCCCTGGCCCGCTACGGTGTGGCCTTGGGATGATCGTTGGGCTTGGGATGATCACCGACGGCCTTGCCCGGGCGGTTCGCGATCACCTCGTCGATGATTCCGTATTCAACCGCCTGCGCCGCGGGCATGAAGAAGTCGCGGTCGGTGTCCTTCTCGATACGCTTGAGCACTTGGCCGGTATGGTTGGTCAGGATGTTGTTGAGAATCTCGCGCAGGCGCAGCGCCTCGCGCGCCTGGATCTCGATATCGGCCGCCGCGCCCTCGAAGCCGCCCGAGAGCTGGTGGATCATGATCCGCGAGTGCGGCAGCGCGTAGCGGCGCCCCTTGGCGCCCGCCGCCAGCAGCACCGCGCCCATGCTCGCCGCCTGCCCCACGCACAGCGTCGATACCGGAGGCTTCACGAACTGCATCGTGTCGTAGATCGCGAGCCCCGCGGTCACCGAGCCGCCGGGCGAGTTGATGTACATGTTGATCTCGCGCTCGGGATCCTCGGATTCGAGGAACAGCAACTGCGCGGTTACCAGGTTGGCGGCCTCGTCATGGATCGGGCCGCCGATGAAGACGATCCGGTCCTTGAGCAGACGCGAGTAGATGTCGTACGCGCGCTCGCCGCGGCCGGTCTGCTCGACCACCATCGGAATCAGCAAACTCATACAACCAATAATACCATTGCCGCCGCCGCGCCGCATCACCCGGCGCGGCGCGTTAGCGGGCGAGCCGGAAGCGCTCGCCGAGAAAGACCTGGCGTACGATGTCGCTGTCGACGATCTCGCGCGGGCCGCCGTGGAACAGGATTTTGCCCGCGTGAATCACGTAGGCGCGATCGATGATCGACAGCGTCGCGTGCACGTTGTGGTCGGAGATCACGATGCCGATGCCGCGCTCCTTGAGGTAGGTGATGATGCGCTGGATTTCGACCACGGTGATCGGGTCGATGCCGGCGAACGGCTCGTCGAGACACAGGAACATCGGGTCGAGCACCAGCGCGCGGGTAATCTCGACCTTGCGCCGCTCGCCGCCCGACAGCACGCTCGCCTTGGAGCGCGCCAGCCGCGCGATGTCGAGTTCGTCGAGCAGCGTTTGCAGCCGCGCCTGCCGCTCCTCCTCTGTGAGCGGCAGCGTCTCGAGCACCGCCAGCAGGTTCTGCTCGACCGTGAGCTTGCGGAAGACCGACGGCTCCTGCGGGAGGTAGCTGATGCCGCGCCGGGCGCGCTGGTACAGCGGCAGCATCGTGATGTCCTCGCCGCCCAGCCGCACCCGCCCCTCGTCGGGCTTGATCAGCCCGACCACCATGTAGAAGGTCGTGGTCTTGCCGGCGCCGTTGGGGCCCAGCAGCCCAACCACCTCGCCGCTATGGACCGTAACGGCGACGCCATCGACCACGGCGCGTCCGCCGTAGCGCTTGACCAGCCCTTCGGCCTCGAGCGCGACTTGCCGCGCCTTGGGCGCCGGGGCTTCGGGCACCTTCTGTTCCCGCAGTGGTTCGACCTTCGCCATCGTGTTCGGACGCCGCAACAGCCACCCCACTAAGTTTTATCCGGTTTCCGATGCTGAAAGAAGAAACCCGGACGCCATTCGAGCTTTATATTACGATGCGCGCCGGATGCGGTTTCACGCCCGTCAGCGGAAGCCCCTTTACTCCGATGCGGCGGCGGCGGCGCGGCTGTGCTAATTTGCCTGCGTATGCTGGAAAGCGTACGGAAGATTTATCTCTGCGGACCGATCATGGATGCCGACCCGATGGCGGCCAAGGACTGGCGCACCCGCGCCAAGGAGCGTCTGGCCGGCCGCTTCATCCTGCTCGATCCGCTGCGCCGCAATTTCCGCGACAACGAGATCGACTCCTCCAATGAGATCGTCGAGTTCGATCTCCAGGACGTGCGCGACGCCGACCTTTTGCTGGTCAATTATTGCAAACCCTCGCTGGGTACCGCGATGGAGGTCTTCTACGCCAGCCACGGCCTGGGCAAGTTCGTGATCGCCTTCAGTCCGCTCGGCTTCAAGGACTGCTCACCCTGGATGGTGCGGTTCTGCACCAAGATACTGCCCGACCTCGAAAGCGCGCTGGTCTATATCGAACGCCACTTCACTTGAGCTCGAGCGGAAGCTGTTCGTGGCGCTCCTGCCGCGGCGGGTCGGGGTGCGAAATTCCCAGCGCCTGCCACATCCACGCCATGTCGTAGGGGGCGATTTGCTCGTCGCGGGCGTAGCGCAGCTCGGAGTTTTCGATTTCCTTGAGCAGGCTGAGCAGCCGGGCGCGGCCGGCCTTGGTTCGACTCATCTGGCGCGGAGTTTTGTCATCGAGCGCCGGAAGGGCGTGGTCCACCCAGTCGCGGTAATGGCGGTCCTTCAACTCAAGCAGGAGCTGTTCCTTCACCTCAGGGGGCAGATCCTCCTCGGGCTCCGCGGCGGGTGAGCGCGGTCCCCTGGCGCGCCATTCGTCGAGCGCCTGCCCCGCTTCCTGCACGCTCACCAGCCCCGGCGCCGCCAATTCGCCGAGCGCCTCGGCAATGAGCCGGCGGCCGCGTTCACCACGCTCGACCGAGTTCGTCTCCAGCATCAACTGCCGCTCTTCGAGAATGATCGTTCCAAAATTGACTTGTTCGAGGCCCCCAATGCGGCTATCCGACGTCGTTTGGCTCTCACGCGATTCGCCGCTTCGCGGCGTGGCTGCGGACGCGACACCCTGCCAGAGCCAGGTGGGGGTCTTTGCGTCGCTGTCGCCAGCTACGCCTTGAAGCCGGTCAAGCACAGCGATGATCGCCGCGCGATCCTCGGGTTTGAACGCGAAACGGCTCTTGGTAAAAACCAGCCGATGGCCGTCGAAGTTGCGCAGTTCGGGCCGCGGAGCGGAGACCGCGCTTATAAGCGCGGCCAGCCACAGATTCGATATCAGGAAGGCAGACTCGCGCAGCACGTCATCGGCGAACAGTGACTCATCGGCGGTCGCAAGCGCATGGCGCCTGCGATACTGCTTGACGGCCCTCAGAAAATCCTTGCGCCATCTGCCGCTGGAAGTGCAGCACTGCGCCGGTCAGCATCGTGGCGTCACTGGTCCGCACCACCCGGCCGGCGATGATGTCCCAGCGCACAAGTTGCATCGAACCCATACGTTCGCTCACCACAATTGGCGCCACGTTTCTGAGCAGGTCCTTGAGCGTCAACGACACCCCCGGCTCCACCTCCTGAACCTCGTAGAGACTCATCACCGAGTCGCGCACCGCGAGCAGGTATTCGCGAGCCTTGGGCGTCTCGGTCCAGCCGCGCCGGCGCAGGTAATCGTCAACCAGATTACGATCGTCAGGTTCGAAGCGCAGTGTCGCCAGGTCTTCCAGGGCGCACGCTATCGCCGGTTCAAGCGCCTCCTGCCCGACCGCTTCGCTGAGCCCTTGAAGGTCGAGCTCGGCATCTTCGGATAGTCCCAGCAGATGCAGGTCGCATACCTGTTCACAATGCTTGTCCCACTCCGGCCGATGGCCCCAGCGAAACACCCGATCCATCGCCTCGCTAAAGCGCTCCCGGGTGGCCGGCATAACGCCGTCCTCAGCCGGCAGATTCCGTATCCGGCAGCAATGCTTGTACTTGCGCCCGCTGCCACAAGGGCACGGGTCGTTGCGTCCTGTCTTGGCCATCGTCCCTACGGATTTCTCTCATCGCTCGCGAAGGATCAAGCATCGCGATCGTAGGTTGTGCACAGCGAACGCGCGGCCCTAGTGTCCTGAGTTAGAAGTTCGGTGAAAAACAAAGCCCGAAGAATCCTCACATTTCTGCCGAAACATATTGCTGCGAATCTCTAACTCAGGACACTAGCGGACCATCTGAAGCAGCCAGTCGCCGACCGGGTTGGCGACCATCCGATGCGACGAGCGGTACGAAACCGACGCATACTTGTAATGATGCGTGTAATGATGTGTGTAATGGCGGGTGCGCCGATAATGGCGCGCCGTGTAATGGCTCACGCGCGCCCGCCCGCTCCATTGCGCTGGAGGCCGCGCCGCCGACGCGGTCACTGTCGCGTCGAGCCGGGTCACCGCGACACGCGCGATGCCGCTGTGGTTGAGTCCAATCCGCTCGGCGGCGCGCTGCGAGAGGTCGATGCCCCGGCCGCGCACGTATGGCCCGCGATCGTTGATTCGCACCACCACCGCGCGCCCGGTGCTGAGGTTGGTGACGCGCACGCGCGTGCCCAGCGGCAGGCTGCGCGAGGCGGCGGTCAGGTCGTCACGATGGTAAACTTCGCCGCTCGCGGTGCGCTGCCCGATGAAGCCGGGGCCGTACCACGAGGCGACCGTGACGTGGCTGGAACCTGGCGCGGCCTGGACTGAAGGCAGCGGCGCGGGCCGGGCCGGGATACTCGCCGCGTTGTAGGCCGAGCATCCGGCGAGCCACAGCGCCGCGCACATCGCCCATAACGTCCGAGCCGAGGAAATCCACCGCCGCTCCATCATTCCTCCCGAGCGCGCCGAACCATCGCCCGCAGTAAATTAGTCTATACAGCCCTCATCTCTCGAGGCCAACGGAATGCGGAACGTCATCGGCGATAAATTGGCGCCCTTTTCACTTACCTCAAACCATCATGCCGCTCTAAGAGGCCGGTTCTTTTTGCAAAGCTCCCGGTATACGCTTAATCCAGCCTAGGAGGAGCCGTGAGAGCGGGCGAGGAGTTCTTCAACTTCCACAACCACGACATGGTCCGCGTCGCGGTCGCCATCCCGGCCGTGCGCGTCGCCGACCCCGCCTTCAACGGCGAACAGACCCTCGCCCTGATGCGCCAGGCGGCCGAGCGCCATTGCGCCGTCGTGCTCTTTCCGGAACTCGGACTGCCGGGCTACTCCTGCGAGGACCTCCATCAGCAACGCGTCATGCTCGACGGATGCGCCGCCGCGCTGGCCCGGATCGTCGAGGCGAGCCGCGCGCTCGACCCCGCCGCCGTCGTGGGGCTCGCGCTGGCCATCGACCATCAGCTCTACAACTGCGCCGCCGTCGTCCATCGCGGACGCATTCTCGGCGTGGTGCCCAAGACCTATCTGCCCAACTACCGCGAGTTTTACGAGATGCGGCAGTTCGTGCCGGGCGACACCGCCGTGCGCGACGAAATCGAGCTTTGCGGACAGTCCGCGATCCCGTTCGGCGGCTATCTGCTGTTCGCGCTCCAGGAGCAGCCGCTGCTCACTTTTCACGTCGAGATCTGCGAGGACCTGTGGGCGCCGATCCCGCCCTCCTCTTACGCGGCGCTCGCCGGCGCAACCGTGCTGCTCAACCCGTCGGGCTCCCCCGTCACCGTCGCCAAGGCCGAGTACCGGCGCGCGCTGGTTGCCAGCCAGTCGGCGCGCTGCATGGCGGCCTATCTGTACGCCGGCGCCGGCGCGGGCGAATCAACCACCGACCTCGCCTGGGACGGCCAGGGCCTCATCTGCGAAAACGGCAACCTGCTCGCCACCTCCCGCCGCTTCAGCTCCGAACCGCAACTGGTCTGCTCGGAGATCGACCTCGAGCGCCTCTGGCAGGAGCGGATGCGCCAGACCAGCTTCGCCCAAACGATCCGCCATCATCGCGACGCGCTGCGCCGCTTTCGCACCGTCAGCTTCCGGGCCGAACTCGCGCGGCGCGGCCGGATGCTCCCCGAGCGCCGGCCCGAGCGTTTCCCTTACGTCCCCTCCAAGGCGGAGTTGCGCGACGAGCGATGCTCGGAGGTCTATGAAATCCAGGTGCAGGGGTTGGCGACGCGGCTGCGCGCGGCCGGCATCAAGCGCGTCGTGATCGGAATCTCGGGCGGACTCGACTCGACCCAGGCGCTGCTGGTAT